>JANOIS010000028.1:0-2564 GCA_031407755.1 Chloroflexota bacterium | reverse complement strand
CGGTCCGGGTCGTTGAACCGGACGAGCCGGTACGAGGCATCCAGGATGGGCGCCAGGGAGCGGTAGTTCCGGCGCAGGACGACGGTCCGCGCCGCCGGATAGCGCGCCTCGAAGTCGAGGATGTTGTCCACGGCCGCGCCGCGGAACGCGTAGATCGCCTGGTCATCGTCGCCCACGACCGTCACGTTGCGATGGGGCTCGGCCAGGCGGGTCACCAGCTCCGCCTGGGCCCGGTTCGTGTCCTGGAATTCATCGACGAGGATGTAGCGGTATCGACCGGCGATCGCCGTCCGCGCAGCGGTGGAGTCACGCACGAGTCGCAGGGCCATGGCCACCTGGTCGCCGAAGTCGATGAAGCCGTTGGCGGCGAGGAGGTCCTGGTAACGACCAAAGGCACCCGCCAGCTCGGCCTGCCTGCGGGCATCCTCCGCCATAGCCGCCGCCGCCTCGCGATCCTGATCCACGATGGCGGCCGCGCTGACGGCCACGGCCTCAGCAGCCACCCGCCCGGCGTGCGCCGCATACGTGGCCGGACTGATGTCCTCGTCCTTGCAGCGGCTGAACAGCGTCGCGAGCGCGCCCAGGAAGCGGGTGGGGTTGCCGTGCGGGCGATACTCGTCAAGCTCGAATTCGTACAGATGCTCGCGCAGGAAGATCACCACCTCCGCCCGCGACAGGACGCGCACATCGGACGGCAGCCCGAGCTCGAGGGCGTACTCGCGGATGAGTCGATCGCCGAAGGCATGGAACGTCGCGATCGAGGTGTCCGTATAGCCGTATGGGACGAGCTGGTCCACCCGGACCGCCATCTCGTCCGCGGCCTTGTCCGTGAACGTGAGGGCCAGGATCTCCGACGGCTTCGCCCGGCGCGAGGCGATAAGCCAGGCGATGCGCCGAGTGATGACCTGGGTCTTGCCAGTCCCCGCCCCGGCGACGACGAGCAGCGGCCCGTCGCCATGCGTCACCGCGCGAAGCTGGTCCGGATCCAGCCCGCCAAGCAGCTGACCCATGCCGCCGGAGCCGGACGGGACCGCGGGGGCGGGGCCCATGACCGGCACGAGCTCACGCCAGGCCGGGATCTGATCGAGCGGCATCGGCCCGCGTCGCCTGGCTCGCACGACGGGGCGGGTCACGGTGGCGGGAAGGGTTGGTTCGATGGTGGCGGGGTCAGCGATGGGGGCCATGTGCACACCATCACGGACCCCTGTGACACCTAGGCTGTCAGGCCGCGGCCTGCATCAGAGCGGCGTTCTCTTCCTCGGACAGCGTCGCCTCCGCCAGACCGCCGCGGATCGCCTTGGCGTAGACCCGTGTTCCGGAGCGGGCGTGGAGACTCGAGAGCACCCAGCCGTTGCCGTCGGCATCGAGCATCGCCAGGGCGAAACTCTGGTTGCCACCGGTGTCCTCGAACGGATTGAAGCGAACAAGCCCGACACGCTGGAACGCGTGGGGGCCGGCCGACTCCAGGGCGCCCG
The DNA here is from genome assembly GCA_031407755.1 of Chloroflexota bacterium. GTDB lineage: Bacteria > Chloroflexota > Limnocylindria > Limnocylindrales > CSP1-4 > SPCO01. The sequence goes on along the minus strand of JANOIS010000028.1, from coordinate 1,089 downwards.
TCCGGGCCGTCAGGCGCTCCACCTCACGGCCCAGCGTATAGACCTTCTCCAGGTGGGCGCCGAGCACGCTCTCGAGGTCCGAACCCTCCTCACCTCGGGTCAATCCGTGCAATCGGGCGCTCATGCGCGCGACACGGCGTGCCAGCACGATCGCCAGCGGGACCAGCAGCAGGACGGCGACGCCGAGGGCGATGACGATGGCGCCGAGATACGGCGCGACGGCGGCATTGAGGTCGATGGACGGGTCCTCCCAGACAGTCCCGCGAGTCTAGCAGTCGGCACTTACCGGCCACGCATCGGCAGCGACCGGCGACCATGATGCTATCCTCTGCCGCTGGCGGACCGGATCCTGGCGCTCCGGCGCCCCCGTCATGACCCAGACCCCTGGAGGCCCTCCCCGACCATGGCCAAGCGTGCACGCGGCAGCACTTCGCGACCGGGCCAGCGCGCCCCGCTCCAGCGCACCGGTGTCGATCGATCGCCGACGCCCGCCATCCCGACCCCCCGGCCGATCACGCTGACCGATGATGAGGAGGCGCGTGCCGCCGAGCTCGAAGCCCGCATCGTCGCGGCCGAACGCTCCGCGGGCGAGGCGACCCAGCGGCGTGAACGTGGTCGGCGCGCAGCGCTGGACAGCGGAGGCCCCGGCCGCGGCGGGTCGATCGCCATCCGTGCCGCCGAGGAATACGGCTATGTGATGCGCGATGTCCGCAAGATCATCACGATCGGCGGGTCGATGCTGGCGATCCTCATCGGGATCTGGGTGGTCATGCAGGCAACCGGTACCAGCCTGACCTGACGCCAGCCGGCGGCCCTGGCCATCGTGGCCACAGGACCAGCGCGCTACCATCCACGGATGCCGTCCGCCCGACGCCCCACCGGTGCCCGGCCCGAGGCGCTCTTCCAGCCTCCGCCCGAGCGCCAGCCGCTGGCCGCACGGATGCGGCCGCGCAGCCTGGATGCCTTCGTCGGCCAGGCCCATCTCGTCGGTGAGCGCGGGCCCCTCCGCCGGAGCATCGCCCGCGGCCACCTGGCGTCGATCCTGCTGTGGGGTCCGCCGGGCACCGGCAAGACCAGCCTCGCGCGTCT
>JANOIS010000069.1:0-1892 GCA_031407755.1 Chloroflexota bacterium | reverse complement strand
CACCACGACGAGAAGGCGCGCAATTAGCTTTCGGAGAAGCCCGGAACTGGAACGCAACGCGAGACTCCCTCGTCGACTCGAAGCCGGGTCAAGCTACCAGCGGGTGTTCGAAATGTTCGGTCGGGTCAGGGCCCCCGCCCGATGAAGTCGCGAATGAAGTCGCGAATGAAGTACCGATTTGCGTTGTCAAGGGTGACGGCCGCAAATGTCGGTCTGCCGACAATGAGCGTTGCGCCTGCGCACCGATTCACGCGAGCATCGTGCAACCAGAACCAGCGCTCACCGCTGGCGGTGGCCATCGACCCCGGTCCGCGGATCGGTTGCGACTGTCCCTGCTGCCGGCACCATCAGATTCGGGGCGTCTGTCGGGCTCATCCGCGTCGCGCTCCTCGGCCGCCTCCGGTTTCCAATCCGATATGGCCGATCCGGTGGGTTGATGACGGTGGGAGCAGCACAAAAGACCGAACAGGGCGGACTGGACAGCGTCACGCTCGGCTGGGGCCCGGCAGGCCCCAGATCTGCTGGTGCCGACAGAATCCGGCCTTGTTGGTGGTGCACCCAGGCACGGTGCCAGCACGAGGGTCATCCAACTGTGAGGGGTTAGCAACGGTCTGGTCCGTTTGCATGATGTGCCCGAACCCGTATCGCTGGTACCATTCCCCCATTGATGGATCGCCATCGACTGTCTAGGTTGTTCCCCAGCAGCCCGGGCGCGACGCCATCTTCTTTGACTCTCACGCTCCTGCCGCCCGGTTGACGACACGTCGTCGGTCCGGAAACGACAAAGGCAAACTCGGTGTGAGCCGGGGACGCAAAGCCACGGGACTGGGTGCTCACCCGCCCAGTTAGCCGGGTTGCCGAAAAGCGGCAAGGAGGTCTGAACCATGCGGATCACGTCCGTGTTCAAGCACAGCGCCCAGGCAATCGCCGAAGGCTCGCTCGTGGCACTTCTCATCGTCGGCCTTATCGCGGGCACAGCCCTGGCCGGAAAACCGACCGGCGGGGCTGGCACCAGCGCGATGCGCGTCGACGACGGCGTGTTCGCCGGGACGACGACGGCCTATCGTGGCACGAGCACGGCCGTCTGGGTCCACGCCAAGTGCTACCAGGGCGGCACGATCGTCTTCGAGCAGTGGCGGATGTACGTCGATGCGACGGCCACTCTGTCGCTCGGCCCCACCCCGAGCTGGTCGTCCGGCGCAGCGAACTGCACCGCTGAGGAGGGCTACTACAGCCGGAACATGCGCTGGCGCTCGATTGGGTCGACGGTCTTCAACGTGGCTGCCAGCTGAGCGGAACGTACTCCGGAACGTCACTGACGCAAACTGAAGGGACCGGCCTCGCGGCCGGTCCCTTCTTCATGTCCTGGCGGGCGCCGTGTCCACGGTCGCGCGCCGGCTAGCTCACTCTGGGATCTTGACGCTCGGGTTGTACGTGCCCTCGTCGAGTGGCCCGTAGTTGGCGCCGGGGAAGCCGCAGAGCGCCGCTTCGGTCAGCGGATCGCCAGCGGCATCCCGCCAGCCGAGTGCCGCGAACTGGGCCGAGGAGATCGTGCTCGTGACCACCGTGTCAAGTGTGGCCGTGCTGACCACCAGCTTGTTCGTGATGTCATCGCAGGTGAAGGCGATGAGCCGGAACGCCTTCGAGTTCACGAACGGAGTCGCGATCTCGATGTTCGGGTCGGCGATCGTCATCGGATCGTCGAAGGGGACTGCGTCCGGGTTGTCGATGTGGTAGCCGGCGGGAGCCGCCGTCTCGCGTGCGGTGTAATGGCCCAGAACGAGCCCGCTGACGCTGAGGTTGCCGTTAGTGGCATCCTCATCGGCAACTTCACCCGCCACGAGGCCGGTCGTCTTGTTGTCGGTGATGCTGAAGCAAACGTCCGGGACGTC
>JANOIS010000468.1:0-18954 GCA_031407755.1 Chloroflexota bacterium | reverse complement strand
CGCGGCGATCGCGTCCGCCGTTTCCATGCCGGCGGTCACGGTTCCGATGATCTGGTAGGTGTTGGCCGATTCGAGGGCCGCGCGGGCTTCGTCATCGAGGACGATGAAGAACTGCGATCCGACCGAGTCAGGCTGCGCCGTCCGGGCCATCGCCACGACACCGCGACCGTATGTCGCGGTCACGGGTTCGTCCGTGATCGTGTAGCCGGGGCCGCCGCGTCCGGTCCCGTCCGGGTCGCCGCCCTGGATCACGAAGACCGGCACCACGCGATGAAACACGACACCGTCATAGAACCCGCACTCGGCGAGGGCCACGAAGTTCCCGGCCGCGATCGGTGACAGATCGGCCTCGATCTTGAGTGTCATCGAGCCGAGGTCCGTGGCGATCGTCACGGTCCGGGTCTCGCCGGCGGGAAGGGCTGCGGGCTCGGCCGTCGGGCACGCGGCCGCGCTCGACGGCACCGCGCTCGACGGAATGGCGCTCGACGGCACGGCGGTCGATGACGATCCGCCGCCGCCCGTGCTGCAGGCACCAACCATCGCGGCCAGGGTGAGGGCGATAGCGAGCGTGTGAATGGGACGAAGGATCATGCGGCGGCCTCCAGGGCGGCGGAAAGATCGATGGCACCGGACAGGATGGCCTCTCCGACGATGACGCCCGAAGCGCCCGTATCACGAAGTCGGTGGATTCCGTCGAGATCGCGGACTCCGCCGGCGACGAGGATCTCGGCATCGTACGACCGAACGAGCAAACGCACCCGCTCGAGGTCCGGCTCACCCTTGCCGTGCGACAGGACGAGCCGCCCGACGCCGGCCCCGATCAGCTCCTCGACGAGATCCTCGACCGTGGGTGGATGCGGGCGCCGCCACGGGAATGCGGCCAAACGCTCCGGGCGCGGGTCCAGCCCCACGGCCAGCCAGTCGCCCGCGACCGCCAGGCACGCGCGCAGATCGTCCGGTCGATCCGCGATGGCGGTGGTCAGCACGACCCGGGTCGCACCGGCGGCGAATGCCAGCTGGATCGCCTCCGGTGTGTCGAGCCCTCCGGCGAGCTGCAAAGGCACCGCCGATCTGGCGGCGATCGCGCCCACGACATCGAGACTGGTCGGGGCGCCGCTGCGGGCGCCTTCGAAATCGATCAGGTGGATGAGTTTCGCGCCCTGCTCCACCAGCTGCACCACGATCCGGTCCGGCCGGTCCGTGGGTGCGCCGACACCGGTCGACGCGCCTGGCCAGGAGACCACGCGCGACCGGCCCTTCTCCAGATCGATCGCCGGGATGACCAGCACGCGACTCAGACCCCCTCGCCGGCCAGCAGGCGGCGGTGAAAGCTGATCGGCAGCGAGCCGTTGCGCAACAGCGTGTCGTGGAAGCTCTTGAGCGAGAATGCCTCGCCCAGGCTTCGCTGCTCGTCGGCCCGTAACTCCAGGAGCAGCGTTCGGCCCAGCAGGTACGACAGGGGGTACGTCGGGCGGTAGGTGTACCACTGGACCTCGGAGCGGGCGTTGGCCCGTTCGAAGCTCGTGTGCTCGACCAGGAAGTCGATCCCCTCGTCGACGGTCAGCTCGCCCCGGTGCAGGCGGATGTCCAGGATGATCCGGCACGCTCGCCAGATGGCGTCCGTGTGGAGCATGACCCGGAAGCGTGCATCGTCATCGAAGCCGTGCTCGCGCATCATCAGTTCCGAGTACATGCCCCAACCCTCCGTGAACTCGGGCGCATCGGCCATCAGCCGGCTCAGCGACGGATGCCGGCGGGCAACGTCCAGTTGGAGGTGGTGGCCAGGGTAGGCCTCGTGGACGCTGGTGTTGCTGATCGACGCGAGGTTGTGTTCGCGCATGGCGTTGGCGTCGCCGTGGACGGATGGCGTGACGACATAGATGCCCTTGGGGTTCGGGTCGAACGGGGCGGGCGAGAAGTACGCCGCGAAGGGCACGACATTGCGCAGGTATTCGGGGGTCTCGATGACGTCGATCCGTTCGTCGTCCGGGACGCTCACGAGGTCGCGCTCGATGAGGTGAGCACGTGCCCGACGCATGGCGTCGCCGTAGGCATCACGAGCCGCGTCGAACGTCGCCGGATGGTCCGACTTGATCCGATCGATGACCTCCGCCTCCGACGCCTCGGGGTCCACCTCGCGGGCGGCTGCGGTGCGTGCCTCGTGCTCCTCGGCGAGCTTGTGGTGGCCGAGCTCGAGGATCTCGTCGGCGGTGAGACCGTCGAACGCCCGCAGGCCGACGAGCGCGTCGTGCCGTTCGCGACCGATCGCCCACGTGTCCGTGCCGTCGGGGATCGTGGTCTCGAGCCAGGTCGCGTACAGATCCACGGCAATCTTGGCGGCCTCGGCGGCGCGGGCCAGGCGGCGCTGGTGTGCCGGAGCGATCGTGCCCTGACCGCCGGCGGCCACCAGTTCGTCGAACAGCGCCGGCATCTCGCCGGCCGCCTCGATCTCGAGGGTCTGCCACAGGCGGACCTGCGGAACCGCGGCCCTTGTGCGGGCATCCTCGAGGTGGCGCGGCACGGCCTCCAGCCGGCCGGTGATGGCCACGAGGCGCTCGGCGATGGGAGCGTGGTCGCGAGCGAACAGCAGGAACAGTCCGTCACCGACGGTATCGAGCGCCAGCGAGCGACGCTCCCAGATCCTGAGATCGTCCGTGTCGAAGATCGCTCGGCGCACGTTGTGGATCTCGAGGTCGCGCTCGAACCGGGCTGCTCGGGACAGGCCGAGTTCGTCCAGCGCTTCGATCTGGGCGAGATACGCGCGATCGGCTGCCACCTCGGCCAGCAACGTTTCGCGACCGCCATCGCCCAGCTCGTCGTCGTGATCATGGATTCCGATCGCCGTGGCGAGGACGGGGTTGTCGCGGACAAGTCGGCGGACGCGCTCCTCCACGAGGTCGTAGAACCGGTCATCGAGCGGGCCGCGGTCGGGCGCAGCGGCCGGACGGGGCAGGTCGAATGCGCTGGTCTGCGTCGTCAACGGAAAGGCTCCTGGGCATTCGGGGTCCGGCGTGGTTGGCCCCGAGTCGCGGGTGGTCAGACGCTGCTCGCCACCGGGTCGGGCCGCGTCCTGGTCCTTGTCGAGTGGGTCGTCTCGGCCAGGGCCGCGCGGGTCGCGTGGATGGCCGTGTCGATGTCCGCCGCCGAGACGTCATGATGGGTCGCGGCTCGAACCTGACCGTGGGCATATTCCACCATCAGGACGTTCCGTGCACGGACCGCGGCGACGAAGGCCGCGCGGTCACATTCCACCTTGAACAGCACGAAATTCGTCGCCACGCGCGCGGGGTCAAGGCGACCGGCGGCCGGCTGGGCGGTGCCGCCGGGACTCACGATGCCGTCCATGTCGGCGAGGGCCTCGGCGAGTCGACGGGCGTTGGCATGGTCGTCGGCGAGGCGATCGATCATGCCCGCGGGACCGTCCTGCAGCGCCACGAGCCCGGCCGCGGCCAGGATCCCGGCCTGGCGCATGCCGCCACCGACGAGCTTGCGGGCCCTGCGAGCCCGGGCGATGACCGCGCCCGAACCGACCACGACCGAGCCGACCGGACAGCCGAGCCCCTTCGACAGGCAGAACGTAACGGTGTCTGCGGGCGCGGCCAGGTCGTGCGCCGTCACCCCGGCCGGACGCTGGGCCACGACCGCATTCCAGAACCGCGCGCCATCGATGTGCAGCGGGACGCCGTGCCGGAGGGCGATGGCGGCGACGGCACGGATATAGGTCGGGGTCAACGGCCGGGCCATCGAGTGAGCGTGGGTGTTCTCGATGGTCACAAGGCCGGACAGCGGTTCGTGCGGATCGCTCGGATCCCGGAAGGCGGCATCGATCGCGGCAAGATCCAGCGTGCCGTCCGGCAGGTCGTCCAGCGTCCGGGCGCTGGCCCCGACGATGACGGCATGGCCGGCGGCCTCGTCGAGGATGAGGTGATGCTGCGCCCCAGCGATGACCTCCGACCCGCGGCCGAGGTGAGCGAGGAGCGCCACGAGGTTGCCCATCGTGCCGCTGGCCACGAACAGGCCGGCCTCCTTGCCGAGCAGCTCGGCGGCGCGTTCCTCGAGGGCGTTGACGGTGGGGTCGTCGCCGAGCACGTCATCACCGACCTCCGCCGCGGCCATCGCCGCACGCATCGCGTCGGTCGGGCGGGAGACGGTGTCGCTGCGCAGGTCGATGAGTCGGTCGGGCATGGGGCTGCGAGTATAGGTCGAAGGTCGCACTGACAAGCCTGGACGCCTCTGCTATAGTCCGGCCTCGCCGCAACTGGACCCGTGGTGTAGCGGCCCAACATGCCAGCCTGTCACGCTGGAGATCGCCGGTTCGAATCCGGTCGGGTCCGCCATCTTCACCCGCATTTTCCTACGCCCCGTCCGCCCGCCCGGACGGGGCGTTCCTCTGTCCTGCGCAGCGTCGCTGTGTCGCGGCGACTGGCGGCCCACCCGGGCGGCGTGCGTCGATGTGTCGCGGCGACCGGCGGCCCACCCGGGCGGCGTGCGTCGCTGTGTCGGCCCCACCTACGTTTTCGGAACAGCTGAGCGTGGTCGATCGCCTCGTCGGGCCGAATCTGCATTCTGGGCGGTGGATCGTGCACGGCTGTGCAAAATGTGTGGGTGGGGCCGACAGCGCCCGGCCGGCCGTGCGCGGCTGTACGGAATGTGTCGGTGGGGCCGACAGCGGCCGGCTGGTCGTGCACGGTTGTGCGGGATTGGTGCCTGGGCTGACGCCGCCTGGCCCCGGCGGGCGGCCCGCCGACACCGCCAGGTCGCGGTCCGCTGGTACGATCGGTCGCGATGAGTCGACGGCCGATGATCGTGGTCCTTGCCATACTCGCGCTCGCCATCGCTACGCCGTTGACGGGCGGTCAACTCGGGTTGGGTGGAAGTGTCCCTGACGCCGGCCCTTCCGGGACGGTCCCGGCCACGGTCGCGCCGGCCCGGACCGGAGCCGCAACCACGGCAGGCACGCCGACCCCGCCCGCCGCCGCGGCCCCGCCCGCCGCCGCGCCCCTCGTCGATGTCGCGATCGTGCCTGTCACCCACTTCCGCGCCACGGCCCAAGCGACCGGCCGCAAGGAGGTTGCCGCCGTGCTGGCCGGCACGAGCAAACGCTACGAGTCGATCGAATTCGTGGAGTCGGAGGCGGACGCGATCCTGGCAGCCCTGGGCGTGGAGCGGTCGTCGGTGGCGACCCGCATCCAACTGGCGCCGGACGCCGCGACCCTCACCGCGGACCTGGCAAAGCATCGCAAGCGCCTGGCCTTCATCCGGGCCGACGCCGTGACACCCGCGGTCCGCGCCCTCGCCTGGGGTGACCGGGCGCTGTTTGGCGTGGACCGGGTCACGGACGCCGGGGAGTGGCGCCTGCACGCCCAGCTACCGTCCGATGGCGAGGCCTTCGACCCGGCAGCCACATGGACCCTCGTGGCGGGTGGCGATATCCTTCTCGACCGTGGCGTGTACCAGACCATCCGGGTCAAGGGTCGCGGCGTCGACTTCCCGTTCGACGGCGGTACGGCGGAGATCACCGGCCATACCTGCTGCTCGGCGTTCGGCTGGAAGCAGCCGATCACGAAGCGGACCGGGAACGAGGGCGCCATGCGCCGGCTCCTCAAGGGTGCGGACATCGCCATCGCCAACTTCGAGAACCCAGCGCCGGATCGATTCCAGTGGCACACCAGCGGGACGAGATTCTCGGCTGACCCGGGGATCATCGATGGGCTGGTGAACGCCGGTATCGATTACGTCTCGCTCGCCAACAACCATATCGGCGACGCCGGCGACGCCGGCATCCTCCAGACGATCGATAACCTCGACAAGCGCGGGCTCGCGCATTCCGGGGCCGGCGAGGACCTCGCTGCCGCTCGTGCTCCGGCGATGCTCGAGGCGAATGGCGTGACGGTGGCGGTCCTCGCCTACGACGCCATCGCCCGGGGCTACGGCGCGGGGATCGACGAGGCCGGGAGCTCGACGTTGTCGCTCAAACGGGCGAAGGTCGACATCAAGAAGGCGCGCAAGGCCGGCGCGGACATCATCATCGTCTTCCCCCATTGGGGCACCGAGTACCGCGCGATGCCGTTCAAGGGCCAGCAGCAGCTCGCCCGCGACATCATCGATGCCGGAGCGGACATGATCATCGGCAACCACGCCCACTGGGCGGCCGCGATGGAGGTCTACGAAGAGAAGCCGATCTGGTATGCCCTGGGCAACTTCGTGTTCGATCAGACGTGGTCCGAGCCGACCATGGAGGGCATCACGCTCGAGCTGACGTTCCGTGGGTCGGCGCTCGTCCAGGCCCGGATGCGGCCACACATCATCCTCGACAAGGCCCAGCCGAACTTCCTCGACCCGGCCGGTGATGGCAGGGTGGTCATGGGCCAGATCTTCGACGCCTCGAAGCGCCTATTGCCCTGGTAGTGTCCGGCGCCGGCCCCCAAGCCCTGGCCCGTCAGTCGAGGCCGGCGAACAGGTCGCTCTCGGGCTTGTCCGTGGCGACGCTCGACTCGCGCAGGATGTAGGCCTCGCGCGACCATTGTTCCCGCCACCCGTCCAGGCCGAACAGCATGAACGTCGATTCGTCGCTGATCTGCGTGGCGTGCTCACGGATCGCGTGCCATTTCCGGTCGACCGGGTCGCCGCTGATATCGATCCAGGTGGTGATCGCCTCGTCGGGCACAAGCATCCGGGCCTGATAGGCCTCGAATTCGACCAGCTGGTCCGGCGTTGCATCGGCCGGCGCCGACCAGAAGTTGGGTTTGCCGAGGGCTTCCAGGCGGTCGCGAATCGCCGTGCGGATGGACGCGGGGATGGCTTGCTCGTACAGCTTCGACGGCGTCCATGGAGCGAGCCCGCCAACGTCCAGCGCGGGGCCCGTGCCGCCATGCTCCGGGGCGATCTGTTCGGGGTACCAGGCGATATCGCCGGCGCGGGGGAATGCCCGGATGGTGACGTCGTGGACCCGGATGTGGTCTGGATGCCCGTAGCCACCAAAGTCGTTGTAGGTCGTCACGACATCAGGCTGGTAGCGCCGGATGAACCAGACCAGCCGCCCGGCAGCCTCGTCCAGGTCTGCCTGCCAGAACGAGCGCGGGTCGTGGTTGCCGGGCCGGCCCATCATGTCCGAGTCGTGGTAGCCGAGGTTGTCCCACTCGGTCACGCCCAGGATGGCCATCGCCCGTTCCAGTTCCCCGGCCCGGATCTCGGCCAATCGACGGTGGTTGTCCGGAGTGTCCATTTCCGGCACGACGATCTCGCCCATCTCACCGCGGGTACAGGTGATGAGCACGACCCGCCGGCTGTCGGCGATGGCCCTGGCCATCGTACCGCCGGTCCCGATCGTCTCGTCATCGGGGTGGGCATGGACGGTCATAAGCGTGGGAACGTGGGTCGGGAGAGGCTCGGTCTTCGTTCCAAGCGGGTCGGATTCGATCATGTCCGGATTCTAGATGGTGCGCGCAGGACCCGCGCCGGGGAGCTCGCGGGCACGAAACCCGGCATCTCGGCTATGTCGGTCCGCGACGCGGATCCCAGCACCGTAGCCTGACCGGAGGGGCGCGCTGGCGGCGAGCGGTGTCAGACGATGCCGTCCGCCCGGAGGCGGTCGATCTCGCCGGGTGACAGCCCGAGTTCGACGAGGATCTCGTCCGTGTGTTCGCCGAGGAGCGGTGGCGCCGTCCGGATCGCGCCTGGTGTGACGGAGAACTCGATCGGAATCCCGACCTGGCGTAGCACCCCGAGCGCCGGGTGCTCTACGTCCACCGCCATGTGGAGGGCCTGCGCCTCGGGCGATGCAAAGGCCTCGAGCACGTTGCGGATCGGGCCGCATGGAACGTCCGCCGCGGTAAGCGTGGCCAACCATGCGTCGGTGGAGCGCCGGGAAAGACGGTCGGCGATCAGCGGGCGCAGGACCGCGCGGGCGTTGACGCGGTCGCCATTGGTCGCAAACCGCGAGTCCGCTGCGAGATCCGGCAACCCGATCGCTGCGCAGAATCGTGGCCATTGCCGCTCAGACCCGACCGCCACGGCCAGCTCGCCATCGGCCGTCGCGAACGTCTCGTACGGGACGATGTTTGGGTGAGCGTTCCCGCGACGGCCGGGTGGCTGACCGGTGACGAAAGCGTTCTGGGCCTGGTTGACCAGGACGGCCAGGGTCGAGGCCAGCAGCGACACGTCCACCCGCTGACCGCCGCCGCCACCCCGGGCCAGCAGCCCGGCAAGGATCCCGACCGTCGCGAACAGTCCCGTCACCACGTCGCTGATCGCCACGCCGACCTTCGAGGGCCGTCCCCCTTCGGCATCAGCATCGCCCGTGATCGACATCAGCCCGCTGATGGCCTGGATCACGAAGTCATAACCCGGCCGGTCCGCCGCCGGCCCGTCCGGCCCGTATCCGCTGATGGCCAGGTGGATGAGCCCCGGATTCAGCCGAGCCAGCGCGTCGTCGCCAAAACCCAACCGCGCCATGGAGCCTGGACGAGCGTTCTCGACAAAGACATCGGCATCGACGAGCAGGCGACGCAGGATGTCCGCCCCGGCCCCCGTCCGCAGGTCGAGCCGGATCGAGCGCTTGTTGCGGTTGACCGCGAGATAGTAGGCAGCGGTGCGGGTCTCGGCCGAGGCGTCGCCCACCCACGGTGGACCCCAGCCGCGGGTCGCATCGCCCTCGGGCGGCTCGATCTTGACGACATCGGCGCCGAGATCCCCCAACAGCATCGTCGCGTACGGGCCCGCGAGGACGGTCGAGCAATCGATGACGCGGAGGCCGACCAGCGGTCCGGAGGTGACAGGCGTCGGGAGGGACGGCATGGACTCGATGGTAGCGCCGCGACCCTCCGCGGGCCGCTAGACTCGGCTCTTGACACACAGGAGGGCCAAGGCCACATGACCGATGACCGCGAGCGCTGGGCGCTGATCCTGGGGGCGTCGTCGGGGATGGGTGAAGCGACCGCCCTCACGCTCGCCAGGGACGGCTACCGGATCGCCGGCATCCACCTCGACTTCCGGGCGGCGGCGGCGCACGTCGAGGAGGTCAAGGCCGCCATCTCGGCCGCCGGCTCCGAGGGCCTCTTCATCAACATGAACGCCGCCGACGACACCAAACGCGCAGCCGCGCTCGATCGGCTGCGCGAACGGTTCGATCAATCGCGCGCCGACGGCAAGGATCCGTACGTGCGCGTCGTGATGCACTCGCTCGCCTTCGGCTCGCTGGTCCCGTTCCTGACCGAGGACCCCAAGGCCGGCGTGGACCGCAAGAAGATGGAGATGACCCAGGACGTCATGGCCAACAGCCTCGTCTACTGGGTCCAGGACCTGTGGCGCGGCGGCTTCCTTGGGCATGGTTCCAAGATCTACGCCATGACCTCGGAAGGTTCGACCCGGGTCGTGCCGTCGTACGGGGTGGTGTCGTCCGCCAAGGCGGCGCTCGAATCGCACGTGCGGCAGCTGGCCATGGAGCTCGCCCGCCACGGCACGGGGACGACCGCCAACTCGATCCGAGCGGGCGTCACCGTCACCCCGGCCCTGCTGCGGATCCCCGAGTCGCAGACGATGATCGATGTCACGATGAAGCGGAACCCAACCGGCCGGATGACCACGACACAGGACGTCGCCAACGCCATCCTGGCGCTGTCCCGCGACGGCACCGAGTTCATCAATGGCGACATCATCAGCGTCGACGGCGGCGAGTTCGTCACCGGTTCGTAGGGGCGCCGGGTCAGTGCGCGTCCACGCCGATCGCGCCGACCGCCACCGAGAACAGGTAGATCGCGAGCGCGCCGCCGAGCGTGGCTGCCACGACCGCCGCCGATCCGCCGCGCCGATGGGCCTCCGGTAGCAGCTCGGCCGCCCCGACGTACAGGAAGAACCCCGCAAAGAAGCCCAGGATCGCCCCGAGGGCCGCGTCCGGCACCGTCCACACGCTCCCGATGAGTACGCCGACCACGGGGGCCAAGGCGATCAGCAGGACCCACCGCCACGCTCGCGATGCGGGGATCTGGCCGGCAAGCAGGAAGCTGACGACACCGATCCCGTCGGTGAATCGATGCACGATCACCACAGCGGCCACGATCACCCCGAGCTCGCCACCCACGGCCAGCGCCGCCGCCAGCGCCACGCCATCGAGGAGGCTGTGGATTCCCATGCCGGTGACGCCGACGATGCCCATGTGCTGGTGGCTGGCCTCCTCGTGATCGAGCTCTGCCGCCGTCTCATGGCCGACATGGAGCGAGGTGACCTTATCGACGGCGTAGAACGCGAGGAACCCGACAGCGATCCAGACCATGGCGACGTCCATGGAACCCAGGTGTTCGATCGATTCCGGGATGAGATTGAAGAAGGCGGCTCCGATCCGGATGCCAGCACCGATCGCGATGATCACGCCGACGAAACGGACCGCCCGCAACGCCAGCCAGCCGCCGACGAGCGCCGACGCAAAGGCGCCGAAGGACACGGCGAGCGCGATCATCGACATCAGGCAGCCGCCCGGCCCTGGCATTCCGGGCAGCGACCGAACAACTCGAGCCGGTGGTCGTCGATCCGATAGCCGGTCCGACGCTCGATCTCGCCGACGACCTCGCGCAGGCCGGCGTCATCGATATCGGCGTTGCGACCGCAGACCGAGCAGACGACGTGATGGTGGTGGTCAGGTTCACACGCGACATAGGCGTGTTCGCCGCCCGGCAGGTCCAATCGCTCGACGGCGCCAACGCCGGTCAGAACGTCCAGCGTCCGAAAGATCGTGGCCCGCCCGACACCGAGCCGATGCTGCCGCGCCTCGTCGATGAGATCGGCGGCCGTGAAGTGGCCGTCGCGTCCGGCGATCAGCGCGGCGACCGAGCGACGGGCTCCGGTAAGCCGATGTCCGGCTCGGTCCATCGCGATCTCGAGCGAGGTGTCAGGTTGCATCGCCCTAATGATACTCAGTATCAGTTATTCCTGTCGAATCGCCAACTGGCCCGCCGCAGGTACGGGCGCGGGCCTGGGACCTTTGTTCGGCTGTGAATCGAACCTGCATCGGCCCAGACTGCGCATCACGAGGCCGGCCCGGAGTCCGGCGACGAGGGAATCGATGACGATCGAAGCGAACAGCGCCAAGGTAGGCAGGTTCGGCCGCCGGTCTGGAGCGTCCGCTAGCACGGCCCTGCCCATCGGCGAGACCGACGCGAATATCTTCAATTGCCCGGCCTGTGCTCGGCCGCTGGGAACGGGTGTGCCGCGTTGTCCCGGCTGCGGGACGCGGCTGATCAACGGGGTCCAGGCGGGTCGGGCCGTTGGCTTCATGGCCATCGGACTCGTCGCCGGGCTGGTCGTCGGTAGTGGGATCATGGCCGCCCTGACCTTGACCAGCCGACCGGTCGAGACCGCCGCCGTCCAGCCACCCCCGATCGTCACGCCCACGACCGCACCGCTCGCGAGTGCCGCCCCGCCCGTCGTGAACCCTGGGATCCCGACGGCCGCCCTGTCCGCCCTGCGCCAGTCGGCGGTCCTGAATCAGCGCATCGTGGTCGACGCCGAGCGCCTGACCGAGGCCCTCGCTGCCAGCAGTCCGTCCGGCAATGTGATCGCGCCGATCCTGCGCAGTCTCGCCTGGACCGCCACGTTTGGTGGCGGGGTCGCGCCCGCGATCGGGGACTGGGATGACGGCGCGTCGGTCTCGACTGGTCTCGTCGCGCTGTATGCCAGCATCGGGTCCCTCGCCGACGAGGCCTTGTCCTCCTCGATCCGCAACCCCGAGGCGTACATCGCAGCGGCCAGGCAGATGCTCGTCACCATCGGCGGTGTCGTTGACCTTGACGCCGCGTCCCGGGTCCTCGCCGCGAAGGCCGGCCTGGCCATGCCCCCGGTCGTGCTGGCGGGCGGCTGACCCGCCCAGCGGGTTGCCAGCGGGCGGGTCCTCTGCACCAGCGTCAGGGCGCGGAGATCGACGACGGCGCGTAGCCCGTCAGCTCCACGTACGCTTCGCCGCCGACCGATCGACCGGCCCGGGTTGCCCGGACCGTCTGCGAACCCTCCCAGTACACGACGCCGGTCGTGGCGCGGGTATCGAGTTCCTGATCCGCGACCGTCGGCGCGAGTTCGATGACGAGTTCGTCAGCAGGGATCGAGATCGTCCAACCTGCCGGGTAGTCCGCACCGGTGGCCGGGCTGACCCAGCGATCAGTCACCTCTACGTCGAAGGCGTCCCGTTCCAGGTGGCGGGTCTTCCCGTCCGCTTCCACGACCGTGCCATACACCAGCGGATAGCTGCCGTCGGCGTCCCGGACGAGGGAGATGGTCAGGTCCGTCCCATCGTCGAGGTTGACCGCGAACCAGTCCCAGCCGCCACCACCCACACTGATGAAGTCGCCCCATTGATGATCGAACCAGGCGTCCCCGGTCACGGTCAGGACCTTGCCGTCCAGGGTGACCGTGCCGCTGGCGTCCATCGCTGTTCGCGAGTAGTAATAGGATCCCCCGGCCGGACCAAAATCGATCCAGCCGTCCCGGTCGTGCAGGGCCGGCGGCTTGCGGGAGGCGAGCCGAAGGTCCAGCCCGAGGCCACCCGGCACGCCCGCGAGCGCCGCCTCGGCCGGCGACAGGTGCGCCTGGAGACGATCGTTGCCATCGATGCCGGCCATCGTCCAGGCCGGCCGATCGAAGGTGGTCGGGTCTGCCGGGTTCATCCCGGACAGTGACAGGTCGAATCCGACCAGCTCACCCGTGACGCCGCGCGGCGATCGATCCACGGCGTCGCCGATGTCGAATCGCTGGGCGTAGTGGAATCGATCGGCGGTCTCGGCCGTGATCGCGAGGTGCGAGGCCCAGGTCGTCGGAAACGAGCCGCGCTCGGCCCGGAAGATGACGTACTCGAAGCCGAATCGAGCCCCGTCCGTGGCCTGCAGGTGGCCTGTGTAGTACCACCACTCGGTCAGTCGATCATGCGGGCCGTCGTCACGTGGCAGGACTACGGGGAGTGGATCGGCAACGGCGGGCGGCGTCGCCGTCGGGATCGGAGCCGACGACAGCGGCCGCGGGGGATTGGCCAGGATGGGGTTACCGGCGGTGGTGCAGCCGGCGAGGATGACGGCCATCAGGAGCAGGGGCAGGCGAACGGCCCGGATCACGGTCCGACGCCCACCCGCGAAGATCGAAATATGAGTACGAGTGTCATCGCGACCGTAGGCCCTTCCGCGCGGGCAGGGTGAGGAGCACGCTCATCGAGCAACCGCCCCCTCGGACGCGGCCGCGGCCTCTGCTTCGGACGCGGCCGCCGGAAGTCGACCGCCGATCGCTCGTTCCAGCCGGGCTGGCATCCACCAGTTCCAGCGACCCAGCAGCCGCATCGTGGCGGGCACCAGCAGCGCGCGGACCACGGTCGCATCCAGCGCGACCGCGATGGCGACCCCGAGCCCAAGCGCCTTGATCAGCACGATGTCGGCGAACGCGAACGAGCCCGCCACGACGACCACGATCAGCGCGGCGGAGGTCACGATCCGCCCGCTCCGCTCCAGCCCTCGCGCCACGGCCTCCGTGTTATCGCCGGTCGAGTCCCAAACCTCCTTCATCCGTGACAGCAGGAAGACCTCGTAGTCCATGGACAGCCCGAACAGCACGCAGAACAGGATCACCGGCTGGGTCGTCTCCACGAACCCGAGCGGCTGGAACCCGAGCAGCGCCGAGAGGTTGCCGTCCTGGAAGATCCACACAAGCGCCCCAAAGCTCGCCGTGATGGAGAGCGTGTTCATCAGCAGGGCCTTGGCCGGCAGGACGACCGAGCGCAGCAGCGCGAACAGCACGAGGTAGGTGGTGATCACGATGAACAGTGCGGTCCGGGGGAAGTCGGCAGCGATGCCATCGACCACGTCGGCCACGTCCGCGGCGCCCCCACCGACCAGCACCTCGACGCCGTCCGGTGGGGCGAGCGGACCGACCGAATCGCGCAGCGCGCGCACGAGCGAACGGCCTTCATCGCGATTGGAGCCATACGGCGTGGTGACCGTGAACGCCGTCAGGTCGCCGCGGGTCGTCGTCGCCAGGGCCGTGGCCACGAACCGATCGCGCGGACCGTTGGGATCCGCATACAGCAGCTGGTACTGCTCAAGGGTCAGCCGCCGATCCACATCCACCACGCCCTGGACTCGGACAACCCGCGGATCTGCGGCGATCCGGCGCGAATACTCGAACAGGCGAGCGAGGTTGGCCGGGCTGGCCGCGGCGCCATCGGTGCGGATGGCGAGCGTGAGCGGCGCGAATTCACCCTCGCCGAACTGCGCCTGGAGTCGATCGAAGGCGACACGCGACGGGACGCCCGGCGGCAGCACGCTCGCGTCGGGGGCGTTGAAGCGCACGTGGAGGAACGGGGAGCCCAGGATCAACAGGAAGGCCAGGGTCGGGATCAGAACGGCGACTGGCCGGCGCATGACCCGCCGGGCCAACCTCGCCCACGCGCCATCGCCATCTGCCTGTGGGCGGACGCGGCGCACGGCGAAGCGGTCCAGGTGCGGTCCGATGATCGTGAGCAACGCCGGCTGGAGGGTCAATGCTGCCGCCACCGCCAGGCCCACGACGATCGCCCCGGCGATGCCGACCGAGCGCAGGATCATGAACTCGAACAGGACCAGGCCCAGCAGGCCCAGCAGGACCGTCAGGCCGCTGAAGAACACGGCTCGGCCGGCGGTCGCGACGGCGACCCGGATCGCATCGTTCAGCCGGTCGGGGTCCGTCCCGGGGCGCTTCCCCATCTCTTCGCGAAAACGGCTGGTCATCAGCAGGGAGTAGTCCACACCGAGCCCCAGGCCCAGGAGGGTCGCGAGGTTGAGCACGAAGATGCTCATCGGGGTGATGGAGGTGATCAGGAAGATCCCGGCCAGCGCCACGAGCACGCTCGCCCCACCGACCACGAGCGGAACACCCGCCGCGACCACCGAGCCGAACACGAGCAGCAGCGCGATCGCCGCGAGCGGCAGGGAGATGACCTCGCTGCGCTGGAGGTCCTGCTCGCTGATCCGCTGGACGTCGCCATAGAATGCCGGGCCGCCGGCGAGCTCCACGGTCAATCCCGGGGCGGGCCGAAGTCGCTCGCGCAGGATCGGCAGGGCCTCGGGGGAATCGTCCGGCGGGAGGTCCAGGAAGACGATGTCGTAGGCGGTATGGCCGTCCGCGGACACCTGGCGCGGCTGGAGGCTGTGCGACAGGACGCTGACAACGTGCGGCGCGCCGGCGATATCGCGCATCGCGTCGGCGGCGGCGAGCTCGAACTCGGGGGTGCCCGCGACGAGGTCTGGGCTCGAGAAGACGACCACCAGCGCCGACGGTGGTGCGCCCAGCTCGGCTTCCAGGATCGCCTGGGCCTGGGCCGATTCGAGGTCGTCGCGGATGAAGCCGCCGGCACTCAGCGCGCCCGGAACCTGGGGCGCGAGCGGCAGAGCCAGCGCGATGAGCACCGCCCACACCCCGATGACGAGGCGCGCCCGGCGCACCACGAACCAGCCGAGTCGATCGAAGGGAGTCACGGGAGCATCGTATCCGCGGCTGTCTCAACAAGCTCCCGACCGCCGCCGTGCATCTGCTAGCATCCGCCCGATGCAGCTGTTCCTTGTCGCCTTCCAGCAGCCCATCCCGTTCGGCATCTCCGTGGCCGTCGTCGGCCTGATGATCGGCGTGATGCTCAAGGCCGCGCTGTCCAGTGAGGGCGGCGCCGGCTGGGTCCGCCGGATCACCAACCCGAACGCGAAGTTCCTGTTCACCTTCCTGTTCATCGGCTGGGCCGTGGTCTTCGGGATCGGTCTCCAGCTCGTGCCGCACACCGGCGCCAGCACGCCCTACGGCGCCCTCGGCCTGGTCGCGATGTTCACCGGCTTCTTCATCATGATGGGCCTGCTCTGGGCGGTCATCGGGGAGTAGCCTCGCGCGATGGGTGGTGCACGTGCGCACCGCGAGCGTTGACCAGACGCCGCATCCCTTGCAGACTTGGCGCGACCCGCAGCGTGCCAGGAGGATCTCCCTGATGCCCCGTCGACTCGTCGCGTCCGCCGTCACGCTCGCGCTCCTGGTCTCCATCACGCCGCCGAGCGGGCCGTCGGTCGCCCTGGCTGCGTGCGACCCGTTCCAGACCCCGCCCGAGTACGACACGACGACGCCCACAGCGACACAGACACTCGGCTTCGCCCTGGGAACGCAGCAGGTGACGGCGCGCCAGAGTGATGCGTACCTTGGGGCGGTCGATGCCGCAAGCGATCGAGTCGCCGTCGCCCTGGCGGCGACATC
Source organism: Chloroflexota bacterium (assembly GCA_031407755.1). Lineage (GTDB taxonomy): Bacteria > Chloroflexota > Limnocylindria > Limnocylindrales > CSP1-4 > SPCO01. The sequence continues at coordinate 2,721 of JANOIS010000468.1, read as the reverse complement.
TGTCGGTGGCCGGCCGATTCGCTACGCCGTGATCGGGACGCCGGATCGCGTGACCCCAAGCGGCCTTGCTGCGATCAGCGCGAACCTCGCGACCCTGCGCGACCCCCTGGCCGACCCCACCTCGGTGAGCGCCGCCGTGGCCGCCACTCCCGCCATCCTGTGGGTGTCCGGCAACGTCCATGGCACCGAGGAGAGCGGCACGGACGCCTCCCTGCACGCCCTGTATGAGCTGGCGGCCCGCGGGGACTGCGTGGTCGACGGCATCCTGGCCGACGCCCTCGTCGTCATCCTGCCGACCCAGAACCCGGATGGCCGCGAGGCCCAGACCCGGCGCAACCTGTATGGCTTCGATATGAACCGTGACTGGTTCGCCCGGACCCAGCCGGAAACGGACGGCAAGCTCGAGGTCATCCGCCGGTTCCCGCCGATGCTGTACATCGACGCCCACGAGTTCGGGCTGCCGAATTACTTCTTCCCGCCGAACGCCGATCCCGAGTACCACGAGACGCCGGACACGGCGCATGACTGGATCAATGAGCTGTACAGCCCGGCCATAGCCGGCGAGTTCGATCGGCAGGGGATCAAGTACTTCCACGGCGCTCCGTACGACTTCTTTGCCACGATCTTTGGCGACACGGTCCCGACGATGGGCTTCCACGCCGCGGGGATGACGTTCGAGAAGGAGAACGGCGACCCGATCGCGGCGCGCGAGCACGAGCAGTTCACGTCCATCTGGGCGTCACTCGCCGCTGGCGCGGCGGCGCGTGCGGATGTCGTTGCCGGCTGGCGCGCATCGCACGAGGAGGCCTACCAGCAGGGCCTCGCCGGTCAGCTTGAACCCAACGCCGTCTTCGAGCCGCGCCACGACCTGTACCAGCCCGTCCCGGACGTGACTGTCCGCCACTACTTCCTGCGCGATGACCCGGACCGGGCCGTGGAGATCCAGGCGCTGGTCCGCCGTCTGCAGCGGATGGACGTGACCGTGAATCGACTGACCGCGCCGCTGGCCCTGACCGATTTCCACCCGTACGGCGACCCGGTGGCCGCCACCAACCTGCCGATCGGCACCTACTGGATCCCGATGGCCCAGGCCCAGAAGCACTGGGTCCAGGCGATGCTCCACGAGGACTCGTGGATCCCCTTCGAGGTCACCTACGACGTCACGGCCTGGAGCAACCCGCTGCTCATGAATCTGCGCGGCGGTTGGAGCGGCGACATCGTCACGCCGTCCGCCAGCGTCGTCGCGCCGATCAGCGAACCGAGCCCGCCGGTCCTCCCTGCGGACTTGCCCTCGGTCGGGTTGTTCGAGATCCCCAACAGCACGCGCGGCTTCGAGGCCGCCGGGCAGGCGCGTTACCTATTCGACCAGGTCTGGGAGCTGGGATACGCCGATGTGACCGCCGCGAACATCGTCGCCGGGCTGCCCGGGATCGATGTCCTGCTCATCCCCGACGGCTACGCGAATTACGCGATCCAGGCACTTGGGGCCAAGGGCAAGCGCGCGCTGCGTGACTGGGTCAACGCCGGCGGCCGCGTGGTGGCCTGGCAGGGCGGTGTCGAGGTCGCGGTCAAGGCCGGCGTCTCCTCGGTCCGACTGGCCGGCTCGAAGACCAATGCACCCGGGACCATGATCCGCGTGTCACTCGACTCCGCCAGCTGGCTCGCCGACGGGATCGGCGGCCGCGATTGGGTCATGTACCAGGACGACCGGACCATGCGCCCGGGCCTCGGCAGGTCCGTCGCGACCTTCCCGGCGTCGGGCACGATCGACTACGCAACGTCCGGTCTGGCAATCGGCGTTGATACGCTCAGCGGCACCTCGGTGCTCACCGACGAAGCCGTCGGGGCCGGTCGGGTCGTCGCCTTCTCCATCGATCCGAACTTCCGCGCCTGGACGCAGGGCACCCAGCGACTGCTGTGGAATGCGATCCTCGGGCCGGGTCCGGCCGCCGCGACGGCAGCCCCGGCCGCCGGCTCGAAGGCCCGAACGGTCGCGGAGAGGGCCGCCACGGATGCCGCGGCCAGACTGGTCGACTTCGGCTCCGCGATCCGTATCCGGGTTGCCAGCGCGGACGCAGCGGCGACGGCCAGGGTGCTCCAGCGACACGGCGCGGAAGTCGTCCGCGAGGACCTGGGCAGCGACACGCTGTTCCTCGTCGCCAACCGACAGGATCTTTCGTACGACGAGCACCCGTTCTTCACCCTGATCGTCTCCGACCTGGACAAGGCCGGGATCGCCATCCGGGCGGCCAGTCTGCCGTAACGAATGGTGGCCGCCCTGGCTGCGTGCGGCATGACCATCGTGCGCTGGACCCGGCCGTCGAACCTCGGCTATCATCCGTGCCACTTGCAGAGTGCATAGGTTCTATGCACCCAACGCTGGAGGTCACGCCGCGTGGACGCCCAGGAGATCAAGACCGCCGTCGCCCATCAGGATGCCGCGAGGGTCGCCGCCGGGGCCCCGTTCGTGAATCTCGCGGATCCCGCCCGGCTCCTGGGCCCCGATGGCCTCCCCGCGGTCAGCCGTCGAGCGCCGATCTACGAGGACGTGCCGGACGACAAGTGGAATGACTGGCGCTGGCAGCTCTCGCACCGCGTCAACGACCTCGCCGAGATCGAGGCGATCCTCAACCTGACCGATGAGGAGCGCGAGGGTCTCAGCGCCCCGGACAAGTTCCGGGTGGACATCACGCCGTATTTCATCTCGCTCATCGACCCGGA
>JANOIS010000465.1:0-4160 GCA_031407755.1 Chloroflexota bacterium | reverse complement strand
GCGCGCAACCGATGGCTGACGGCCTACGCACTGGCCGGATACGTCTTCCTGTTCGCACCGATCGTGGTCCTGATCGTGTTCTCATTCAACGATTCAAGGCGCAATTTCCAATGGCGCGGCTTCACCCTCGAGTGGTATCCGACGCTCCTGGCCAACGATGATCTGCTCGATGCCTTGTTCGTGACCCTGCGCGTGGCGGCTGTCGCCGTTGTGGTCGCCACGGTACTTGGCACGCTGCTGGGCCTGGCGCTTGCGCGGCTGCGGTTCCGGGGGCGGGCCGCCACCGAGACCCTCCTGCTCCTGCCGATGGTCACGCCAGAGATCGTGATGGGTCTGAGCCTGCTGCTGTTCTTCTTCCAGTTGTTTGGGGCACGCGGATCGTTCGCCCAGCTGGCGCTGGCACACATCACGTTCTGTATCAGTTACGTGGCCATCGTCGTGCGGGCGCGGGCGGCCGGGATGGACCCCCGCCTGGAGGAAGCCGCGCGCGATCTCGGGGCATCGGCGCTGGGCGCGTTCCGCTACGTGACCCTGCCGATCGTGATGCCCGCGGTCGTGTCCGGGGCGCTGCTCGCCTTTGCCCTGTCGTTCGACGATTACGTCGTCTCGACCTTCAACGCCGGGGTCGGGTCGTCCACGCTGCCGCTGTACATCTACGGCAAGATCAAGTTCGGGGTCACCCCCGAGATCAACGCGATCTCGACCGTCGTCGTGGCGGTCACCGCGGTCGTCATCCTGGCCGCCTGGAGGATCAGCCTGCGCCGGGCGGGCACGGTGACACCGGCCTGACCGCCGTCTCGGCCACGCCGGGCTGACCGTCGAAGAACGACCGTCGTCGTGGCGGTCACCGCGGTCGTGATCCTGGCCGCGTGGAGGATCAGCCTGCGCCGGGCGGGCACGGTGACACCGGCCTGACCGCCGTCTCGCGGCGCCGGGCTGACCGTCGAAGGGGTGCCGCGTCTGATGACACCGACGGGCGACACGTCCCGATCAGTCTGGTTGATCGATCTGGGTACGGCCATGAGGAGCTGGTGTTCCGATTCGACGATCTGAGGTCGCAGCTCTGCACGACCACGCTCAGATCGATCAACCCAACCGATCACCCCGGGCCCACGCGAGGCCGGGGCGCGGGCCCACGCGGGGCCGGGGGCCGGCGGGCCGGAATCGGCGGGCCGGATCTGCCTGGTTCGGTCGTCAGCGGTCGACGATCGCCCTGGTGCGGGCGGTTCCTCGGTCGGATGCGTGCTGGTTGCCACTCGCAAGGCCGCGCGCGACCTTCGGGACCGGCTGGTCATAGCGCTCGCGGACGATCCGCTTCGACCAGGTCGACTCCCCGACGTAGCGGTCGGCGACCATCTGGTCGAACGCGTGGACAGACGCCTCCTGGTTCGAGAAGCGCCCGGCGACCCAGGACGACGACCGCGTCCCGCGCTGCTGGAGCTCGCAGACATGCCAGTCCTGCCCGTTGGTCAGGTCCCAGAACGCCACGGCATCCGACGGATCGAAACCCGCTGCGGCGATCGTATCCGCCTCGAACAGGAAGTCGCAGACCACCGTCGTGCGATCTGGGCCGTGGGGCACGAGCCGGTGGACGAGCAGGTAGTCCGGATGGATGGACAGGAAGGTCAGCGGCCACAGGACGTAGTAATAGACCCGGCGCTCGTCCAGGGTGGTGATCCCGCGCATCGAGGGGCGCCCATCACGCGACCCGTGCCCGCCATCGAGTGCCATCGTCTCCGCGCCGTCGGCGAGTTCCATCCAGCCGCCCTGCCACGCGCCGTTGGGACCGAAATCGCCGCCGAGGTCGTATGGCGTGAGCTTGTTGAGCTGCGGGTGGACGCCCGGGCAGTGGTAGCACTCGCTGTAGTTCTCGGCGATGAACTTCCAGTTGGCATTGACCTCGTAGTCGATCCGCTTCGCCGAGCGAAGGGTGCTGAAGTCGAATCGACTCCAGTGCTCCGCGAAATCGCCGAGCTGTGTCGCCAGCGGCATCGCGTCCGGGTCGAGATTGAGAAAGATGAAGCCCTGCCAGGTCTCGAGACCAACGCTGGCCAGCCCGAATCGATCGAAGCTGAATTCGTCGAGGTCCTCGGTGTGCTTGGCCCGGATCAATGTCCCGTCCAGGTCGTAGATCCAGGCGTGGTACGGGCACTGGAAACGCACCACCTTGCCGCACGCATCCTCGGCGATGGCGGTCCCGCGATGGCGGCAGACGTTGTGAAACGCGCGTAACTGGCCGTCGCGCCCACGGACGACGATCAGGTTCTCGCCATCCAGCGTGACCAGCTGGTACGTGCCAGGTTCCGGGACGTCCTCCTCGCGTGCGACCATCACCCAGTCGCGACGCAGGATCTCACGGCGCTCGAAGTCGAAGATCGCGGCGTCGTGATAGGTACGGGCGGGTAGCAGGGAGGCACCGCGGTACTCGCGCCGGACCGCCGCCAGTTCCGCCGCCGTGAGGATCCCGCCGTCCGCCGTCATCCCGACCTCCACCTGCTGAGTTGCCCACCTGTGGGGCCGAAGGCGATGGTGCCGTATCGGTGGCCTATTGCCTCTGGTGTTCCATCAGATGCGCCTCAGCCGCATCAGGCGCGACAACCATCACGCGGCCGAAAGCCGAGCTGGAAAGTCGGTACCCATTTGACGTCGCCCTTCGACTGGTCCATTCCGGACTGATCGCAAGTCACGGGCCCTGTCGGCGTGTGCCTTCCCTGGCACACCCGCGCCTGCTACACCGGAACGCTCGGATCCCAAATATGAGTACGGGTGTCATAAACATCGCAGGGTAGTCTTCCGGATCGCTTCGGCCCGGGGAAGGGCCGGTCGCGGACGGGACGATGCCCGGTCGCGGAGATGATCCGCTACCGGGCATCTGGCCGATATCCCCCGCAATGAGGCCGTGGCCGATAGTACTGGGCCAGTCCTGTCCGGGCAACGGGCCGGCGCTCGAAATCGGTGCCCGCCGGCACCGTCCTGAGGGCGAGGGTTAGTCCAGGGTCACTCGCTCATGCCAGTGCGGAACGTGTGTCGCGAGCCCGAGCGCCCGCACACGTGGCTCCAATGCGATCTGGGCCTCGGGGTCGCCGTGCACGAGGAACACCCGACGCGGGTAACCCGGATCGCCCGGGCGATTGCCCTCGACGTACCGCCCGAGCCAGTCGAGCAACTCGGTCTCATCGGCGTGCGCCGAGAAACCGCTGATGGATCGCACCTGGCAGCGGACGTGGCGCAGCTGACCATCGACCTTGACCTGTTCGGCACCGGCCTGGAGATGCGCGCCAAGCGTGCCCTCGCCCTGGTAGCCCACGAACAGGATGGTGGCCGTCGGGTCGTCGATGAGATGGCGCAGATGACCCACGATCCGACCCCCGGTCAGCATGCCGTTGGAGGCCACGATCATGTACGGCCGCGGCGCCCGCTCGATGGCCTGCGACTCCTTGATCGCGTTGGTCACGATCTGGTTCGGGTAATCAAGCGGGGAGTCGCCGTCGCGCAGGAGCTCGGCGGTCTGATCGTCGTAGTAGCCCGGGTGACGCCGATAGATGTCGGACGCCTTGGAGGCCATCGGCGAGTCGAGATAGAGCGGCAGCAGTGGGATCTCGCCGCGGGTGATGAGCCGATCCAGCTCCCACACGACCTCCTGGGTCCGCCCGATCGCGAACGACGGCACGAGCAGCACGCCCTTCGCCTCGGCCACGAGACGGACGGTCTCGGCGAGGATCCGGATGGATTCGTCCTGAGGTTCGTGTTCGCGGCCCCCATACGTCGATTCGACGAGGATGTAGTCCGCGGCCGTGAGATAGGTCGGATCGCGCAGGATCGGTGTCCCGGGCCGGCCGAGGTCGCCGGAGCACACGATGATCCGGTCCTCGCTGTCTTCCCGCTCGCGTATCCGCAATCGGATGATGGCGGAGCCAAGGATGTGCCCCGCATCGAGGAACGTCGCCCAGACTCCCGGTGCTACCTCGCGCTCCTCGTCGTAATCGATGGCGCGGAAGCTGGCGAGCGCCCGTTCGGCATCCTTGACGGTGTACAGCGGCGCGTCGAGATCGATATCGATGGCCGGCGGCTGGGCGCGCAGCTCCGCCTCGGGATCGCGTGGCCAGGTCGTCGGGCCACCTGGTGTCGCCGGCTGGACGGTCGTTGGGACGTGCTCGCCG
>JANOIS010000446.1:0-2507 GCA_031407755.1 Chloroflexota bacterium | reverse complement strand
TGCGCGGAATCCATGCCCAGGAGCGCGACCCCACGCAGGATGAACGGGAAGACCGTCGTCACGAGGCCGGGGCCGCTGGCGTTGCCGCTGGATGCGACCGCGGCACCGGTCCGCAGGGTCCGAAGCACGTATGGCAGCGTGGCCGCACCGACCGCATCAACGGCCCCCGCCCATCGTTCCGATTCGAGCGGCTTGCCTTCAACGGTCACCTCGTCCCGGGTCAGGATCCCGGCCGCCCCCAGGCTGCGCAGCCGGTCCGCCTCGTCCGGTTTCCCGGTAGCGGCCCAGACCTCGTGCCCGCGCTCGGCGAGGATGGCCACGGCCGTGGAACCCACCCCGCCGCTCGCCCCGGTCACGAGCACCGGCCCATCGCCGGGCTTGAGCCCTCGTTCCTCGAGGGCCGCGACGGACATCGCGGCCGTGAACCCGGCCGTCCCGATGGCCATCGCGTCGCGGGTGGTCAGGCCCCCGTCCAGCGGCACGACCCAGCCGGCCGGGACGCGCTGGTACTCCGTGTAGCCACCGTGCCGGGCGACACCGAGGTCGTAGCCGTGGGCCACAACCCGGGCGCCGACGGCGATGGCCGAGTCCGCACTCTCGACCACCACGCCGGCAAGATCGATACCCGGGAGAAGTGGGCTGATCCGCGCGACCTTGCCGTCGGCACGCACGGCCAGGCCGTCCTTGAAGTTGACGCTGGACCACTCGACCCTGATCGTGACCTCGCCGGGCGGCAGGTCAACGGCACGGAACGGGCGAACGCCTCGCTCCACGGCCGGTGACCCGTCGGCGGCCTGGACCTTCTCGGCGACGTAGGCACGGAACGTAGCGGGGAGGGCGGTCACGCAGGCAGGGTAACCGCGCGTGCCTGCCCGATGTCAGGCCCAGACACCATTTCGGCACAGCCGTGCACGATCCGCCAGGCGATGTCAGCCCCAGACACCATTTCGGCACAGCCGTGCATGACCGATCGCTCAGATCGCCGATTCGAGCATACGAAGCAGCCGGCCACGCTCGTCTGTGCGAACAACGTGCCTCAGGCTGACATTGGGATCCACGCCCCGCTTCGCGGCGCCCGCCCGACCAACGTTGCGATTCGGTCACGGCGGTTGACGCCGGCCGCTACCTGGGGCACCATCGCGGGGCGATGACCCACACCCTCCGCGCCCGGAACATGTGTATGCGCTGGCGGCCCCGCCGTACGGAGGAAGGGGTCTGAGGTCAAGCGCAACCTGAACGATCAGGCGATGACGCAGGACCACAGACACCGGTCCCGGGGCCGCGGACTCCAAACTGGAGCCGCGGTTTTTCTTTGTCCTCCGATCCACACGACGGGTGTCCGCCAAACCTGACTCGCCGAACCCCAGGACCACGATCAGGCGCCACGAACAGACGCGCACAGAAAGGACGAACCTGACATGGCAGAACTCGATCCCGCCACCTTCCGACCCGAGACCCGCGCCCTGCATGCCGGCCAGAAGCCGGACCCGACGACCAACGCCCGCGCCGTCCCGATCTACGCGACCACCAGTTACGTCTTCAACGACGCCGCGCATGCGGCTCGCCTGTTCGGGCTCGAGGAATTCGGCAACATCTACACCCGGATCATGAACCCGACCACCGACGTGTTCGAGCAGCGCGTCGCCGCTCTCGAGGGTGGCGTGGCCGCCCTGGGTGTCGCGTCCGGTCAGGCCGCAGAGACGCTGAGCATCCTCAACCTCGCCCGCGCCGGCGACAACATCGTCAGCTCGTCCAGTCTGTACGGCGGCACGTACAACCTGTTCACGCACACCCTGCCCAAGATCGGGATCACGACCACGTATGTGGACGGCAGCGACCCGTCCGCCTTCGGGCGCGCGATCAACGAGAAGACCAAGGCCGTCTTCCTTGAGCTCATCGGCAACCCGCGCCTGGACGTGCATGACCTCGCGTCCATCGCGGACGTGGCCCATGCCCGGGGCGTGCCGGTCATCGTGGACAACACGTTCGCGCCACTCCTCGCCCAGCCGATCAAGCACGGTGCCGACATCGTCATCCATTCGGCGACCAAGTGGATCGGCGGGCATGGCACCGCGATCGGCGGCGTCGTCGTCGACGCCGGCACCTTCGACTGGGCCGCCAGCGAGCGGTTCAAGGCCGATTTCGTCGATCCGGATCCGTCCTACCACGGCATCAGCTACACGGGCGCCTTCGGCAACCTCGCGTTCATCCTCAAGCTGCGCGTCCAGGGCCTGCGCGACATCGGTGCAGCGCTCAGTCCCTTCAACGCGTTCCTGTTCCTGCAGGGCCTGGAGACGCTCCCGCTGCGCATCACACGCCACAGCGAGAACGCCCTGGCCGTGGCCAAGTGGCTTGAGGCAAGGCCCGAGGTGACCTGGGTCAGCTATCCGGGTCTCGAGTCGCATCCCAGCCACAAGCTGGCCAAGCGCTACCTGACCGGTGGGTTCGGTGGCATCGTGACGTTCGGGGTGAAGGGCGGAGTCGATGCCGGACGGCGACTCATCGAC
>JANOIS010000407.1:0-2424 GCA_031407755.1 Chloroflexota bacterium | reverse complement strand
CCCGGCAGGAAGACGTCCACCTTGACCACGTGATGGATCGGCCGGGCCGTGGGCAGCAGGGCAGGCACGACGTCCAGCGGGATCCCAGGGCGCAGGGTCACGTTCTCGATATAGGCGCGCTCCAGCAGCGGGCCCGGGCCGATCGGGTTGCGCATGCCGGGCACGTTGGCGGTGACCGCGCAGTCGCCGAAGGAGATCAGCGTCCCCGTCTTCTCGCGGACCATCTTGATCTTGTGCAGGTCGTCGACGCTCGAGACCGCCCCCTCCACGAGGCAGAAGTCGACGTGCTCGGGATAGACCTTGAAGTCGACCAGCGGGCTGTACACGATGTCCGCGCGCTCGGCGATCTCCAGTAACCGCTCATCCATGTCCAGGAAGGACATGTGGCAGCCCGAGCAGCCGTCGAGCCAGACCGTGGCGAGGGTGGGCTTGGTCATGTTCCGTCCTGACCGTACATCTTCAGGTACGGCAGGAACGGGCGGCGCGCCTTGCTGCCCTCGGCGATCGACCGGCCCTTTTCGAAGAGCGCGCCGGTCGGGCAGACCTGGACGCACTTGCCGCAGCTTGTGCAGGTCGTGGACTCACCCCACGGTGTGCCCATGTCCGTCACGACCCGTTCGTCGATGCCGGAGCCCATGACGCCCCAGGTCCGGGCCCCCTCGATCTCTTCGCAGACCCGCACGCAGCGCACGCACATGATGCAGCGGTTGTGATCGATGGCGAAGAACGGGTGGCTGGCGTCGATGCCCACCGAGGGATTGATGACCGGCAGCTCGAAATGGTCGATCCGCAGATCTTCGGCCAGGTCCTGGAGCTCGCAGTGGTTGTTGGCGACGCAGATCGAACAGATGTGATTGCGCTCCAGGAACAGCATCTCCGTGATCGTGCGGCGGTACTCGATCAGCTGATCGGAGGCCGTCGTCACGTCCATGCCTTCCGAGACGAGTGTGGTGCACGCCGTGGTCAGCTTGGTGGAGCCCGCGATCTCGACGACGCACAGCCGACACGAACCCGTGTCGGACAGCCCGTCGAGGTGACACATGGTCGGGATGTCGATCCCGTTCTCCGTGGCCACGGACAGGATGGACTGGCCCTCGTTCCCGGCCACCTCCACCGCGTTGATCTTGAGGGTGTGGACCGTGGTCATGCGAGCACCGGCCTTGGGTCGATCGTGCACACGCCCGCCGGACAGACCCGATCCACGATATGGGCGAGGTACTCGTGGCGGAAGTAGCGCAGGGTGCTGAAGATCGGGTTCGGGGCGCCTTGGCCCAGCCCGCACAGGCTGGTCTTCTGGACCATGCCGCCCAGACGCTCCATCTGGGCAAGGTCGTCCATCGTCGCCTCTCCCCGGGTGATCTTGTCCAGGAGCATGAAGAGTTGTGTCGTGCCCACCCGGCACGGCACGCACTTGCCGCACGACTCTTCGCGGCAGAAGTCCATGAAGTACCTGGCCACATCGACCATGCATGACGTCTCGTCCATGACGATCATGCCGCCGGATCCCATGAACGAGCCCACGCCGATGAGTGACTCGTAGTCGACCGGCATGTCGAGGAACTCGGCAGGGATACAGCCACCCGACGGACCGCCGGTCTGGACAGCCTTGAACTCGCGCCCGTCGACGATCCCGCCGCCGATGTCGAAGACGATCTCTCGAAGGGTCGTGCCCATCGGCACCTCGATCAATCCCGTGTTCACGACCCGGCCGGCGATCGCGAAGACTTTCGTGCCGTTGCTGGTCGCAGTTCCGATAGCGGCGAACCAGGCGCCGCCCTTGCGGATGATCGGCACGACGTTGGCGAACGTCTCGACATTGTTGATCAGGGTCGGCTGATGCCAGAGGCCGTCCACGGCAGGGTAGGGGGGTCGCGGGGTGGGCGTGCCCCGACCGCCCTGGATGGACGCGATGAGCGCCGTCTCCTCGCCGCACACGTAGGCGCCCGCGCCGAGCCGGATCTCGACCTCGAATGCGAACTTGGTGTCCATGATCGTCGTGCCCAGGTAGTCGGCCCGGGTGGCGTCACTGATGGCCTTCCGAATCCGGCTGACCACGAGCGGGTACTCGCCGCGGCAGTACACATAGCCGAAGCTGGCTCCGATCGCATAGGCCGCGATCGCCATCCCCTCGAGGACCCGATGCGGGTCGCTCTCGAGGATGCACCGGTCCATGAATGCTCCGGGGTCGCCCTCGTCCGCATTGCAGATGACGTACTTGGGGGCACCCGGGGCCTTTGCGACGGTATTCCATTTGAGGCCGGTCGGGTAGCCGGCGCCACCCCGGCCGCGCAGGCCACTCCGGGTGATCTCCTCGCGCACCTCTGCGGGCGTCATGGAGGTCAGGGCGGACCGGAGCGATGCATAGCCGCCGCCCGCGACGTAGTCCTCAAGGCTTTCCGGGTCCACCCGGCCGGAGTTCTCCGT
>JANOIS010000401.1:0-25663 GCA_031407755.1 Chloroflexota bacterium | reverse complement strand
ACACACGCCGGCTCGTTCGCGGCTCGACGTGTTCATGCCGTTGTTATGCGCAACGGCCGTGTCGTAGTCCGCTCGGGTGGGATCGACCGCGACAGTTCGCACCAGCCCGGACTTCGGGACGCAATACCCAGCAGGCGGGTGAGAAGCCCGCATGTGGGATGGAGGTTTCTCGTATGGACATCATCGCGTGGATCGTCGTCGGCGCCATCGCCGGCTATCTGGCTGGTTTCATCGTCAAGGGTGACGAGGGACTGGGGATCATCGGGAAGATCGTGCTCGGTATCGTCGGCGCGGTCGTCGGCGGGTTCCTGGCCAGTGTCCTGCTCAACCGCGACCTGACCACAGGCATCAACATCGAGACGATCGTCGTCGCCACGATCGGTGCCGTCATCGCGGTGCTCGTGTACGGTGCGGTCACCGGACGCTCACGCACGGGACGTGGCCCCGTCTGACCCGACCGACAGGGCCGGGGCTGCCCAGCCCGGAATCCTTTACTGGCTCTGAAGCGACCCACCGGCGACGGTGGGTCGCTTCTTCGTTTCGGACCACCCGTGACGCGCGTGCAACGTTCGGGCGGCTCGCACATGGGCGACCTTGACGCCCGGGGCCTCAGGCTAGGGGCGTGGCTCCCGAGCCACTGGGGGTCCGGGAGCCACCTTCGCCCGCGCGCGAAGGATCGGCAGACAGGAAGTATCGACATGCAACAGGCAGCGGGGGCGCAGGTCTCCATGGTCAACTCAGGTTCCGGGCCACCGAACCGCCGGCGATCCGCCGATCGCTCGAGGGTCAACCGGCGCTGTACGCGCGTTCGCGACGTCCTGCCGACGGTCATCGAGTCTGCGCCGACGGCCATCGCCGTCTTTCGTTCGGATCGTACGGTCGCCTATCGCAATGAGGCCTGGGTGGACCTGATGGGCAGCGAATCGGACGAACGCGGAGCGTGTGACGTACTTGCTGGAGCCCTTGCCGTTGATTCCCAGCAGACGACCCAGGAATATGGCGCTCATCGGCAGGACGGCACCGTCGTCCAGGTGCTCCTCACCGCCGTCCCGCTGACGGACGACCAGGGTCGGATCATCGGAGTCTCGGCGTACGCGCAGCCGATGGCCCGCGGCGAGACGGGGGCCATGCGCGATGCCTTTCTCGGCGTCCTGTCCCACGAGTTGCGCACCCCGATCACGTCCATCTATGGCGGCTCACAACTGCTCCTCAACGATCGCCTGTCGGCCGGATCACGCGGCGAGGTCCTGACCGCGATCGCCGCCGAGGCGGAACAGCTTCATCGACGGATCGAGGACTTCCTGGCCGTCGTCCGGGTCGACGGAGGCCAGAGTCGGCCGGAACGCGAACCGCTCCTGCTCCAGCGACTCGTCGCGACCGCCGTTGCCGCTGAGCGACGTCGATCGCCGAGCCAACGCTTCCGAGTCCGTGCCCCGCGCGACATTCCGCCGGCTGTCGGAGACGCCACTCAAATCAACCAGGTGCTGCGCAACCTGATCTCCAACGCGGTCGACGCGACCCCGCCCGGCGCCCTCGTCGCGATCGAGATCCGCAGCGGACCGAAACATGCCCAGGTGATCATCCGGGATCGCGGACCGGGCATCGCGACCGACGCCGGTAGCGACGTGTTCAACCTTTTTGTCGATCATCCGGCCGTCGGCGGTCACGTGCCGCGCTCGGGTATCGGGCTCTATGTCGCCCGCACCCTGGTGGTCTCCAACGGGGGCCGGATCTGGGTCGCCAGACGCCGTGGCGGTGGCACGGAGGTCGGGTTTGCCCTCCCGCTTTTTGACCTCACGCACGACGATTGAGGCGACTGTCATATGGATGCAAGGTGCATGGCCGTTACCGCATGGAGTCATTGACCTGGTCCCGCCTACGATGTAGCTCGAACACTTCCAGGGGTCGCTTGTGACGGGGCGAAACCCCTTTTCACACGGACGGCTCGGGTCCCCTCCCCGGGTCGTCCGTTGTTTTTTCCCGGACCAAACCACAGGCATTCACGGGATGTCGCTCAGCACAGGAGGATCAGCCATGGCCGCTACGACAGGAACGGACAAGAGCAGCACGACCACCTCGATCAGGGCCGGCAACGGCATCGGCAAGGACGCTGATCAGGCTATGAGCCACAAGGCGCGCCAGGTGGCCGACACGGTCGCCGGGGCGGCGGGTGAGGTTGGCGCCAGGCTGCCGGAGGTCGCGACCACCGCGCGCGACGCCTTCACCGAGGCCAACCGCATGGTTCGCTCGGGCTCGGACCAGACGATCAAGGTAGGCGGCGCATTCTCGATCGGCATGGCGCTCGGCCTGCTGCTTGGCGGGGCCAATCGGCTTCTTGTCGTGTTGGCGTTGATCCCGGCTGGCCTGATCGCGGCGACCCTCATCGAGCGAACCGAGACGGGAGCGGCCTGGGTGGACACAGTGCGAGAGCGCTGAAAGGTCGCGACGGAAGGGGGCCATCGGGCTGTAACGGGCGCAGCCTTACGGTCTTCCCAAGCCCGCAAACGCGGGAGTATGTCGGAGGTTCGACCGATCATGGACGATGCCAAGAGCACCGCACGCGAAGTGGTGAACGAGACCAAGGAGACCATGCGCAAGGCGGACGGCGACGAGAGCCTGGCTGACAAGGCCGGCAACCTCGGCGACGACATTCGAGATGGACTCGGTAATGCCGGCGACGACATCCGCTCCGGCGCGGACGAGGCCGGTGACGAAGTCGATCGAACCCGCCGCAACAACGACGGCAATATGGGCAACGACCGGCCCTAGCCCTCCACCGCCGCAACAAGACCCCGGCATAGCCGGGGTCTTGTCATGTCCCGCGGTATCCTGTCGCGGCAACGCTTGTTCGCGGAGGGATGGACGGACATGGCAAAAGAATCGATCAGCGGGGATGTCGACCAGCGCGTGGCCGCGGTCGCCGGCGACGCAGACCTTGGACATGTGGCCGAGGCGCTCGCCCAAGGTCGCTCCCAGATCCTCTCGCGCTGGCTGGAGGCGGCCGCCCGCCAGCCGTTTCACCGAGAGCGCCCGGACGCCGCAGTCACCGATCACATCCCCACCCTGTTCGACGCCGTCGTGACCCTGCTGGCGGCCAACCCCGGACCCGACGGCGATGCGCCGGCGCCGCTCGACGATCCGGCCACCGTCGCGGCGGCCATGGCCCACGCTCAGATGCGGTTCGAGCAGGGTCTCGGACCGGTCGCAGTCGTGACCGAATTCCGCCTCCTGCGTCACGAGATCTCACGGTCCCTGGGTGCCATGCTCGACGATGACGTCGCGCCGATCGATGTCGTCGGCGGCCTGGCTATCGTGGGTGATGCGCTCGATGGGGCGGCCACGGTGGGCCTGACGGCTCTGTTCGACCGGATCGAGACCCTCCGCGAAGCCTTCCTCGCCACGACCTTGCACGACATCCGCCAGCCGATCACGCTGGTCGCCGGCTCGCTTCACCTTGCTGACCGCTGGCTTGGCGGCCCCGCTCCGGATCAGGAGCGCCTTCGTGAGGCGGTCGGCGACGCGCTCGGTGCCACGACCGAGCTGGTCGCCATGGTCGATACGCTAAGCGACGCGTCACGGGTCGCGATGGGCGCGCTGGACCCGGATTTCGAGCCCGCCACCCTTGAGTCGATCGTGACTGGATCAATCTCGGCGATGGGGTCGGTGGCTCGGGAGCGCGTGGAGCTGAGCATCCCCGAGGGTCGTCACCTCGTCGGCCTTTGGGACACGAACCTGATGCACCGGCTGGTGGCCAACGTCGTCGGCAATGCGCTCAAGTACTCGGCGCCCAGCGGGAAGGTCCTCGTGACCGTGGCCCGCGCCGATGTCGATGTCGCCCAGCTCCTGGTGGTTGACGAGGGCATGGGCATGACGGAAGCGGAGCTCGCAACGGTGTTCGACCGGTTCGTCCGGGCGGATCGAGCGCGAATGAACAACATCCCCGGGCTCGGGCTGGGGCTGTACGCCTGCCGCGGCATCGTGACCGTGCATGGCGGGACGATCGAGATCCGATCCGATGGCCATGACCGGGGCACGAGCGTCGAGATCCGCCTGCCGCTCATCGCCGCTGACGACGAGGACTGACCCGCTTTTCGGGGGAACCGCCGTCCGCGGCCAGACGCTGGCGCAGCAGGCGCACCACGGCCGCCTCCTCCGCCGGGGTCGCGCTCGAAGGCGGTTGCGCCTGTTCCTCGGCGGCCTCGATGAGTGCGCCCGGGATGGCGCCGTCGAGGTAGGCCTCGAGCACCGCGGGATGGACATAGCTGCCGCGGGCGACGGCCGGGGTATTGCCCAGGCGATCGGCGGTCTGGCGGACGGCTTCGACCACGTTCCGGCGGGCGCCTCGCTCGTCCTCGCTGGGCTGAAGCGCGCGCAGAGCCCGGTACGCCAGCACGGTGCCGGCCCACGTGCGAAAGTCCTTGGCCGTGAAGTCGCCTCCTGACGCATCACGCAGATAGGCGTTGACATCGTCCGAGGCGATGTCGCGCACCTCGCCGCCGTCATCCACGTACTGGAACAGATCCTGACCGGGCAACTCCTGGCAGCGCCGGACGAGGCTCGCCAGCCGCCGGTCGCGCAGCCCGACCTCGTGGCTCTGGCCTGACTTTCCACGGAACCGGAAGCGGATCTCGTGCCCGTCGACCCGGGCATGTCGGTCGCGCAGGGTGGTCAGACCAAATGATCGATTCAACCGCGCGTACTCATCGTTACCGACGCGGATCAGCGTCGATTCGAGCAGGCGGATGACACCGGCCAGGACCTTCTCGCGGGGCAGCCCACGCCGCGCGAGGTCCGTCTCGCAGCGCTCGCGGATCCGTGGCAGTGCCGCAGCGAAGCTGAGCATCCGATCGAACTTGTCCTCACCGCGACGCTCGCTCCAACCCTTGTGGTAGCGATACTGTTTGCGGCCACGGGCATCGCGGCCGCTGGCCTGGAGGTGACCGCTGGGCCACGGGCAGATCCACACGTCGGTCCAGGCTGGCGGGATGGCCAGGGACTTGATCCTCCCCAGGAGCTCGCGGTCGCGCACGGTCGCACCGGTCGCATCCCGGTAGCTGAACCCGATGCCCGCGCGGCGCCGGGTGATTCCCGGTCGAGCATCGGTCGAGTGGCGCAGCCCGGCCTCGCGTGCCACGGCCTCGCGTGCCACGGCCTCTGGGGGCGCCGAAGCGCGTAGGGATCGCATCCACGCACCATGCCCGATTCGGGAGTCGGGCTCCATCTCGCGACCCGGGCCGTGCCTCTCAGGAGCCTCGCAAGCCGTAGCGTTCGCGATGCGGCTGCAACTCGCATAGCATCCGGCGTGGGGGCCACGATATCCGTCCGCATCGATACTTCCGCCAATTCCCACCGCGCCCGTGGGGGAGTCGCGGTGGGAAGTCCCCGTCACTCGTCGCCCGATCAGGCCAGGAGTCGACCCATCATGGCAGCTCCCATTCCTCCGCCCGGCGAGATGGTGACGGCTGCGCAGCGTCCAGCCCTCTCGGACGCCCATGTGCCCCAGGGTGCCCCCGTCATCATGGATCACGCGACGATGCGCTTTGGCGAAGACACCGCTGTAGACGACATCAGCCTGAACGTCGCGAGCGGGACCATCCTCGGCATCATCGGGCCATCCGGCGCCGGCAAGACCACCACGGTCCGGATGATGACCGGCGCGCTGGCCCCGACGGAGGGCACAGTCCGTGTGCTCGGTGAGGACCCGCGCACATTCCGCCGCCGGACGCGGGAGCGGATCGGTTACATGCCCCAGCAGTTCACCCTGTATCGCGATCTCACGGCGCGCGAGAACGTGGATTTTGTCGCGTCGCTCTACGGGATGCTCTTTCGGACACGGCATCGGCGCACCCGCGAGGTCCTCCAGCTGGTCGACCTGTGGGACGTCCGTGGCAGATCCGCGGGCGCTCTGTCGGGCGGGATGCAGCGCCGCCTCGAGCTCGCATCGGCTCTTGTTCACGAACCGATCCTGATGTTCCTCGACGAGCCGACGGCCGGGATCGACCCCCTCCTGCGCGGCCGCATCTGGGAGGAACTGCATCGATTGCGCGACGCAGGCCGCACCCTGCTTGTCACCACCCAATACGTCAACGAGGCCGAGGCGTGCGACACGGTCGCGCTGATCTCCGACGGGCGGCTCATCGCGCTGGCCACCCCGGACGAGTTGCGCCACGAGGCCGTCGGCGGCGACGTCATCCTGATCGAGACGACGGAGCCGTTCGCCGGAGCCCAACTGTCTGGCCTGCCCATCGTTCGGCGCGTGGCCCAGGAGAACGACCGGTCTTTCCGCGTCACGGTGGATGACACATCCGTGGCGATGCCGGACGTGATGGAGGCGGTCACCCAACGAGGTGGCGATGTGGCGACGGCGCGGGAGGTGCGGCCGACGTTCGATGAGGTCTTTGCCGCCCTCGTGGAGCGGGACCGGGCGGCCCACCCGGAGCCTGATGCCGCGCCCTCCGGAGAGGCAGCCTGATGCACGGGATCCTCGCGGTCGCGATGCGTCTTCTGGCGTTCATCGGCAAGGAACTCGTCGAGACGTTGCGTCGGCCGGGCGCGATCATCAGCCTGGTGCTTGGACCGTTCCTGATCATGGCCGTCTTCGGCCTGGGCTACTCAGGTGTCAAGCGCCCCCTCGAGACGATCATCGTCGCGACACCCACGAGCGGCCTGCCGACCGATGTCGCCACCTACCAGGAGCTCGCCGGCGGCGGTCTGCGCATCGCGGGCGTGGTCGAGGACCAGGCTAGCGCCGAGGTGCAGCTGCGAGCCGGGATCGTCGATATCGTGATCGTCGTACCGGATGACGCCGAAGCCGCGTTCCGAGCCGGTCAGCAATCGGTCATCGGGGTGCTCGTGGACGAGATCGACCCGGTCGCCCTCAACTACGCCGGATTCCTCGCCTCGGGTCTGGCCAGCGCGGTCAACCGCGAGATCATCGAGCGTGCGGCGACGGAGGGCCAGGGCTACGCCGTCGCCGCCGGCGAGACCGAGGCGAACGCCATCCCGCCAGAGGTCGTCGCGGCACCCACGCGGGCCGATCTCAGCAATACTGCCCCGTCATCACCGGGTGTCGTCGCGTTCTTCGCCCCGGCCGTGCTGGCGCTGATCCTTCAGCACCTCGCCGTGACACTGGTCTCGATGTCGCTGGTGCGCGAGCGGACGAGTGGCGTCATCGAGCTGTTCCGGATCGCACCGGTCAGCACCGCCGAGGTGCTCGTCGGCAAGGTCCTCGCGTTCGGCTTCATCGGCCTCGCCATCGCGGGCGTGACCATCGGCCTCATGGCGCTGGGCTTTGGCGTGCCCATCCTGGGCGATCCCGTGTACGTCGCGGCGACGCTCGTGCTCCTGCTGCTCGCGTCACTTGGCCTTGGTCTGCTGATCGCCACGATCTCCGATTCGGAGCGGCAGGCGGTGCAGCTGTCGCTGCTCGTGCTCCTCGCGTCGGTGTTCTTCAGCGGCTTCGTCCTGTCCATCGAAGAGTTCACCGATCCGGTCCGTGCCCTCGCCTACACGCTGCCGGTCACGCATGGCATCCGCCTGCTCCAGGACTTCATGCTGCGCGGCGGCACGAACCAAAGCTGGGAGTTGCTGGCGCTCGGGGTCATCGCGATGGTGACGCTGGTCCTGTCGTGGCTCGTGTTGCGTCGGAGCATGACCCGGGCCTGACAGGCTGGAACGGTGTTGCAACGGAATCGATGAGCCCTCGAAGGGGAGCGTTGTGGGGGTTCGTGCCATGGTTGGCGCACTGACCCGATCCCAGCGTAGGCACGAATGGAGCACGACATGACGGACGAGATGGATCGCCGGATGGACGCACCGATGGATCCCGACCGCACGGGCGGCGACGGCGACACGATCGAGCGCGAAACGCCCGACTCGGAGAATCCCCTCACGCGCGAGGGTCCGAACGCGCCCGACGCCGCCGACATCGAGGATCCAGCCACGCAGCGCTAGGTCCCGGACAACCCGTCGACTAGGACTGGCACTAGGCCGTCCAGCTCAGATGGAGGATCGGCTCCTGGAGCGCTGGTCTGGCGATCGACCATCCGACGAAGCAGCGCTCGTTGGTGGGACCAGATCCGATGGCTCCGCCGCCGATCGGTCGACCGATGCGTCGTTCGACGAGGGACGGAGGCTGAACCTGCGGCACGTTCGTCGCTTGGTCGATGCGTAGGCCAGCCGAGGTGCCACGCGGCTATTGGCCTGGCAACAGCTTCAGGGCTTGTCCCTCAGCGGCCGCCGGCGATGGCAAGCCGCGGAGGATGGTTGACATCACCTGTGTCCGGCGCGTCGAGCAGGCCGGCATACACCACCTCGTAGCCGTCCGCCATCCGCTCGACCGAGAACCGTTGCAGGACGGACGCGCGGATCGCCTCGCGATCGAGGTCGGCAACCCGATCGATCTTGAACGCCATCGCGGTGACGTCGTCGCCAAAGAAGCCATCGACCCCGTCGCGGATGATCTCGGGCAGGGCGCCGATCCGGCGGGCGACGACGGGTGTGCCACAGGCCATCGCCTCGATGGCCACGAGGCCGAACGGTTCAGGCCAGCCACCGGGCATCAGCGAGGCGTAGCTCTCGGCGAACAGCTGGTCACGATCCGCCTGATCGAGCTCGCCGAGGAACTCTACGGCTGAGCCGGCGGCCTTGAGTGCCGGCGCGAAGACAGCGTCGAAGTACGCCCGTTCGGGGCCGCCAGGCGCAACCTTTGCTGCGATGCGCAGCGGCCGTCCGGCCAGCTGGGCGATCTCGATGGCTTCGACGATGCCCTTCTCCGGGGCCACCCGCCCCACGAAACACAGCCCGTCGCCACGGCGCTTGCCGAATGGGGCCCCATCGAGGCGCAGGCCGTTGAGGACCACGGCGGCCCACGGCACGTCCGGGTGCGTATTCGCCTGGTTCTGGCTGATGGCCACGAGCCCTCGCGGCGGATCACGCAACAGGGCCTCGGCCCACGGCAGGTCCAGGCGGCCATGAAAGGTGGTCACGACGGGCACGGACGTCACCCGGGCGAGCAGCAGACTGATCCACTCGAGATGGCTGTGGATCAAATCGAACTCGTCGGCGCGCGACAGGACGTCATGGAGTGTCGACTGCATGTACGGCAGCGATTCGCCGGTGTACCCGGAGGGCCGCAGGGCCTCCGGGACGGTCTCGACATGCCGACCAGGAACGACCGAGTCGCCGCTGGCGAACGTGGTCACCTCGTGGCCGCGCCGATCCAGCTCGGTCACAAGACCGTGGACGATTCGCTCCGTGCCGCCGTACGCGCGGGGTGGGACGCGTTCAAACGGTGGAGCCACCTGGGCGATGCGCAACGGCCGGGTCATGACGCTGAGGGACCTCGCGAAAATGGAATGCCGCGAGCCCCCATCCAAACGGGGACTCGCGGCCAGTGTCGCACGAACCGGCGAAAGAGCCGGCCCACGGTGCGTGCCTAGTACGGGCGCTCGCTGATGGTGGTCGGGTTGCCTTCCTCCGCTTCCTCGGTCACCTGGTCACCGGCGCCGGCACCACCAGCCGCGCCGACAGCCCCACCGACGACGGCGCCCGGGGGTCCGGCGATCGCTCCACCGACCAGGGCGCCTGCGGCTGCGCCACCGAGCGCTCCGGTACCCGACCCGGCCTCTTCATCACCTTCGGCCGACTCACCCGCGACGGCACCCGCGACGGCACCGATGCCGCCTCCGACGACCGCCCCGATCGGGCCGCCGACGGCCATCCCGACGGCCGCGCCACCAAGCGCCCCGGCACCAGCGCCGATCGCCTCCTTGCCGCCTTCTTCGTTGTCGACTGCCGTGCCCTCATCGCGGACAAGGGAGTCATGCGGGTGATCGTGCGGCGTCGTCGTGTCGTGCTCGTGGTCCACTCGGGGCCTCCTGTATGCGACTGGCGCCGGCCATCTCGCCGGCTGACGGAACGTTCGCAACGTCGTGCAAGGACGGTAGGTGGCGTGGTCGGCTTCCCATGTCACATCGAGCACGACACGCGTTTCAGCCGGATATCAGCGCCCCTGGCCGAACCGGACCCGTGGCGTCAGGGGCGGCCGGGTGTGACCATCGGCGTGGTCCATACTCCACCCGCTGAGGGCACGTTCATCGCCAGAGGGACACGCGTGGTGGAAGGTACCCCCGGGCTCGCCGCGCGAGCCTCGGGACGAGCCAAGGGCGAGCTCGAGCGGGCTCGGGACATCCGATTCGGTGCGGGCCAGTCGCTGCTGGTCGGTATGTTCATCGGTTGGGCCGGCATGGCCCTCAAGCTCGGCTTCAACGAGTTCATCGGCGGCGACACCGGCTACATCCTGCTGATGGGAGCGTCCGTCGCTGCGGCCTGGTTCGGCGGCGCCATCGGCGGGGTCATCGCCACCGTGACGATCTCCATATTGAACGCGGTCATCCTCGACCTCGGGGCGCCCAACAGCCAGGGGCGGGATGTGGAGCAGTTCAAGGAGCTGATATACATCGTGGCCGGCACGGGGGTCGCGCTCCTGGTCGGTTCCCGGCGAGCCTCCCGGGACCGCCTCGTCAATGCGCTCGAGGAGGTTGCGACGCTGGCGGAGACCCTCGAGACCCGTGACACCCGGCTCGAGCAGGTACTCGCGTCATCCGGGACGGGGTTCTGGGAATGGGATGTCTCGTCGGGCAGGCTCGAGTGGTCCGATGCCATCTTTCACCAACACGGGCTGGATCCGGGCGGTCCTGCCCCGACCTTTCCCGTATTCGTCCGATCGATCCACCCGGCCGATCGCGATGCGTTCGAGACCGCGATAGGATCGGTCGTCGGGGGTGCACCGAGCTTCGAGCTCGATTTTCGCGTCGTGCGGCCGGACGGGTCGGTTCACTGGATCCGCGGCGCCGGTCGGATGTTCCGAGATGACGCCGGCGCGGCGGTTCGCATGACCGGCACCGGCCAGGACATCACAGACGCCCGCCGGCTCGAGGCCGAGCGCGAGCAGATGCTCGCCGCGGAACGCCGCGCCGGTGCGTTCCGCGAGGCGTTCATCGAAATCATCAGCCACGAGCTGCGTACGCCGATCACGACGATCCTGGGTCTGACCGAGATCCTTGCCCGTACCGGACGATCTGCCGGCGAGCTGTCCGGCCAGCTGTCCGGCGAGCTACTGGAGGACGTCCGGGCGGAATCGGAGCGGCTCCACCGTCTGGTAGAGGACCTGGTCGTGCTCAGTCGGGTCGAACGCGGCGGGCTGGAGGTGGATAACGAGCCGCTCGACACACGCCGGCTTCTGGAGCGAGTCATCGGCCATCAGGCGTCCGATCTGACGTCGATCCGGATCCACCTGCAACTGGCTCCGGACCTCCCGATCGTCGCCGGCGAGGCCACCTATGTGGAGCAGATCCTGCGGAACCTGCTGGGGAACGCGGCGAAGTACGCGCCAGCCGGGACGGAGGTGATCGTGTCCGCCAGGCGACGCGGTGCGACCGTCGAGGTGCGCGTCAGTGACAACGGTCCGGGCATCCCCAAGGTGTCGCAGCGGCGCGCCTTCGAGCTGTTCTACCGGGACCCGGACAGCGCCCGGGTGGTTGCAGGGTCCGGTATCGGCCTGTTCGTGTGCGCCAGCCTGGTCGAGGCGATGGGCGGCCGGATCTGGGCAAAACGCCGTCCCACCGGCGGCGCGGAGTTCGGGTTCACGCTGCGTGTGCTCGAGGCCGACCCCGACGACGACGACGTTTTCGTCATCGCTCCGCCGCTGGCGGCGCCCGCGAGCCCGGAACCCGGAGCGTAGCGCTGACACTGTCGTGGCCGTGGCCCTACAGCCAATGTCGCCAACGAGCAACGCCGAGAAGCACCACGACGAAGGACGCCATCGCCCCGAGGACCAGGTAGAAGTTGGACGTGTCCTCGAACAGCGGTACCTGGAAGTTCATGCCCATGATGCCGGCCAGCACCACCGCCGGCAGGAGCACGGCAGAGAGCAGGGTCAGGGCCTTCATGACCTCGTTCGCGTGCTGGGCCGAGCGACCCATGTGGATGTCGTACGTGCCGAGCAGGGCATCACGCAGTGACTCGGTGGTGCTCAACGCTGCCTCCAGCCGGTCGCCGAGCCCCGGCCAGAGCTGACCGACGGTCGCCTCCGTACTGGTCTCCGGTCGGGCGAGTGCGGCGAGTGCGCCCCGGTGAGGGGCGAGGGTCCGGCGAATCAGCCCGATCCGTCGTCGGATCGAGACGATCGCAGAAAGGACGTCCACGTCGCGGCCGCCCCGCAATGCGGCCTGGTCGAGTCTGTCGATGTCGCGCTCGACGGACTCGGCGAGCCGGAAGTAGCCGGCGATCACCTCGTCCACCAGGCTCGATAACAGGTCGCCGGCATCCAGGCGGCCAAGCGACGTCTCGTCCGACAACCCCTCGGCGAATCGATCCAGCGCCCCGATCCGCCCGCGGTGGACGGACACGACCAGACCCGGACCGGCGATCAGATCCACCTCGCGCCGGACCAGCGCGCCGGTCTCGTCGTCGGGATCCTGCGGCTCGAGTGCCTCGAGGGTCAGGTGCAATCGGCCGACGCTGTGCGTCAATCCCGGGTTGGCGCTGTCCCCCTCGACGTTTCGTCTGTCGCGGGCATCCAGCTGGAGCGGCCCGGCCACCCGGTCGAGTGTTCCGCCAGCGTCAAGGTCGATATCGACCCATATCAGCCGGCGGTCACCGATGGACGTGAGATCCTCGGCCTCAAGGTCGAGGATCCGGTCGTGCCCGTCTGCATCAAACAGGCGCGCGCTGACACCGGCGCTCAGCGGTATACGGCGAGCAGCGCCGCGGCGATCTTGGCGTTGTCGGCCGGCATCTATCGTTTCCTCGTGCGGAATGACCCCCATGCCGATCGTGACGCGCGCGGCATGGCGTCATCATCGCGAGCGTCGACACGCGCATGACGCCCGCATCACAACATCGAGAAGCGGGGGCTGGGTCAGAGAGCGAGGGGGTCGAGCTTGTCGGCATCGATCCCGAGTTCGCCGATGGCCTTCGCGGCCGTTGTGGTCGGCAGCGCGCCACAGCGGGCCAATGCCACGAGCGTGGCCGCGGCGATGTGCGCCGGATCGATCTCGAAGAAGGCTCGCAGGTCCTCACGGGTGCCGCTTCGCCCATAACCGTCTGTGCCCAGGGATGTGTAGTTCGGCGGCAGCCAGCGCGCGACCATGTCTGGCAGCGCCTTCATCCAGTCGGTCGCGGCGACGATCGGTCCGCCATCACCGGGCAGGATCTCGCTGACGTACGGCACCCGAGGCGCCGAGGCGTCTGGATGCAGTCGATTCCAGCGTTCGACTTCCAGCGCATCCCGGCGCAGGAGCGGGAACGACGGGGCGCTGTAGACCTCGGCCGCGACCCCGAACTTCTCGGCCAGCAGATCGCGCGCCGCGATGACCTGGTTGAGGATCGCGCCGGAGCCCACCAGGCGGGCCGCGTGCGCATCCTTGCCCAGGTCCGGCGCAGCGGCGAATCGGTAGATCCCGCGCAGGATCCCCTCGTCGATTCCCTCGGCCTTGGCGGGCTGGGCATAGTTCTCGTTGTAGAGCGTGATGTAGTAGAAGATGTCCTCGCCCTTGACGTACATCCGATCGATCCCATCGCGCACGATCGTCGCGAGCTCGTAGGCGAACGCCGGGTCATAACCACGCACCGCCGGCACGGTGGACGCCAGGATGTGGCTGTGGCCGTCGTCATGCTGGAGACCCTCGCCGGCCAGGGTCGTGCGACCGGCCGTCGCCCCCATCAGGAAGCCACGTCCACGGGCGTCGCCAAAGGCCCACATCTGATCGCCGGTCCGCTGGAATCCGAACATCGAATAAAAGATGTAGAACGGGATCATCGGCTGGGCGTGGGTCGCGTAGGCCGTGCCGGCCGCCTGGAACGAGGCCATCGAGCCGGCCTCCGTGATGCCCTCCTCAAGGACCTGACCGTCGGTCGCCTCGCGGTAGGACAGGACGAGATCGGAATCGACCGGCTCGTAGCGCTGGCCGAGGGCGGCGTAGATCCCGACTTCCTTGAACAGCGGGTCCATGCCGAACGTGCGCGCCTCGTCCGGGATGATCGGCACGATCCGTGGCCCGAGTTCCTTGTCGCGGATCAGGTTTCGAAGGATCCGGGCGAACACCATCGTCGTCGATACGGCGGTGTCGCTGCCCGCGGCGAATTCCCCATCGACGGCCGCGCCCGGGGCCGGCAGTGGCTTCGCCCGGACCACCCGTTTCGGGATCGGCCCGCCCAGTGCCCGGCGGCGCTCCGTGAGGTATTCGACCTCCTCGGATGCTGCCCCCGGGTGGTAGTACGGAGCCTCCTTGAGCTTGCCGTCCGGGATCGGCAGCTGGAGTCTGTCGCGAAAGACGCGCAGCTCGTTCTCGGACAGCTTCTTGGCCTGGTGGGTCATGTTGCGGGCTTCGACGCCCGGGCCGAGGGTCCAGCCCTTGACCGTCTTGGCCAGGATGACCGTCGGGGCGCCCTTGAACTCGGTCGCGGCCTTGTACGCGGCATACAGCTTTCGATAGTCGTGGCCGCCCCGCCGAAGCTTGGCCAGATCATCGTCCGTCAGGTGCTCGACGAGCTTGCGCAGGCGCTGCTCCGACCCGAAGAAATGCTCGCGGATGTAGGCGCCACCGGCGACCGTGAATTTCTGGAACTCGCCGTCGAGCGTGTCGTTCATCTGCTGCACGAGGACGCCGTCCACATCGCGGGCCAGCAGGTCATCCCACTCGCGCGCCCAGATGACCTTGATGACGTTCCAGCCGGCGCCGCGGAAGGCGGCCTCCAGCTCCTGGATGATCTTGCCGTTGCCGCGAACCGGGCCGTCCAGCCGCTGCAGGTTGCAGTTCACCACGAAGGTCAGGTTGTCGAGGCCCTCGCGGGCCGCCAGGTGGAGCGCCCCGAGCGACTCGGGCTCGTCCGTCTCGCCGTCACCGAGAAAGGCCCACACCCGCGACTTCGAGGTGTCGAGGATGCTTCGATTCTGGAGGTATCGATTGAACCGCGCCTGGTAGATCGCACTGATCGGACCGAGCCCCATCGAAACCGTCGGAAACTCCCAGAATTCGGGCATCAGACGGGGGTGCGGGTAGGAACTCAGGCCCTGCCCGGGAATGTGTTCGCGCCGGAACGAATCGAGCTGATCCTCGCTCAGGCGGCCCTCCAGGAAGGCCCGCGCGTAGATGCCCGGCGCGGCGTGGCCCTGGTAGAAGATCTGGTCGCCACTCCCCTCCCCGTCCTTGCCACGGAAGAAGTGGTTGAACCCGGTCTCGTACAGGCTGGCACTGCTGGCATAGGTCGAGAGATGGCCGCCGATTCCCGGGAAGCGTGTATTGGCCCGAAGGACCATGGCCACGGCGTTCCAGCGCACGATCCGCCGAATACGCAACTCTATCGCCTCATCGCCCGGAAAGGCCGGCTCCTGTTCCGGGCTGATGGTGTTGATGTAGCGCGTCTGGGTCAGGGGCGGCAGGCCGATCTGGAGCTGGCGCGCGCGCTTGAGGAGCTTGTAGACGAGGAACCGGGCACGGGTCTCGCCGGCCTGCTCGACGACCTGATCGAGCGACTCCATCCAGTCGTCGGTCTCCGCGGAATCGATATCGGGGAGCTGGTGCTTGAACTCGTCGAAATACAAGGGTTTCGTGCTCCAGGTCAGACGCGTTCGAGCCGGAGGGTGAGGTCGAGCACCTCGGGGCGGTTCATCCTTGGCGTGGCCGGGCTGTCGGGGTATTTGCGGAGGAATCCAGCCGAGGCCCGCTCGATGGACACGGGGTCCGCCGCCTGGAGCGCTGCCGCGGGCAGCCGATGCCCGTCCACGATGAGGGCGACCGATGGGTTTGCGAGCGCCCGCCGGTACCACTTCGCGGTCGGGCCGACGTACGAGCGGATGAACACTTCGCCGTCATCGACGATGGCCCAGATGATCGCCCGGTGATCGATGCCGTCTGCGGCGACGGTCTCGATCTCGACCTCTTCGGTCCGATCGATCAGACCAAGATCATCTTCGCTGAACGGCATGCACGGAGGGTAGCCCATCGCGAACCGAAAGGCGGGGGGAGCGTGATGAGGGACCGTGGCGAGTGACGATCGGTGCCCGTTGTAATGCCGATGTAGCGGTTTTGCAAGGCGGCTGGGCCATCAACGGCACGGCCTGGCCCAGAAGCTGGTCCCAGGCAACCACATATGAACGCGAAGGAGACCAGCCATGTCCGATCACCACGACCGTGACACCGTCGTCGTCCGCGAAGGCGGCTCGAGCATGGGGATGATCTTCGGGATCATCGCCATCATCATCGTCCTCGCCGGCGCCTGGTACTTCCTCGTGGGTCCCGGTGCGAACACGTCATCCACTGGCCCCAACGACATCAACCTCAACGTCCAGCTCCCGAGCGTTGCACCCGCAGCGTCCTAGGCTCCGGTCCAGGTAGGGCGCGCCGCGTTGGCGCGTCGGACCTGACGGCTCGGATGATGTCCGTCACCATGACGCCTACCCAGGAGGTGCCCGCGTGAGTACTCAGCCACTTGTTCTCGTAGCCGATGACGAGCCCCGCATCACCAAGCTCGTGTCCATCGCCCTCGGCGAGGAGGGTTTCCGCGTCGTCACCGCCAACAGTGGTGAAGAGGCGCTCCAGAAGGCCGAGGAGGTCCGCCCGGACATCGTGCTCCTCGACATCGTGATGCCGGACCTCGACGGCATCGAGGTCATGCGCCAGTTGCGCGAGCGCCGTCCGGTCGCTGTCATCCTGCTGACCGCCAAGGGCTCCACCGCCGACAAGGCCAAGGGCCTCGATCTCGGCGCCGACGACTACATCGCCAAGCCCTTCCACCCCGATGAGCTGGCCGCGCGTGTCCGCGCTGTCCTGCGCCGCTCGTCCGGAGCAAGCCCGGGCTCGGGCGTCCTGGCCTTCGACGACATCGAGATCGATCTGGAACGGCGCATGGTGAAGCGCAACGGCGAACTCGTGCAGCTGTCCCGGACGGAGTGGCTGTTGCTCCAGCACCTGGCCGCCAATGCCGGCAAGGTCGTCCTGCATACGGAGCTCCTGACCAAGGTGTGGGGTCCGGAGTACCGCGACGACCTCCAGTACCTGCGGGTCTGGGTCTCACGCGTCCGGCGCAAGCTGGGCGCCGAGCCCGGCGAGCCTGGTCGGATCAAGACGTTCCAGGGCATCGGTTACCTGCTCGACGTCGTGCCCCCGGTCGGGCCGGAAACGGTCGCTCCATTACCCGTCCCGGATGAGAAGTCCGCCCTGATCGGGTAGCACCGGGCCTGGTCCGGCGGCTGGGCAGCCGCGCCGGACGCCGACCCGGTGTGTCGGTGCCACCCACCATTTCGCCACAGCCGTGCACGGCCCGATGCCCAGAGCGTTGATTCGAGGCCCTGACGCGACGGATCGTGCAGAGCTATCGAAAATGTGTGGGTGGCACCGACACTGTGCCCGTCGAGGCCGCCCGGCCCCCGCCCCTGCCCGGCCCTGCCCGCCCGCGGGCCCCGGCCCCGGCCCGCCGGCCCCGCCTCCGCCCGACCGATGCGCGGGCCACGGTGCTACATTCGGTGAGATGCAGCCCTATAACCCTTCGACGGTCCTGGTGATCGTCGACGTCCAGAATGACTTCGCCGATCCTGCCGGCAGCCTATCCGTCAGCGGAGGCACCGCCGTCATCGCGACGATCAACCGCGAGATCGAGAACGCCACGCGCGCCGGTGCCCTCGTCGTCGCGACGCAGGACTGGCACCCGGAATCGACGCCCCATTTCGCGACGGATGGCGGCCCTTGGCCCGTGCACTGTGTGGCCGACACCTGGGGCGCGGCCCTCCACCCGGACCTCACACTTCCGAACGACGCGCCACGGATCCGCAAAGGCGCCAACGGAGAGGACGGTTATTCCGGCTTCACGATGCGCGACCCCACCAACGGCCGGGAGGTCCCGACCACGCTCGACGGGCTCCTGCGCGACCGCGCCATCGAGCGGGTCATCGTGTGCGGCCTCGCCACCGACTACTGCGTCAAAGCAACCGCGCTCGATGCCGCCCGTCTCGGCTACGAGACGTTGCTGCTGACCGAAGCGATCGCGGCCGTCAACCTTGATCCCGGCGACGGCGCCCGCTCGATCGAGGAGATGACCGCGGCGGGCGTCAGCCTGTGGCCAACCACGATTCGATGACGGCCGGGTAACCGTTGTCGATGCAACTGCACCTGGTCGATGCGACATACGAGCTGTTCCGGGCCCACTACGCGCCGCGACCGGCGGTCATCGGGCGGGACGGGATCGTGCTGTCCGGCGTGTCCGGTCTGTGCGACCAGCTGCTGTATATGCTGCGCGAGGAAGATGCGACCCACATCGGGTGCGCCACGGACCGGGTCATCGAGTCGTTCCGCAACGACCTTTTCCCAGGCTACAAGTCGTCGGCCGGCATGCCCCCGGAGCTGCTCGCCCAGTTCCCCATCGCCGAGGCGGCCGTCGAGGCGCTCGGCATCGTCCTGTGGCCGATGGTCGAGTTCGAGGCCGACGACGCCATCGCCGCCGCGGCGGTCCGCTTCGGAGCAGACCCACGCGTTGAGCGGATCCTCGTGTGCACCCCGGACAAGGACATGGCCCAGCTGGTGCGCGACGAACGGATCGTGCTGTGGGACCGTCGGCGAGGCCTGATCTACGACGATGCCGGGGTCCGCGCCAAATGGGGTGTCCCACCGACCTCGATCCCGGACTGGCTGGCCCTCGTCGGCGACGCCTCGGACGGCTATCCGGGGCTGCCCGGCTGGGGCGCCAAGTCCGCGGCAGCCGTCCTCGCGACATACGGCCATTTCGAGGACGTCCCGGAGCGGGCTTCGGCCTGGGAGGTGCCGGGAGTCGGCGGTGCCCGGGCGATGGGCCTGGCGGCGACGCTCCGCGATCACTGGTCGGACGCCATCCTGTTCCGGGACCTCGCCCGCCTGCGCACGACGGATGACGGCGTCCCACTCCGCCAGCGCGATCCGGACGAGCTGCGCTGGGACGGCACGCCACGAGCCG
This sequence comes from Chloroflexota bacterium, assembly GCA_031407755.1. Classification (GTDB taxonomy): domain Bacteria; phylum Chloroflexota; class Limnocylindria; order Limnocylindrales; family CSP1-4; genus SPCO01. The sequence goes on along the minus strand of JANOIS010000401.1, from coordinate 6,676 downwards.
AGTGGGAGGCCTTCTGCGAGGAATGGGGCCTCGACCGACTCCGAACGCGACCCCACCGCTGGCTGGTCGACGACTGAACGCCATGCACGATGGCGTGCCAACGGTGATCCGATGTCAGACCCAGGCACCAAATCGGCACAGCCGTGCACGATCGAACGCCCAGATTGCGGATCCAGCTGTACGAAGCAATCGACCACGCTCAGCTATGTGGGAATCGTGCCTGGGCTGACGTCGCACCCCGGGGGCTGGCGCCCCGACCCCGACCCCGACCGCCGGACTTCGGCCCTGCCCTACCTGACCAGCTTGAGCAGCGCACCGTGGTGGGCCGGTGGGGCGGCCACGATCCCGATCGAGGCGGCCTTGTGCCCGATATCGAACCACGGGCCGCCATCCATCGACGTCACGAAGGCCCCACCCCGCTCGGCGATCAGTCCGGCCGCGGCCACATCCCACGCCGATAGCCCACCCTGCTGGATGAAGGCATCGAACCGCCCGTTGCCCACGTACGCCAGCGCCAGAGCCGCCGATCCCATCGACCTCGAGATCCGGATCGCGGAACGCACGCCACGCGCCCGGGTCGCGACAGACCGCCCGTTGAGCGACATCGAGATCACGCAGTCGGACAGCTTGTCCTTTTCCGAGGCCACGATGGCGTGGCTCGGGGACCCGAGCGGTGCGGTCAGCAACGCCGGCCCATCCGCGGTCGCCGCGAACGTCTCGGAGCGAGTGGGGTCGTGGATGACCCCGACCAACGGCCGCCCGTCCACGATCAGGCCGATCGACACGCAGAAGAACGGGATCCCGTTGGCGTAGTTCACGGTCCCGTCGAGCGGATCCACGATCCACACCCGCCCACGCCCCGAAGTCGGCGCCTCGCCCTCGACGGCACGATGCTCACCGGTCTCCTCGGCCAGGATGGCGTCACCTGGGTGGCGGGCCCGGATCGCGTCCAGGATGAGGGCCTCGGACAGGTGATCCGCCTCGGTCACGACATCGCGAGCGCTCTTGTAGTCGATTCGCTCGAGCCGCTCGTAGCGGTCCATCAGCACCTCGCCGGCACGAGCGGCCAGGGCGAGCGCGAACGCGAGGTCGTCGGCGGACGACGTCATCGGGGCCACGGTCACGGGGTCCGGCATGTGGCGGCAAGATCACGCGGCTCGAACCCGAACTCGGTCACCACCGCCGAGAACGTGATCGTCTGGCCGGGCTCGATCGGCGGGCTCAGGATGAACGAGCTGCGACTGATACCGCGATCCGCGCGATCGATCACCCGGCAGGTCGTCTGGCCGGTCGCCGTTCCTTCGTTGGTGACGGTCAGGCTGATCGCCAGCCCCGTGCCGGCGGTCGCCACGCTCCCGATCGCCGCGGGAAACGGCCCGATCCCGGCGATCGAAAGCCGTGCGAGGAGGGCCAGACCGATCACGGCGACCACGATGGCGATGAACACCGTGCCGTGCACCTGCGACGACGCGGAGTCCCGCAAACCGAGCGGGTTGCAGCGCTCGCATAAGCCGATCGTCGGCCCGACCGGCGCACCGCATCGGGCGCACCCATGGGTCGGCTCGGGGCGGCTCGGGACAGGACCGGGAGGCGACGGAGTCGTGGGGCTGATCGACGTCACCAGGCGATGGTGCCACGAAGCGGGTTCACCAGCGGTCCGTCGCCTCCACCAGCGCGTCGACATCGTCCGTGGACCGCGCGAGGACGATCGCCCCGTCAGCGCCCGCCTCGCGCCAGCGGGCCCAGGTCCCGAGCGGATCCGCGAACCACGGCGTGTCGCGGAACATCGCATCATCATGCCAATCACCCTCGAACCCGACGATGACGGTCTGATCCTCGCGCCGTCGGCCCGCCCCCTCGAGCGCCTCGAGGTAGAGCGGCAGGTTCGCCTCGAAGTTGTCGTCGAACGTGCTCCAGCCATCGCCGATTCGCGCTGCCAGCCGCGCACCGGCCGGCGTCTCCCCGCCCACGACGATGCGCGGTGGGGGATCCGGGATCGGGTAGGCGTAGGCGTCCACGAGCGGGTAGAACGGCGACGGCCGGGTGACCGGTCCACCGGTCCACAGCGCCCGGATGACGGCGACTGCCTCCTCGAGCCGTGCGACGCGCTCGGGAGCCGCGGGGAAGTCGATTCCGTAGGCCTCGTGCTCAGCGGGTGCTCCGCCGATACCGATGCCGAGCACCACTCGGCCGCCGCTCGCGAGCTGGAGCGTCGACGCCATCCGGGCCACCAGCGCCGGGTGGCGATTCATGACGTTCAAGACGAACGGCCCGACGGTCGCGCGAGTGGTCCGAGCGGCGGCCATCGCCAGCACGGTCCAACATTCGACGACCGGCACCGTCTTGTCACCGCGGCCCATGAAATGGTCCCAGCACCACAGTCCGGTGTAGCCCGCGGCGTCGAGGCGGCTCGCGCTCTCCAGCCACCAGCCGGGCTCCGCGCGAATGGCCCGCAGACAGACCCCGATCGGCAGCGAACCCGACGCTCCCGACGCCTCCGTCACGCCCATGCCGCTACAGCCACGTCTCGAACAACCGAATATCCTCGCTGGTGATGGTCTGACCATCGCCGCGGGTATGCGCGAGCGCATCCCTCGCACCGAGCGCATCGAGGTCCGCCGGGAACCGCCCGATGAGGTCCAGCACGACCGCCTGGATCCGCTCGGCGTTCGCGGTCATGACCTTCATGACGTCGGATGCGTTTACCGCCTCCGTGCCCTCATGGACCCCGGCGTCGTAGTCCGTGATGAGGCTGATGTTGACGACCGCGATGCCGAGCTCGCGGCACAGCCAGGCCTCGGGATACTGGGTCATGTTGATGACCTCCCAGCCGGCATCGCTGAACCATTTCGATTCGCTCTTCGTGGAGAACCGCGGTCCTTCGATCACGACGACCGTGCCGCGCTCATGGACCTCGATCCCGTGGTCGCGGATGGTTTCGATGGCCAGACGACGGAGCGTCGGATCGTACGTTTCCGCCGACGATAGGTGGGTCACGATCGGGCCGTCGTAGAACGTGTGCGACCTGCCGGAGGTCCGGTCGACGAACTGATCGCATACGACGAAGTCGCCGGGCTTCACAGCCAGCTGGAGCGAACCCGCGGCGCACGGCGAAATGACGGCCTTGACGCCGAGCGACCTCATCGCCCAGACGTTGGCCCGGTAGTTGATCCGGTGCGGCGGGATCGTGTGGCGACGACCGTGACGGGGCAGAAATGCCACGCGCCGGCCGGCCACGACGGCGAGGGAGATCGCGTCCGAGGGTGGACCGTACGGCGTATCGACCTTGATCTCACGCACGTCATCGAAGAGCGAGTAGAAACCCGAGCCACCGAAGACGCCGATCTCGGCCGTATCCGCCATGTAATACCTCCATCCGATCAACGGTTCGCCGGGGATCGGCGCTGCCCCTCCGAGCGTCGTCGAGCCACGCGATTCTAGGCCAACCCCGCCGGGACACGTCGTCACCTGTCCGTTTGGTGCGGGCCGAGATAGGATGGCGCAGCCGCGTCCGCGGCGCACCGGAGATGACCCATGACCGGCAGAGACCCAAACGAAACCGCGCGCATCCCGACGCCAGGGGACGCGGCGCCAGACATCACGCCGAGCCCAGCGGGGACGCCCGGCACAACAGGCTGGCCGACGCCACCGCCCGATCCGGCGGCCATACCGCGGCGTCCTCACGAGTCCGGACGCGGCACGTCGTCATCGGTGCTGGTCGGCGTGGTGATCGTCGCGGTCGGCCTGTGGTTGTTCGCCGATCAGACCCTTGACCTGGAGCTGCCTCGGATCAGCTGGAGCCGGATGTGGCCGCTGGTCCTCATCGGCATCGGGATATGGGTGGTGTTGGGGTCGATGCGGCGGCGCTCACGATGACGGCCTGGGAGCCGGGCGACGGGTCCTTGATGGACCGGCTCACCCTGGCCGACTGGCGACGACGGATCGCCGCGCTGTACGTCGAGGTCCGCGGGATGGCCGCCACGGACCCGGCCATCGCCCACGCCCACTGGCGGGCGGTCCGCGAACGGCTGTACCGCGAGCACGCCCAGTCACCGGTCCCGGGCGCGGAGCGGGCGACGTTCGCGGCCCGCCATTTCGAGCATGATCCCAGACTCCGCTTCCACGCGGTCGTCGAGCCGGCGCCGCCGCTGGTGGCAGGATCCCTTGCGCTGACCCTGCCGAACAGCGGCCAGGACAGCCCGTCGTTCACCCGCATCGGTCTCGTGCGGCTGCCGTTCGCGTCCGGCGAATGCCGGCTGTCCGTGTTCTGGCTGGCGGGCTACGCCGGCGGCCTGTTCATCCCGTTCCGGGACGCGACGAACGGGACGTCGACCTACGGGGCCGGGCGCTATCTGGTGGACGCGGCCAAGCATGCCGACATGGGCACAGCCGCTGGGTCGGACGCGGACGCCCGGTCGCTCGTCCTGGACTTCAACTTTGCGATCCAGCCTTCGTGCGCCTTCGATCCGCGCTGGGCCTGCCCGCTGGCGCCGCCCGAGAACCGCCTCGAAGGGGCGGTTCGCGCCGGCGAACGCCTGACCTGACTCGGACTCGGCCCAACCAAGGTACGGGCCCCGACCGTACCCACGGAAGGGTTCCGCCCAGCGACGAGTGGCGCATCATGACCTCGGTCCGCTCAACCCTGGGCCGGGGCAGGCCATCTGCCGGAGACCCACTTGCGCCTCTTCAATGCTCCGCGTCGCTCCGCCGAGGAGCGCCTCTTCTGGTCCCGCGACATCCGGTTCGCGCACCGGGTGGCCTCGATGGCGGTCGGTACTCGCCTGCTCGAGCTTGACTCGGGCGCCGTGGTCATTGGGCCGGCCAGCATCCTCACGGATGTCCTCGCCCACGATGCGGCCCACGAGGCGCACACACCCGAGTACGGTCTGGTCACCATCGACACGGCCCTGCCGGAGGCCGACCGCACCCTGATGGCCCTCTCGGCCGCGGTCCAGCTGTCCGGGCTCGCCGCGCGGATCGGCATGGCCCAGACCACACAGGTGGTGCAGACCAAGACGCTCGACTACTTCTTCAGCCTGCGCGCGCTGCATGGCGTCGCGTTCCAGCCGATCGTCGACCTGGCGAGCGGGGAGCTGCACGAGTACGAATGCCTGTTCCGACCGGACATGCCGATGCTGCCCCAATCGATCACGGCGATCGTCCACGCCGCCATCGACACGAATCGCTCGGTCGAACTCGATGCCTTCATCGTGACGACCATCCTGCAGCGCGGCGGCGAGATCGAGCGGGACCGGCGGGCGGTCGGCAAACCACCGATCCGGCTTGCCATCAACGTGACCCCCGCCAGCCTGCTCGACCCGCGGTTCGAGGCCGCTGCCCTCATCACCATGGCCCGCGGTGCCGGTCTCGATCCGCGCCAGATCACCCTGGAATGCACGGAGCAGCAGGCCGTCGCCGATGTCGTACCGCTCAAGCGCGCGACGACGGCGCTGCGCCGCGCCGGGTTCGGTTTCGCCGTCGATGACGCGGGCGCCGGGTACGCGAGCTTCGCATTGATCGCCGCCCTCCGTCCGACCGTCATCAAGATCGACCGAGACATCACGGCCGGCATCGCCCGGGACGACGCCAAACAGGCGCTCGTCGAGGCGTTCGTCTCCTTCGGCCGGCGGATCGGCGCGCGGCTGTTGGCTGAGGGTATCGAGAAGCGCGCCGACCTCGCCATGGTCACGGCGCTCGGGGTGGACCTCGGGCAGGGCTACCTGATCGGACGGCCGACGTCGGAACCCACGGCTCCACGGGCCATGGACACGCTCCGGCTCGACGGGGCGCGTCGGGTTGCCAATGCCGCCAACCGGTCGGCAGGCCGCACGACGGGTCGCAGGAGTGCCACGCCGGCTCCGGTTCGAAGCGCGATCCAGGGAGCCCGCGCCGAGAGCTGATCTCACCAGCGCTGATTCAGCCCGGCCGAAGCGCCCCGCTACACTGCGGGCCGGACAGCGGCCATCGGCCGAGCCGCGTACCATCGGGCGATGACGCCGCCCGCCTCCACGGCACCCCCACCTGCCCTGTCCGAGCGCGTGCGCGCGTTCCTCGAGGGCACTCGCTTTGCCACGATCGGCACGATCGATCCGGATGGGGCCCCCCGCCAGGCCGTGCTCTGGTACCGCCTCGATGGCGACGAGATCATCCTCAACAGCAAGGTCGGGAGACGCTGGCCGTCGAACCTGCTCCGCGACCAACGCATCTCCGTGGCCGTGCATGACCAGGCCGACGGCTACCGCTGGGTCGGACTGACCGGCTCGGTCCAGATCATCGAGGACCAGCGGACCGCCCAGCGGGACATCGCCGAGATGGCGCGTCGTTACCACGCGGACAAGCCGGACGTGGCCGAGGGCCTTGTCCGCAACTTTGCGACGCAGCAGCGGATCACGTTCAGGGTCCGCATCGACGCCGTCCACGACCACCTCGACTGATGCGCTTCGGCCTCCAGCTCTGGTCACAGGCCACGGACTGGCCCGCCTTTCGCGACGCGGCCGCCAGGGCGGACAGGACCGACTGGGATTCCGTCTGGACCTGGGACCACCTCCTCGCGATCTTCGGGCCGTGGGAGCAGCCGATCCTCGAAGGCTGGACGACGCTGTCGGGCGTGGCCGCCGTCACGAGCCGCGTCCGGCTCGGGCTGATGGTCGGGGCCAACACGTTCCGCAACCCGGGC
>JANOIS010000368.1:0-4111 GCA_031407755.1 Chloroflexota bacterium | reverse complement strand
TGCTCCAGGACCGCGACGGCCAGATCGTCGAAGCCCACTCAGCCTCGGCGGGCCTGGACTACCCGGGCATCGGCCCGCAACTGGCTGCCCTCGCCGAAGGCGGCCGGATCGAGGTTGCCGCCGCCACGGACCGGGAGGCCGTCGCAGCCATGAAAGCTACCACCCGGACCGAGGGGATCCTGCCCGCGCTCGAGACCGCTCATGCGATCGCGGCACTGCCCAAGGTCCTCGCCGGCGTGGATGGCCTGGCCGGTGGCTTCGACCCCGAGCGCGAGGTCCTGGTTTTGCTCGGTTTCTCCGGACGTGGCGACAAGGACCTCGCGGCGCTCACCCGATTCGACGACGTCGAACCCTGGGAGGGCGCCCGATGACCACACTCCTTGCCACCCTGCCGGGCGCGGTCGCCGGCACGAACGACACCAGCGGCGCCCGCCGGATCGCCGCCGCCTTCACGCGGGCCCGTGACGAGGGTCGGGCCGCGCTCATCCCGTACGTCGTCGCGGGCTACCCGAACGCCGAGACCAGCCTCGAGATCGCGCTCGCGGCCGCCGATGCCGGAGCCGACCTGCTCGAGGTCGGCCTCCCGTACAGCGACCCACTCGCCGACGGGGCCACGCTCCGGCGGGCGTCCGGGGTGGCCCTCGCGGCCGGCGCCACCCTGGAAGGCTCCCTCCGGCTCATCGAGCGCATCGGTGCAGCGCGGCCAGACCTCCCGCTCGTGCCGATGGCCTACGCCAACCAGGTCCTGGGTGGCGGTGATGGTGAGGTCGTGGCGAGGCGCCTCGCCGGTGCCGGCGCGGCCGGGGTGATCGTCGCCGACCTGACGCCGGACGAAGGCGCCCCATTCGAGGCTGTCGCCCGGGCCGTCGGTCTCGCCGTCGTCTACCTCGTGGCGCCAACGACGCCACCGGACCGGCGCGCCCAGATCGCGACGCGCAGTGGCGGGTTCCTCTATTGCGTATCACTGGTCGGTGTGACCGGCGCCAGGACGGCTTTGCCCAGGTCCGTCGGCCGTCTCGTCCGCGAGGTGACGGCGGTGTCGCCGGTCCCGGTCGGTGTCGGCTTCGGCGTCAGCAAGCCGGCCCACGTCCGGGCCATCGTCAGGGCCGGCGCCGACGGTGTCATCGTCGCCTCAGCCCTCGTCGATGCGCTCGGTGCGGACGGTCGAGATATCGGTGGTCTGCGCCGTCTCGTCCACGACCTGCGAGCCGCCACGACCCGCTGACGTCGGCGCCGACAGGCGAAGATCGAACCGATCACCCGCGAGCGCACACTCATTGGTATGGAGGCGACCCTGGAGCAGCCGAACGCCCGACTTCGCCCTCTGGTCGAAGCCGCGCGCGCCGGCGACCGCGACGCCTTCCGGGCGCTCGTCGAGCCGTATGTCGGCAGGGCGCTCGGTGCGGCCACGATCATCACCCGATCTCCGGCGGACGCCGCCGACGCCGTGCAGGACGCCCTCCTTTCCGCCTGGCGCGGCCTGCCCCAGCTGCGCGACCCTGAGGCGTTCCCGGCGTGGTTCCGCCAGCATGTCGTGCGCGCGGCGATCCGTGCATCGCGGAGCCGCCGTCGTGTCACCGAGCTTGACATGGAGATGCCCGATGGCGCGGACGATCTGGACCGTGCGCTGGCGCGCCGAACACTCCGCAGGGCGTTCGATCGCCTTGAACCAGGCGACCGGCTGCTCCTGACCCTGCATCAGTTCTGGGGCCTGCCCATCGCCGAGACCGCTTCCCACCTCAGGATCCCGGAAGGCACCGTCAAGTCGCGGATCCATGCCGCGATGGACCGGCTTCGGGCGGCGTACGACGCGGAGGAACGACGATGACCGACGACCTCGAGAACCGGCTCGAGCACATGCTGGCCGACCGCGGGCGCCCGGATCCTGTGTCCGTGGAGGCCTTGCTCAACGGGATCGATGCCCTGCCGCCGCGCCGCGCCCGACCATTGGCCCCGGCCGCGGCAGCGGTCCTCGCCGTGGCGCTGATCGGCCTGGTCGGGATCGTCGCCCTGCACCCACCCCTTTACCTTGGGGGTCCGCCGCTGCCGCCGAATCCTGCGGCGTTCGCGGGCGATCCGCGGCTGGATGCGTGCTTCGGGGACGCCGGCGAGGTCGAGGCCGCGTTCGAGATGCGGGCGGCCCGCGACTACCAGCGCCACCTTCCTGGGATGCTGCGCTCACCCGAGCTGGAGGTCGATGATCCGGCATTCGTCGTCGTCTTCGCCGGCGATGTGTCGCTCCCGCGCGTCCAGCCGGCCTCTGGTGAAGGCCAGATCGTGTGCGTCCTCGTCGGCGATACCCCGAACGTCTATGTGGGGGTCGACACGAGCGGCCTGTTGGCCGTTGTGCCGATGCGCAGCGCTGCCCCGACGGCGACCGTCCCGTCGCCGGTGCCCACGGCGACCCCTGTCGCCGGCCCCACCGTCGCACCCGCCCCAGCGTGGGCAGCGGACCTGACCGGCCAACTCGAGTGCGGCATGATCAATGCCAGCATCGGCAACGAAGTGGTTGTCGCCGCCGAACCGATGGATCCCGTTGCCACCCCGGAGGGCGCGCTCGGGATCCTGTTGGGTGCAGGCCGCGCATACGCCTGGCTTCCGGCGACCGGGTTCGAACCAGCGATCATCGAGGGCGATTGGGCGCTCCATCGGTACACCGTCGACGGACGTCTCAAAGTCATCGCCATCAGCACGAAGCGTTTCGAGCAGTCGCGGGACGACATCGGATGGGAGATCGTCGGTCTGCGCGCGTGCAACCCGGCGGAGTTCGACCCGGCGGATGGGTTATCCGACGGTTCCACGATTTGGCTTGACGATGCGGGCGATCGCGTGCCGACGGCGATGATCTTCAGCCGACCTGGACCTGGTCACTGTGGCTGGGAATCCGCTACCTTCCTCCACCTGGAAGGCAGCCTTTACCTGCGCGATCCAGAAGATGTGCTCGCCGGCCGGACGGTCATGTCGTTCGCCACAGTCGACGCCATGCCCGCCGATGCCGTCGATACCGGGCTGCATACGTCCGAGTGGCGACTGTTCACGGTTCGGGATACACGAGTCGTGTACGTGAAGGCCGGCGACGGCGTCATCGAGCGTTGGGCACGCGCCATCGATCAGTTCGCATGTCTCTGACCGGACCTTGATATCCTCGACCTATGCCCCGGATCGACATCGCCGAGGAAGTCACTCCGAAGAAGGCCTTCGTCTGGGCGGTGGACTGGCCCGGTTGGTGCCGGAGCGGCAAGGACCGTGACCTGGCGATCGGCTCGCTGCTCGATCACTCGGAACGCTACGCGAAGGTGGCCAAGGCCGGCAAGATCGACTTCCCTGCCTTCGCGGCCCCGGATGTGCGAATCATCGAATCCATCGAGGGAGGCGTCGGCACGGAGTTCGGTGTCCCGTCGGCGATCATCGACCTCGATCGCCGCGAGGTGACTCGCACGGATGCGGAGCGCCTCGCGTCCCTGGTCGAGGCTGCGTGGACGATCCTCGATGGTGTGGCCGCCAAGGCGCCACCAACCCTGCGCAAGGGACCGCGCGGGGGCGGTCGAGACACCGCCAAGGTGATCGACCACGTCGTCGACGCCGACCACGCCTACGCCCGCGAGATCGGTGTCCGACTCAAGCCGCCGAGCCCGGATGACCGCGAAGCGGTCAGGGCCGAGCGAGTCGCCATGCTCGAGGTCCTTTGCCGGCCCTCCGATGGCGCGCCACTGGCCGAGCGGAAATGGACGCTCCGCTACGCCGCCCGCCGCATCGCGTGGCACGCCTTCGACCACGCCTGGGGATCGAGGATCGCACGGAGCCGGCCGAATGACGCCGCCTCGCGAGGAATCCCCGCCCAGTCCTGTAGCCCCGCCCCCACTGATCGCCTGCCTTGATCAAATGCGCCGTCTCCACGAGGAGTTGGTGCCCCGGACCGACGTTCGGGGGTGGCAGCCCCTCGTGCCACGGCCCCGATCGATCAACCACGGCGATCACCACCGGTCGCCGCGCGGACCCCCGCCCACTCGCCGCCGTCGCCCCGTCCCGCCCCGTCGCCCCGCTGATCGCCTGCCTTGATCAAATACGCCGTCTCCACGAGGAGGTGGTGCCCCGGACCGACGTTCGGGGG
>JANOIS010000362.1:0-18446 GCA_031407755.1 Chloroflexota bacterium | reverse complement strand
GCGGCCTGCGAGCCGTCGTATCGGGGCTGGCCTGGCTCGTCGCCGCGGCGGCGATCGCCCTCGGGGCGGCGGGCATCGTCGCGGGCATGGACCGGTCCGCGCCCGGTGCGGCCGGGGCCGGTGGACTTCCGGCCAGCGGCGATGCGCTCGTGGGGATCGCGCTGGATGCCGTGGAAGCCGATCTCCGGAGCCTGTCCGTCGAGATGGACGCGCTCGGGGTCCAGGCCCGTGGTGCCCTGGCCGCCCTCGTCGCCAGCAAGAGCGAAACGGCAGCGGCGGCGATCGCCACCGGCGACAGCCTTGTGGCGGCGATCAGGGTTCGGACAGCAGGGATCGACCTGGCCCTCGCCCGCTTGCCGCTGATCGACACCGACGAGGGCCGCTACCAGGTCTCGGGTTCGGTCCGCGATCGCCGGGCGAGGCTCGCAGGGGCGCTGGATGCGACGCGCGAGATCGAAGCTTCGTGGGCATCGCTGACCATCGCGTCCATCCCGGCCAGCCGCCTGTCGGCCTTGCTTGCCGCGCATGACGAGGCGGTCCTGGCGGCTGCCGCCGCGGGTCGCGCCAAAGACTACGCCGCGGCGCTGGCCGCCCTCGATGAAGCCGACGGATACACGGTCGAGGCGCGCCGGTTGCGCGACCAGCTCGCGCGCGCCATCGATGTCACGACGCTCGATGGCTGGCTCGATCGCCACGCCGCGTATGACGTCGCGCTGCGCGCGCTGTATGACGCCGTGGCCGCGGCCGACGGGCAGGTCACGAAAGCGGTCCGCCAGGCGGCGCAGGCGGAGGTGAACGCGCGGGCCAACCTGCCGGGCGACTCGCGCGGGCTCGTCCTGATCATGGCCGAGATTGGACGAGGCGGGCTGAACGGGGCCGTGGTCGCGATCGAGCAGGCGCGGGGTGCGCTGGCATCTGCCGTCGCCTCGGCTGACGATCCGGAGTCCAGCACGACGCCCTGATCATCGAGCGGACAGTACACTGCGGCAGACATCACACCGTCGTCGTCATCGCCGCGAAGGCACCGCGGCCGGACCCCTGGAGGACCCCAATCACCGTGCAGCTTCGTGTCGCCATCGATCAGCCGTGGGACGTCAGCGCCGACATCCTCGTCATCCCGACCTTCGGCGAGCCGGCATTCGAGGGGCCGCTCGACGAACTGGACCGACGGTCCGGCGGCGAGCTGCGCGCCCTGGCGGCGCTGCGGGAGATGACCGCCAAGCGGTATTCGACCGCCCTCGCGGCATCCGGTGAACTGCCGGCCGGGCGGTTGCTCACGGTGAGCGGCGGGGATCCGGCGACCCTCGATCGCGAGACGGTCGTGCGAATCGCGGCCGCGGCGCTGCGGCGGCTGGGTGGTCGGCAGGTTCGCTCACTTGCGGTCTGGTTGACGCCCCTGGCCGCCGCCACCGGCCTGGACGGAGACGATGAGCTCGCCGCCGGGCTCGTGGCGCGAGGCATCGTGGAGGGCTCGTACGACCCCCGGACGATCTACCGCGACAAGGTCGATTCTGCCCTCCCGCAGCTCGACGAGCTGATTCTCATCGTGCCCGGCGGCGATTCCTCGGCCATCGAGGCGGCCGCGCAGCGTGGGATGATCATCGGGGAGGGCGCCAATACCGCTCGGACACTGTCGAACCGGGCCGCCAACGACGTCTCGCCGGCGGTCCTCGCCGATGAGGCCCGTGCGATCGCTGAACGAAACGGCCTGTGGATCGACGTCATCGAGCCGGAGCGCGCGACGGAGCTCGGGATGGGCATGTTCATGGCGGTCGGTCGCGGGTCGTCCAACCCGCCGCGAATGATCGTGATGCGCTCCGGTGGGGAAGGGGAGCGCGACGCGCTCGATCGACACCTGGCCATCGTCGGCAAGGGTGTCTGCTTTGATTCGGGCGGCATCAGCATCAAGCCATCCGATCGGATGGAAGAGATGAAGATGGACAAGACCGGGGCGTGCACGGTCATCGCCGCCATCGAGACGGTCGCCCGGCTGGCCCCGGGGACGCCCTTGCTGGCGATCGCCCCGGCCGTCGAGAACATGCCCGGCCCGCATTCGACGCGGCCCGGTGACATCGTGACCGCGCTCAACGGCAAGACCGTCGACATCACCAACACGGACGCCGAGGGCCGCCTGATCCTGGGTGACGCGCTGGTCTACGCGGAGCGCCTGGGGGCCACGCACCTGGTCGACGTGGCCACGCTCACGGGTGCGGTATCGCGCGCCCTCGGCCACCTCGTGTCGGGCGCGTTCGGCGCGCCTCAGGGCTGGTATGACGAAGTGGCTGCCGCAGCGGCCCGGGCCGGCGAGCGCTACTGGCAGCTCCCGCTCATCGACGACTACGTGCCGGACATGGAGAGCTGGTACGCCGACCTCCAGAATTCGAGCTCGGCGGAGGGATCGCTGGTCAAGAGCGGCCTCTTCCTGCGGGAGTTCGTGACAAAGCCGTGGGCCCACCTCGACATCGCCGGAACGGCCTACTACCGCAAGCCGCTGCCGTTCGCGCCGCGCGGGGCGACCGGTGTGGCCCATGCCACGCTGGTGGAGCTGGCCCTCGCCGGACGGGCCTGACGGCCGTCTGAGGCCGGGTCCGTTCCGCGCAGGTCCGCGACCATATGGAGGCCTTGAGCCTGGTCCCGGTGTTCGTCCTGGGCACCGTCGGGGCGGCGCTCGGGTTCGTGGCCGACCGATTCGCGGTCCGCTGGCCGGAACACGACGAGGAGCACCCGCCCGGTCGGGCGATCGACTGGCGGACCGTGGTCGTCGTGGTCATCGGGGGGCTGGCGCTGGGGCTTCTACCGCTCCGGTTCGCCGGGAATCTGCTGGCGCTGGCGATCTTCGGGGCGTGGTTCGTGACGCTCATCGTGGGTTTGGCCACGGACCTCGATCAGCGGGTTCTGCCGGATGAGCTGACCTTGCCGGTCATCCCGATCGCCCTGGTCTACGCGGTGAGTGGCTACAACCCGCTCGTCAGTGGCGAGGTGCTGCTGGCCGTGGTGGCCGCATCGGTCATCCCGGCGGTCCTGTATCTTCCGTCCCTGCCGTTCGGCGCGGGGGCGTTTGGGCTGGGTGATGTGAAGCTGCTGGTCGGGACGGGGCTCCTGCTCGGCGGTGAGCGAGGCCTCGGCGGAACGCTGTTCGGCCTGCTGCTGGCGGGGGTCGTTCTGGTGGTCCTGCTGGCGGCTCGCCGGATCGGGCGTCGATCGTACGTGCCGTTCGGCCCGTTTCTCATCCTCGGGGCGATGTGGGCGGTGCTGGTCCGCGGGTGAGCCGTCGGCTGCCCCTCGCGCTTGACCGTTGGTCCGGTACGGCCGGTGACCCACCCGGACCATCTACCCATCGGCGGGACGGAGACCTCCCGTTAGGCTTGGGGTGGCCCGGCTGGACAGGTCAGGGTATAGTGCCCGGTAGCCGGAATACCGACGTCGTCCTGCGGCAGTGCCCGTCGATGGACGGCGACCCCACCGGCGGGCGTAACCGTCGACCCGCGCCAGGTCCCCCAATCGAAGGCGCCGACCAACGGAGTTTGCTCGCACGATGACGTCGTCCACGTGAGATATCGCCGCAACCGCTCGGAGCCCCCCGTCACGGGGGTATCCGGGCCAACTGGGTGGACGCACGAGATCACCGCGTCGCCCGGCCGCAGGCGTCGGCACCTGCCCGCATTCCTCCTGCTGATCCCGCTCGTCGTCGGTCTGCTCGGTACGCCGGCCGGAGCGACCACGGTCAATGCCGACGAGCTGTCCGACGCCAAGGCCAAGCAGGAACAGCTCAAGAAGGACGTCGCGGCGCAGAAGGCCGAGGTCGCCAAGCTCAACTCCCTGCAGGCCGGCCTGGCTGCCGAGATCCGCCAGACCAAGGCCCAGCTCAACGCCATCAACGCCGACCTCGTGGTCGTACGCAAGCGCATCACGAAGATGCAGTCGCGGATCGTCGCGGTCAAGGAGGCCTATGAGGGCCTTGTCCTCGCGGTCCAGGCCATGGACCTGGAGCTCGTCCGCGTAACGGCGGAGGAGATCGCCAAGCGCCAGGAACTCAGCGAGCGTCGAGCCCTCCTGGCCGATCGCGTCCGGAACGCGTATGACACGGACCGAACCTCGCCGCTCGAGACGTTCATCTCGGGTGGAACCTTCACCGACCTCCTCGCGGAGATGAGCTATTACATCGATGTCGGGGAGCAGGATCAGGCGCTTGCCGACCAGATCGCCCACGACAAGGAGACGCTGGCGGCGCTCCACCAGACCGTTGCGGACACCCGCGCGCGGACCAATGACCTGCGCCAGGAGACGGCTGCCCAGAAGCGTCAGCTGGACATCCAGCTGCTGGAGCTCAAGGAAGCCCGCGCGACCCTCAAACGACTTGAAGCCGAGACGGCCCGCGAACTGCGCCAGCAGAAGGCGACATACGCCAAGGTCGCCAGGAACAAGGCAGCCGCGCGGCAGGCGATGGCCCAGGCCGCCGCCGCCCAGCGCAAGCTCGCGGCCAGGATCGAGGATCTGATCCGGGAACAGGCCAGGCAGGGTCGTATCCCGTCACGTTACAACGGCACCCTGGCCTGGCCGATGAGCGGCAGGGTCACCCAGGACTTCGGCTGCACCGGTTTCTCGTGGGAGCCGCCGCTCGGAGACTGCGCCAATTTCCACAGGGGCATCGATATCGCCGCTCCGCTCTACACCCCGGTCAAGGCGTCAGGGGCCGGGACCGTCGTCTTCGCCGGACCAAACCCGTACGACGCGTACCCCAAGGCCTGGATCGTGATCATCGCCCACTCCGCGAACCTGGTGACGTGGTACGCCCACCTCGATAACGCCGAGGCCCCCATCAGGGTCCAGGCGGGGCAATCGGTCAAGAAAGGCCAGATCATCGCGTACAACGGGCTGACCGGCCGGACCACCGGGCCGCACCTTCACTGGATGGTGGAGAACGGTGGCAGCTTCGTGAACCCGCGCCTCTACCTGTAGCTCGACGGGCCGCCGGCCGCGCGGCTGCGTGGCGGCGTGGCGGCGTGGCTGCCTTGGCCGAGCCGTGTCGGCTCCACCCACGCATTCGGCACAGTCGTGCACGACCGCTTGGGCCGTGTCGGCTCCACCCACACATTCGGCACAGTCGTGCACGACCGATGTCTCAGTTCGTCGATTCAAGCCCACGAGGCGATGGATCGTGCAGAGCTGTGGCCAAAAGGCATGTGGGGCCGACATCGGGCCGGCCGCGCGGTCCGGGGCGACCGTTTACTGGTTTGTAACGCGGCGCACACGGTCACGCTGTCGGTTGCGTGCTAGCATCGGGCGACAGCGCCAACTGACCCTGGGAGGCGGACGCGTACCGTGAAGCGGACCATGGCCATCATCCTCGCGGGCGGCGAAGGTGAACGCCTGTCCATCCTGTCCCAGGAGCGTGCCAAGCCGGCCGTTCCGTTTGGTGGCAAGTACCGGATCATCGATTTCACGCTGTCCAATTGCGTCAACTCGGACATCCACGACGTGGTCGTCCTGACCCAGTACAACCCGAGGTCCCTCAACGACCACATCGGCCTCGGCAGACCGTGGGATCTGGATCGCAATCGCGGCGGGGTGAAGCTGCTCCAGCCGTACATCGCCCGGGGCAGGGTCGCCGAGTGGTATCGCGGGACGGCTGATGCGGTCCTGCGCAACATGAATGTCATCGAGCATGATCCATCCGACGTGGTCGTGGTCCTCGCCGGCGACCATATCTACAAGATGGATTACCAGCCGTTCATCGCCGCCCATCGTCGGCGCCGCGCGGACGTGACGATCGCGGTCCGCCGGGTGCCGCTCGCCGAAGCCTCGCGGATGGGGATCCTGGCCCTGGACGAGGCCGATCGCGTCATCGATTGGCAGGAGAAGCCCAAGCAGCCCAAGAGTGACCTCGCCTCGATGGGCGTGTACGTGTTCTCGAAGAAGGCACTCCGGAGGTTCCTTGGCGAGGATCGACCGGATTTCGGCAAGGATGTCATCCCGGCGATGCTGGCGGCTAACGCACGAGTCTTCGGCTATCGATATGCGGGGTACTGGCAGGACGTCGGAACGATCCAGTCCTTCTGGGAAACCAACATGGCGCTCCTCGAGGACGTCCCGGAGCTCGATCTGTACGACAAGGGCTGGGTCATCCACACCCGCTCCGAGGAGCGCGCCCCGGCAAAGGTCGGATCGACGGCCCAGGTGCATCGGTCGCTCATCTCGCATGGCTGTGTGATCAACGGCACGGTCGTGAACTCGGTCCTGTCGCCGGGCGTCCGGGTGGAGGTCGGGGCCGTGGTCCGCGATTCGATCGTGATGTTCGACTCGATCATCCGGACGAGCGCCGTTGTCGATCGGGCGATCCTGGACAAGGAGGTCGTGGTGGGTCCGGGCGCGATCGTCGGCGAAGGTCCGCTCGACGATCGGCCGAACAAGCAGGAGCCTGGGCGTCTGAATACCGGCATCACGGTCGTCGGGAAACGGGCGATCATCCCGCGCGGTGCCCGCATCGGCCGGAATGTCAAGGTCGGTGCCGACATCCACGCGACCGACTTCGTCCGCAAGGTCATCAAGAGCGGTGAATCCGTCGAGTTCCAGCCGAATGTCCGTCGGGCCCACGATCACGGGCCGGAGGGTCACGTCCACGCGGCCGGTAGCGGTGGAACGCGAGGTAAAGGCGGCCGTTCGGAGTAGAACGTGTCGGCCGGCGGATGGCCGGTCCGGCCGGCTTCGACTAGACTCCGCGGACCATGGATTTCGCCGACCACGGCGCCTCGACCGTGCGCCCGGCCGACGTCGAGCGCTGGCTCACCGATCTGGGCCTCGAGCCGATCGAACGAGCGGAGCGAGACGGGATCGCCAGCTGGGACCTCGTGCTGGACGGGCGCCGTCGCCTGGACCTGCGGGTGACGATCATCCTGGAGCCATCGCTCGCACTGATCTGCTGGGCCCATTTCGCCCCGCCGATCAACGACATGTTCCGCAAGTCGTACCGCCGGCTCCTTCGCTGGAACGATGAGTTCCCGTTCGCCAAGTTCAGCGTTGGTGAGGACGAGCGGCCACTGCTCGCCGTCGAGATCCCGATCATCGCGCTGGGCTCGGGCGCGTCGGGCGATCGAGCCGCCGCGGACATGCTCGGGACCGCCCTCGCCCGCATCGTCGGGATCGCCGATCGGTTGTTCGACGAGTCCAGGGACTGGCTCTGGATCGGGGGCCGGATGCCGGATACCAGCGGGCGGACAAGACGCAATCCGGCATTCGTCGCGCGCTTCGCGGCGCGTCTCCCGGAGTTGTTCGAAGCGGCCGAGACGCCGGGGTGAGGATCCGGCGCGCCACGATCTTGCTCACCGTGTTCGCGGCGGTCGGTCTGCTCGGCATCCCCGTCGGACCCACCGCACCAGGTTCCGTGCGTGCGGCGACGCCGGACCTCACGGTCGTGACGGCCGCTCGCTACGACGTGCAGCCAGACGAGGGCCGGGTCCGGGTCACGATGGATCTGACCCTGCGCAACCGGCTCAAGGACACTGCGACCAAGCGGTACTTCTATGACTATGTCGATCTCGACGTGTTGCCACGTGCCTCGAGTTTTCGCCTGACGACCGAGGGGGCCGGCCGGCCGTCCGTCCGGATCACCACCGAGAAGAAGGCGTACACGCGCCTGCGCCTGGACTTCGGTCGCAAGCTGTACAGCGGCCAGACCGCGATCTACAGACTCACGTTCTACCTGAAGGATCCGGGTGGGGCGCCGACCCGCGATCTGCGCATCGGCGACTCGCTCGTGTCGTTTCCGGTCTGGGGATTCGGGTCGGAGGACACCCCGGGGTCCACGGTCACCGTCGTGTTTCCGAAGGGTTTCGAGGTCGAGGTCGAGTCCGGCGCGATCCCGGCACCCGTCCCCCTCGACGACGGCCGCACGGTCTTTCGCACGGGCAAGCTCGACAAGCCGCTGGAGTTCTTCGCCTACCTCGTGGGTTCCCGACCGGGTGCGTATGACGATCTGGTGGTGCGAGCGCAGGTCGAAGGCGAGCCGGTCGAGGTCACGATCCGCTCGTGGTCGGACGACGCACCGTGGGCCAAACGGGTGGCGGGCCTGTTCGTCGACGCACTGCCGCAGTTGGGCAGCGAGATCGGCCTTGGCTGGCCGGACTCGTCGACGCCGCTGACCGTTCAGGAGGCCGTCAGCCGGTCGGCTGGCGGGTATGCCGGTCGGTTCGATCCGGCCGCGGGCCTGATCGAGATCGCCTATTACGCCGGTGACGTCGTGATCCTGCACGAGGCCGCCCATGCCTGGTTCAATGGCTCGTTATTGGCCGATCGATGGGCGAACGAAGCATTCGCCTCGTTCTACGCCACCCGCGCCGCCACGGCGCTGGACGTCGCGGTCGTGGTCGATGAGCTCACGGACGAGCTCCGCGCGGCCCACATCCCGCTCAACGCGTGGGGTCCGGTCGGCACGGAGGAGGCCGACCAGGAGGCGTATGCCTACGTGGCCTCGTTGACGCTGGCGCAGACCATCGCGCAGCGGGCCGGCATCGAGGGCTTGCGGGCGGTCTGGTCGGACGCGGCGGGCGGCGTTGGCGCCTATCAGCCGGTCGGTGGTGAGGTCGAGACCGTGGATGGACCGCCGGACTGGCGCGGCCTGCTCGATCTGCTCGAGGCGCGCACGGACGCGACCTATGACGACCTGTGGCGCGAATCGGTCGCGCGCCCGGCGGATCTTGCCCTGCTTGATGAACGGTTGGTTGCCCGTGATCGATACGAGGACATCGCCGCAGCTGCTCGCGACTGGCGGCTGCCCCGGCCCATCCGTGATGCCCTCCGCGCCTGGCGATTCGGGGACGCCACGGGTCTGCTCACCGAAGCGGAGGCTGCGCTCGAAGCCCGGGCCAAGGTGGCCGCCGCGGCCGGGTCGGCAGGTCTCATCGTGCCGGACGGTCTGCGCCTCGCGTTCGAGGACGACGATGGGTTCGACGATGCGGCTGCTGAAGCGGCCGCCGAACTCGACCTGATCGGGCGCTACAAGACCGCCGCCAGCCTGCGCCCCACCGAGCTGACGCCGATCCTGACGCTGGGCCTGTGGAATACGACACCGGAGCGGGAGCTGGACGCGGCGCGCTCCGCATTCGCCAGGGGAGATCTCGAAGCGGCCGGTAGCGCGACGGATGCGGCGATCGCCACATGGACCTCGGCCGACGCGATCGGCGTGAGTCGGGCCATCAACATCGCGCTGCTGATCCTCGCGACCGGATTTGGACTCGGACTCCTGTTCGCGGCGTTTCGTCGTCGGCGCCGTCGACGCGTCAGGATGCAGGCCACGCCCTGGCGCGGGTGAGCAGAGCGCGCCGCGGGCGCGGGTGAGCAGAACGTGCCGCGGACGCGGCGACGCATCGACTACACTCGCGCCCCCGCCCTAGCCCGCCCGGCGCTCGTGGTCGACACTTCGAGGCGGCGGCGATCTCCATCCAGCAGGAGCCAACCCAGACCCATGGGTTTCCAGCGCGTTCGACCTTCCCACGAGATCATGTCTGGCGATTCCGCCGATGTCTATTTCGCGCGCGCCGATGCCATCCTGGCAGCCGAGGGGAAGGATCCGGTGGTGACCATGGAGGTCTTCACCCGACGCGAGGCCATCCTGTGCGGGATCGACGAGGCGAAGAACCTGCTGGGACACGTGCTGGCCCACGCGGACCCGGCCGAGACCAGACTCGAGGGCCTCGATGACGGCGTCCGGATCAGCCCGCGCGAGGTCGTCCTGCGGATCCGGGCACGCTATCGCCAGTTCGGCCTGTACGAGACGGCGATGCTGGGCATGCTCGCGCAGTCGACCGGTTGGGCGACCGCCGCGCGCGAGATCGTCGATGTCGCTGCGCCGGATCCCGTGATCAGCTTCGGGGCACGCCACGTCCACCCGGATATCACCGACGTGCTCGATTACGCGGCCATCGTCGGCGGGTGTGTCGGCGCCTCGACGCCTGCCGGTGCGCGCCTGGCCGGGCTGGCACCGACCGGGACGATGCCCCATTCACTGGTGCTCATCTTTGGGGACACGGTCGAGGCGGCGCTCGCGTTCGATCGCCACCTCGAGGCGGACGTCGCGCGGATCGTGCTGGTCGACACGTTCAAGGACGAGGCCGAGGAGGCACTCCGGGTCGCGCACGCGCTCGGCGATCGGTTGTACGGGATCCGCCTGGACACCCCCTCGGAGCGCGGCCGGGTCACCGCGGATCTCGTTCACGAGGTCCGAGCGCGGCTGGACCAGGAGGGCTATCAGCACGTCCGGATCGTGGTGTCCGGCGGTCTCGACCCGGATCGCATCCGGTACTTCAAGGACGCCGACGCCCCGGTCGACTCGTACGCGGTCGGTTCGCATATCAGTGGCGCGTCGCCGATCGACTTCACCGGCGACATCAAGGAGATCGATGGCCGGCCGATCGCCAAACGGGGCCGCATCCCGGGCGTGACGGACTCGCCGCGGCTGAAGCCGGTGGATCTGGCGGCGTATCGAGAGGCGTAGCGGCCGCCGTGACGACCGGCGATCGCCCCGTGCACGCGCGACCGCCCGGGCCCGTCAGCCGGCGCGATTCTCCGCTCCACTACCGCGACTTCGTCATTGCCCTGGTCGTCACCGTCGCGACGGCGCTGGCGATCGAGATGGCATTCGTCGCGATCGGCTGGCAGGTCTACTCGATCAGTGGCAACCCGCTGGACCTCGGTCTGATGGGCCTCGCCATGTTCATCCCCCTGCCATTGCTGGCGCTGCCCGCCGGTCATCTCGCCGATCGCTACCCTCGGCGGACGATCCTCGCCGTCTCGATCGCCATCGATGTCGCGGTGGCGCTCGGTCTGTTGGCCGTGACCAGAGCCGGTCCGACCGTCACCTGGCCGTACTTCGTGCTGGCCTTCGCGACCGGGGTGGCGACGGCGATCGGGTCGCCTGCCTCTCGGGCCCTCACGGCGTCGCTCGTTCCGCCCGAGCTGTTGGTGCGGGCGTTCGCCATTCGCTCCGTCGCGTTCCAGTCGTCGGCGATCGGCGGTCCGGCCGTGGGAGGCCTGCTGTTCGCGCTCAGCCCGGAGCTCGTCTACAGCCTCTCCGCCATCCTCTCGGCGGTCGCACTGCTCGGTGCGCTGGCCTTGCGGGCCGGCCGTGACGGCACGGGTGGGACATCGCCCGATCTGGCCAGCGTGCTGGGCGGCATCCGCCTTATTCGGCGGACGCCGGTCCTGCTTGGCGCCATATCGCTCGACCTTTTCGCCGTCCTGTTCGGCGGGGCTGTGGCACTCCTTCCGGTCTTCGCCAAAGACGTGCTGGAGGTAGGTCCCGCGGGCCTCGGCGTCCTGCGGGCGGCACCGGCCGTCGGTGCGCTCCTGGCGGCGATCGTGCTCACTCGGCGCCCGATCCGCGGGCGGGCTGGTCGGACGCTGCTCACCGTGGTCGCGCTGTACGGTGCATCGATGGTCGTCTTCGGGCTTTCGGACGTGATGTGGCTCTCGATCCTGGCCCTCGCCGTGGGTGGCGCGGTCGACATGCTGAGTGTCGTCGTGCGCCAGACGATCCTGCCGCTCGTCACGCCGGACGAGCTGCGGGGTCGAGTCAACGCGGTGGAGATGGTGTTCATCAGCGCGTCGAACGAGCTCGGCGCCTTCGAATCGGGCTTTGCGGCTGCCTTCGTCGGGGCCGTGCCGGCCGTCGTGGCGGGCGGGCTGATCACGATGGTCATCGCCGTCGTGTGGTGGCGGGCGTTTCCGGCGCTCCGCGACGTCGATCGGCTCGACGACCTGCGGCCCGTAGCGGTCGCGACATCGTGATGCGGGCGGGCGGTCCGCGCGGTCGGGGTGGCCTTCGGGCGCGGCCGTGCGCGGCCATTCCATGCTGACTGGAACAAGCGACGCGTACGCTGCGCTCGTCGACCCGATCGCACCGAATCGGGCTGCCACATTGAGCCGTGGACGGCATCAGCACCCGATTCTACGCCACGTCCTGTCGTCGATTCCAGCCTGACTGGTGTCTGCGCCGGGATCCGCCGGAATGGACCGGACGCTGGTCGCTTGTTCCAGCCCAGCTGGTTTTGGGCTACGGGTTGAGCAGGCGGGCCAGCCAGAACAGGCCGACGATCGATTTGGCGTCGCGGATCTCACCGCGCTCGGCGGCAGCCACGGCGTCCTGCCACGGGAGCCACGACAGGATCAGGCGCTCATCCTCGTCCGGCCCGAGTCGACCGTCCGCCGCGGCCGGTGTGAGGTCCGTGGCCAGGTACAGGTGCATCAGCTCGTCCGTGAAGCCGGGCGCGGTGTAGAACGTTCCGAGCTTCTGCCACGTGCCGGCACGCAGGCCGGTCTCCTCCTCCAGCTCCCGCGGCGCGGCGAGGTCCGGGTCCTCCTTCGATCCGTCGACCGCGACATCGAGCCCACCGGCCGGGATCTCGAGCAGCGCTGCGGCCGCGGGGAGGCGCCACTGGCGGACGAGCGCCACACGATCCCGCGAATCGAGCGCGACGATGGCGACCGCACCCGGGTGTCCGGCGATGTCGCGCGTCGCACGCGTCCCGTCAGCCCGCTCGACCGTATCGATCCGGAACTCGAGGAATGCGCCGCGATGGAGGACCCTCGACGCCACGACCCGCTCGACGAGATCGGCCCCGGATTCGTCGTCCGGGGCCGTCGTTGCTCGTGGGGTCGGGTCAGTGGTCAGGCGACGGCCGCGGGTGCCATGTCGGGCCGAAGGGCGTCGCCCGACTCGGCGTCAAACAGATGCAGTTTATCGAGTGGCAACGTCAGGTTCACGTTGTCACCGGGCTTGATGCGATGCTCCGAGCCGACGATCGCGACGATGTCCCGGCCCGCGGCATTGAGATGGAGCAGTTCCTCGTTGCCGAGGTATTCCACGACGTCCGCGCGGGCCTGGAACGTACCGGTTGCTCCGCCCGCCTGGCCGATCTCGAGATGCTCGGGCCGGAAGCCCGCGACGAGCTTCTTGCCCGCGATGTCGCCGGCGATACCGCGCAGCCGAGGCGGTGTCGGAACGGACCAGTCGCTTGGTCCGACCAAGCGGGCCGTATCGCCCGAGCCGTCGACCGTCACGTCGACGAAGTTCATCGACGGGCTGCCGATAAAGCCCGCGACGAATCGATTGAGCGGCGTGTCATACAGCGCCTGCGGGGTGCCGACCTGCATGAGCAGGCCGTCGTTCATGACCGCGATCCGTGAGCCCATCGTCATCGCCTCGACCTGGTCGTGGGTGACGTACACGACCGTGGTCTTGAGGCGCTGGTGCAGGCGGGCGATCTCGGCTCGGGTCTGGACGCGGAGCTTGGCATCGAGATTGGAGAGCGGCTCGTCCATCAGGAAGACGGCCGGCTCGCGCACGATCGCCCGACCGAGCGCGACGCGCTGGCGCTGACCGCCGGACAGCTCCTTGGGCTTTCTGTCGAGCAGCGTCTGAAGCTGGATGGTCTCGGCGGCCTCGTTGACGCGTCGCTCGATCTCCGCCTTGGGGACCTTGCGCAGCTTGAGCCCGAACGCGAGGTTCTCGCGGACCGACATGTGCGGGTAGAGCGCGTAGCTCTGGAAGACCATCGCGATGTCGCGATCCTTGGGCGGGACGTCATTGACGACGCGGTCGCCGATGCGCAGGTCCCCGCTGGTGATCTCCTCGAGCCCGGCGATCATCCGCAGGCTGGTGGTCTTGCCGCAGCCTGATGGTCCGACCAGGACCATGAACTCGCCATCACCGATCTCGAGGTTGAGATCCTTCACGGCTTGAAACTCGCCGTACGTCTTGTTGACGTGATCGAATGTCACCGTCGCCATGGCGTGGTCCTTTCGTCCCGTGACACTCAACGTGGGCCCTTGCATCCAGCCGTCGAGACGGAACGTGGACGGGCCCCGTACGCGGTGGCTCGGGGGTGGCGGCATGGTACGGCCCGGAGTCGCCGTGGCGCAAGCTTCGCGATCCATCGGACACGGCGATAACGTTGCACGGAAACCAATGGAAATCGCGGGTTATACCTAGACATTTTGACTAAAGGCTGCCACGATCACTAAACATGGACGATCACAACCTACGGCCGTCGGACGAGCTCCGTGTTGGTCAGGCCGCCGAGATCCTCGGGGTTTCGGCCGATACGCTTCGCCGCTGGGAGCGCGCTGGACGGCTCGTGACGCGGCGGTCGGCCGGAGGCCAGCGGCGCATCCCCCTGGCTGAGGTCCGGCGGTTGCTCGCCGAGCGTCGCAGCGGGACGTCGAGCTCCGTACGAGGCACCGTCCGTGGCTCGGCCCGTAATCGATTCCCGGGCTTCATCACCCGCATCGAGCGCGACTCGATCGTGGCCGTGGTCGAGATCCTGGCGGGGCCGCACCGGGTCGTGAGTCTGATGACGGCCGAGGCCGTCGATGAGCTGGGGCTGGCCGTGGGTGACGAGGCCGTCGGGGTGGTCAAGGCAACGACCGTCATCGTCGAGATCCCGGCCGGACGTGAAGGGCGTTCGTGAGCAAGGGACTCTGGGGGGTGCTGGCCGTCATGGCCCTCGCCCTCGCGGGTTGCGCGGCGACCGCGAAATCGGGATCTTCGTCGGCCGAGGTGACCGTCTACGCGGCGGCGTCCCTCAAGCAGGTGCTCGACGACGTCAGGACGGCGTACGAGGCCGCCACGCCCGGCGTCACGCTGGTCGTCTCGACCGATTCCTCAGCCGCTCTGCGCACCCAGATCGAACAGGGCGCCCCGGCCGACGTCTTCCTCGCAGCCGACACGAAGCAGCCCCAGGCGTTGGTCGAGGCCGGTCTGTCGACTGCTCCGGCCACGCCGTTTGCCGGCAATCGATTGACGATCATCGTTCCGACATCGAACCCGGCCGGCATCCTGTCGCCAGCTGACCTCGCCCGATCGGGTGTCAGGATCATCGCGGCCGGCGACGAGGTGCCGATCACGTCGTATGCGACCGAATCGGTGGGCAGGCTCGGTGCCCTGGATGGCTATCCGGACGCGTTCGCCGCTTCCTACGCCGCCAATATCGTGTCGCGCGAGGACAACGTGAAGGCAGTCGTCGCCAAGATCGAGCTCGGCGAGGGCGATGCGGGGATCGTCTACCTGACCGATGCGGCCGCGCCCGCCGGGGTCGTCGCCGTTGCCATCCCGGACGCTGCGAATGTCGTGGCCACATATGCGGGCCTCGTGGTGAAGGCGTCTGACCACATCGACCGGGCGCAGGACTTTCTCGACTGGCTGACGGGCACGGACGGTCAGGCGATCCTGACCCGCCACGGATTCACGCCACCACCGCGATGAGGCTCGGTCGTGGGGTCGTGGCCGGCCTGGCCGGACTGCTTGTTCTGTTCCTCGGCCTGCCGGTCGCGACCCTCGTCGCGCGGGCGGTCGGTGGCGGCGCCCTGGCAGCCACATTCGGCGATCCGGTCGTGCTTGACGCCCTGTCGCTCAGCCTCGGGACGACCGCCTGCAGTCTCGCCCTGACGGTCCTCCTCGGCACGCCACTGGCGTTCGCGCTGGCCCGCCGCCGGTTCCGCGGATCGGGTCTGGTCGAGACCGTCATCGACCTGCCGATCGTGTTGCCACCGTCGGTGGCGGGACTCGCGTTGCTGCTCGTATTCGGGCGGCGCGGCCTGCTCGGGGAGTCGTTCGAGCTGGTCGGGGTGTCCATCCCGTTCACGACCCTGGCCGTCGTTCTCGCCCAGGTGTTCGTGGCCGCCCCGTTCTTCGTCCGATCGGCGCGCGCCGGGTTCGCGAGCGTTGATCGCGATCTCGAGGACGCCGCCCGGGTCGATGGTGCCGGGGAACGCGGGGTTTTTCGCTGGATCACCGTTCCCCTCGCCGGGTCGGCGCTGGCGGCCGGACTGGTCATGAGCTGGGCCCGGGCACTCGGTGAGTTCGGGGCCACGATCATGTTCGCCGGCAATGTTGCTGGCCGGACACAGACCTTGCCGCTGGTCGTGTACTCGGAGTTCCAGGGTGGCGGCCTGGATACGTCGATCGCGGCGGCCGCGGTCCTCGTCCTGGCTGCGTTCGGCGTCCTGGTTGCCGTCCGCGTCCTGCGCTGGGGCCGGGCGCTCGACATCCGAACCGGCCGCTGAGCTGTGCGCCCACCCGCGCGGCGCCCAGCCGCCCGTCGCGCGACCACGGGCAGCAGCTTTGTCACGCGCCTGTGCCTTGCGGGTCCGGTCCGTTTCTGTCGATACTGAGCGAGATGCGAACTCGATCGATCGGATCAACACTCCGGACCATCCCATCGGGCGACACGGCGTTCCGCGAACACGCGCTGGGCGTCCATCAGCGACACGCGCCTGTTCGACCCGCTGATCTCGAAGCCATATTGCGGCGCATGTTCCCGCGCGTCGTCGTCGTCGAGCGCCAGTTATCGGGCGAACCGCCGACCTGGTACGTCTACCGCGACGGACGCTGGGCTCCGCCATCGGCGATCTCGTGGTGGACCGACCCCGACATGCCATGCATCAGCGTGGGCCTGGACGGCTGGATCGTGGAGGCGAACCCGGCTGGCCGCGCGCTGCTCAACATGCCCGCCTCGGATGTCGGGCGCCGCCACTTCACGGATTTCATCGTGCCCGGCACCCTTGAGGACGCCGAGGCGCTCCACCAGGTGCTCATTCAGGGCCACGATCTGGCCGCGACGATCCTCCTGCGACCGACCGATGGCGAGGTGCTCGCCTGCGACGTGCGGGCACAGCGCGTCGGTGACGTGGTGACCAGTGTCTTTCGGCTGGCCGAGGACATCGTCGTGCGGGGTGAGCCCCTCGCCACGATGATCGAGCTTCGCAGCCATCCCGAATCCGACGTTGCCTTCCGGCGCCATGCGGAACTCCTGCTGTCGCGGATGCCGGAACCGACGCCCGAGGGGCTGGCCCTGCGTCTCCGCCGACTGTACGTCCACGCTCGCGTCGAGCCGCTCGATGGACGCTGGATGGCCTTCCGCGACGGGCAGCACGTGGCCGAAGCCCCTGACGGATGGTGGCTGGATCCGAGCTTGCCGCGGGTTCGTTGCGACGAGCAGTCGCTCATCGTCGAGGCGAACGAGGCCGCCGAGATCCTGTTTGGCCGGCCACTGATCGGCCGTCACTGGCACGATTTCGTGGCGCCGGGCGCATCTGCGGACGTCGACGCGATAGTTGCGATCATCATGAAGGCGGGCGGCGCCCGGACGCGCTTTCGACTGCCGAGCGCCGGCGGTTCCTCGATCGAGTTCGACTCATTCACCGAGTTCGATGGTGTGACCCTGACGTCGATCGTTCGACCGGTGGGGCCGACGGCCTGACCGGTCAGGGCAGGGTTGCGCCGGTGGGTTCCGACGCGGACCCGATGAGCTGCCGATGGACCAGGGCAGGCAGGTCCGCAGCCGTATCGACGTCCGCCTACGAAAGGCCGAACGTGCGCCCGATGTTCTCCGCGTTGATGATCAGGTCGCCCACGCCGACAGCCACGAGCAGGAGGCCGCCGATGACCTCGATGGCCCGATGCCGACTCGTGATGAACCGGACGATCCGTTCGCGCTGCGCGCCGGCCAGCAGCGATAGCAGCACC
This sequence comes from Chloroflexota bacterium, assembly GCA_031407755.1. GTDB lineage: Bacteria > Chloroflexota > Limnocylindria > Limnocylindrales > CSP1-4 > SPCO01. The sequence continues at coordinate 928 of JANOIS010000362.1, read as the reverse complement.
AGCGGCAGCCCGAAGCCGAGGCCATAGGCGATGAAGGTCACGATCCGCGGGAGTGTCTCGGCCAGCCCGACGGAGTACGCGATCAGCGACAGGGCGAAGGCCCCGGCACAGGGCAGAGCGAGCGGTCCGAGCATCAGTCCGTACAGGTAGGCCTGGCCGTACGGGTTGGCCACGATCGGGACCGACGCGCCCGGAAGTCGTTCGAACGGGTTGCGCCCGAGCAGGAGCAACACACCGAGCACGATGAGCAGGCCATCGACGACCGGGATCAGGTATCCGAGGAGGCTGCCGATCGGGACGGACACGATGACCAGCACGACGGCGACCACGAGCATCGTGGTCAGCACGCCGCCCAGGATGATCAGCCCCAGCAGGCCGGTCGCGCGCCGTCCAGCCAGGGCGCTCGTGTTGGCCGACAGGTAGGCGAGAAAGCTCGGATACAGCGGCAGCAGGCAGGGACTCGCGGCGCTACCGATACCGAGTGTGAACGCGAGCCACAAACCGTCCAGGTCAGGCCCCGTGGGATTCGGCCAGGGCGACGATCTCATCGACGCTCTTGTGGCCGAACTCGGTCATCGTCACCGTGCCGTCCGTACCGACGACGATCATCGGCGTCGATGGCGGATTGAGGATCAGGTCGCCGAACTCGGTCGCCAGGGCGCGCGCGACAGCCGTTTCGGCGATCGCGTAACGGCCCTTGTAGCCGTGCTGGACCTGATAATCAGCCAGGCTCGCAGCATCTTCGTTGGGGTCCACATCCAGCACGACATACACAACGTTGTCCGCCGGGAGTCGTGCCAGCGCGGTCTGGACGTCGTCCTGCTGGACCCGACAGTTGGTGCACCAGATGGCCATCGTCTCGATGATGATGACCGAGCCTGCGTGGTCCGCGATGCGGAACGGCTGGCCGCTGGCGACATCCGTCAGC
>JANOIS010000325.1:0-4142 GCA_031407755.1 Chloroflexota bacterium | reverse complement strand
CCGGGAGCGGCGCGGTGGCGACGCGAGGGACGGCCGGGGAAGTATCGATCACGGTCAGGCCTCAGCTTTCGGCACGGTCGTCGGGCGGACAGGCACGATCGGCATGGTCGGCACGCCTCGCGATAGCTCGGGATCGGGTCGCGCCGGTGGTGGCAGGGGCCGGTTGGCCCGCGAGCCGAGATACGTCGTCAACGCCACGAAACCGACCGCGATCAGGAAGAACGCCGTGCCGATGACGTTGACCTGTACCGGGACGCCGACCCGTGCCGAGCCCCAGATGAAGATCGGGAAGGTCGAGGTCCGGCCGGCCGTGAAGCTCGTGATGACGTAATCGTCGATGGACAGGCTGAACGCCAGCAGCGCCGCCGCCAGGATCCCGGGCAGGATCATCGGGAAGGTCACCTTCCAGAACGTCGTCCACTCGTTGGCGCCGAGATCCATCGCGGCCTCCTCGAGATGACGGTCAAAGCCATACAGTCGCGCCCGGACGGTCACGACGACATAGCTGATGTTGAACATGATGTGGGCGATCAGGATGGTCAGGAGGCTGGTCGGGAAGAACGGCGGATCGCCGATCGCGACGAACAGGGTCAGGAGCGAGGCACCCAGCACGATCTCCGGCGTCGCCATGGGCAGGAAGATGAGCACATTGGTGGCACTCGAGCCCCGGAAGCCGTAGCGCACCAGGGCCAGCGCGATGAGCGTGCCCAGGGTCGTCGCGGCCAGCGTGGACAGCACCGCCACGAGGAGGCTGGTCATGACCACGTTGAACAGCTGCGGCACGCCGAAGGGGTCCAGCCATGCGTCGAGCGAAAAGCCGTGCCACAGCAGATTGCTCTTCCCGGGTGGATCGTTGAATGAGAACAGGGCCATCACTGCGACCGGCAGCATCAGGTACAGGATCGCGAAGGCCGTGTAGACATACAGCAGATATCGATCGAAGAAGCGCGCGAGCCTGGCCATCGGCGGGCGAGGCAGGGCGCTGGTGGCGGGGGTAGTGGCGTTGGTCATCGGGAGCTCGTCAGTTCTTCGGTGCCCAGCACGCGGGCATAGACCGCGACCGCGATGAGGATGCCGGCCATCAGGATGAAGCTGAGCGCGGCCGCGGTCGGATAGTCGTTGTTTTCCAGGAACCGGCTCTGGATGACGTTGCCGATCATCCGCGTCTGGGCATTCCCGAGCAACTCGGCGTTCACGAAATCGCCCATCGCCGGGATGAACGTCAGGAGCGACCCCGCGAATACCCCGGGCAGCGACAGCGGCAGGATGATCCGGATGAACGACTCGGACAGGAACAGGGTCCCCAGCAGCACACCGGCCACGAGCCCGGCGATGGCGAAGGGTACGACCGCGTACTCGAATGCGACGGCCAGACCGCCGAGCAGCACGGCCCCGACGATGGCCCCGGCGATGGTCCCGCCGGGCCGCCACGGGCCCGCGAACAGGTCCTTGGCCGCCTCGACCAGACGCCCGTCGATCTTCTCGAGGGAGACGTAGATCGGCAGGGTCATGAATGGCAGGAAGTTGTAGGCGATGCCGGCGACCACCGCGGCCGGTGTGGCCAGCACCCGGAAATCCGGCCCGAGCAACCCGAGGTCCTTGAGCGGCCCGAACAAGATCCCGTCGTCGCCCAGGATGATCTTCCAGCTCTGGGTGCGGAGCAGGAAGCTTGTGAAGAACGGGGCGATGACCATGAACAGCAGCAGGCTCTTGTAGCGCCCGCCGCGGAAGGCGATCGTGTAGGCCAGCGGGTAGGCGATCAGGAAGCACACCACGGTCGCCGCGGCGCCATACACGATGGACCGGCCGAACTGTTCACCGTAGCGCTCGATGGCCGCGGTGTAGGTGGTCCAGTTGGAGATGGATGGCACATAGCCCGTCTCCAGGCTCCCGGACCAGAACGAGCTGATGAACATCTGGATGCTCGGGTACACGTAGAACACGAGCAGCCACAGGATGCCGGGCGCGAGCAGCAGGTATGGCGTCAGGCGCTGGATCCGCTGCCGCGCGCCCATGGTCGAGCTACCTCCCGGGTGTTAGTTGCCCGTCGTTCGTGAGAACTTGTCGTTGTATTCCTTCTCTTCCGCCTCGGTCAGCGTCTTGAAGATGCGGACCTTGGCCAGAACCTCGTCCGGCGGAAAGATGAGCGGGCTCTCGGCAAGCTCCGGATCATCGGCCGCGAGGGCCTCCTTGGCGCCCTTGACCGGGGTCACGTAATTGACCCAGGCAGCGATCTGCGCGGCGATGGCCGGGTCGTACACGAAGTCGATGAACAGCTCGGCGGTGTATTTGTGCATGGCGCCCTTGGGGATGAGCATGTTGTCCGTCCACAGCATCCCGCCCTCGTCGGGCAGGGTCCAGGCCAGCGTTGCCTTCTCGGCCTGCTTGGCGATGATGTCGCCGGACCAGGCCATGGCCAGGACGACGTTGCCACCGACCAGGTCCTCGGCATACTCGTTACCGGTGAACGCGCGGACGATATCGGCATCGACCGCCTTCTGGATCTCGGCCAGCGCCGCGTCAAAGGTCTCCGTGGTGGTCTGACTCGGGTCCGAGCCCAGGCGGAACATGGCCAGGCCCACCGTGTCACGCATCTCGGACAGGTACGTGACCTTGCCCGCCCAGCGCGGATCGGCGGTCCAGAACGACTCGAGGCTGGTCAGTTCGCCGGTCACCGCGCTGTCATAACCGAGACCCGTCATGCCCGACTGCCACGGGGCGTGGTGGTCGTCGGTCGGGTCGAAATCGACGCCGACGTAAGCATCCTGGAGGTTGGCCACCTTGTTCGGCATGTTGGCGAGATCGAATGTCTCCGTCCAGCCCAGGCGGATGAGCCGAGCAGCCATGAAGTCCGTCACGACGATAAGGTCCCATCCGGCGTCCTGCCCACCCTGGAGGGCGGGCTGGATCGTGCCGAAGAACTCCTCGTTGTCGTTGATGATCTCGGAGTAGTTCACGGTCGTCCCGTACTTCGCCTTGAAGTCCTCCAGCGTCTTGTGCTGGGTCGCGTCCGCGTCGTCCGTGTCGATGTAGAGTGGCCAGTTGGCGAAGTTGAGCTCGGCGTCCGGCGACTGGGCTGGTCCCGGATCCACAGAGGCGGAGGCGTCACCGGAGGCGGACGGGCCGACGGTCGGGGCCGCCGTTGGTGCCGCGCTGGTCGTGCCGCCGGTGCCACCCGTCCCGCAGGCGGCCAGGAACGCGGCCGTCCCGGTCAGGGCCGTGCCGGCGATGAACCGCCGGCGGGTGAGTGGGTTGCTGATCCAGGATCGTTCGTCGTTCATCATGCTCCTCGGGTGGGATGGACCGGCGTCAGGCCGGGTTGGCGATTGCAAGCTCGGGTTCGCTATCGGGTTCGATCGTGGGGGCGTCGCTGGTGCCCTCGGCACCGACCACGAAGCTATGGTCTGGTGACCAGGTCATTCGAACGGCTTCGCCTGGGGCCCACAGCTCGGCGCGACTGGCGCGCTCCACGTTCTGTTCGTAGACCGTGAGACGAACTCGCCCCCGAGTTTCGATCACATACTGGGTGCTGACACCGAGGTACGACGCGTCGCGAACGACGCCGTCGAGCTGGTTGTGTCCGCTCGGCGGGTCCTCGGACGGCTCGCGCAGCCGGATCTTCTCCGGGCGAACGCCGACATCGACCTGCGTGTGGCCGCCTACGGCAGCGCTGGGTGCGCGGACCACGGCGTCGTTCGCGAGTCGCACGCTGGTGTAGCCCGACGCGACGCCCTCGACGGTGCCGGTCAGCAGGTTGCTGATACCGAGGAAACCCGCAACGAAACGGGTCGCCGGCCGTTCGTACAGGCCCGCCGGATCACCGAGCTGTTCGTAGCGCCCCTTGTTCATCACGGCGATCCGATCCGACATCGTCATCGCCTCCTCCTGGTCGTGGGTCACGTAGATGAACGTGATCCCGACCTCCTGCTGGATGCGTTTGAGTTCGACCTGCATCTGCCGGCGGAGCTTGAGATCGAGGGCGCCGAGCGGCTCGTCCAGCTGCAGGACGGCCGGCCGATTGATGAGCGCCCGAGCGCGGGCCACACGCTGCGCCTGGCCGCCGGAGATCTGGGTCGGCTTGCGACGCTCGTAGCCCGGCAGCTCGACGAGCTCGAGCATCTCCGTGACGCGAGCCTTGACCT
>JANOIS010000286.1:0-3180 GCA_031407755.1 Chloroflexota bacterium | reverse complement strand
CGAGGTGCTGGTCCGGCTGGTGGAGGAACGCGGGGCGAGGGCCTGGCTGTCGTACCAATGCCGCGACGGGCGGTCCACGGCGGCCGGTGAGCCGATCGAGGCAGCCATGGCCGTGGCCGAGGGGGCGGCCGGGATCATCGCGGTCGGCGTGAACTGCACGGCGCCCCGCCATCTGCCGGCACTGCTGGCCGCGGCGCAGGCGGTCACGGACCTGCCGCTCATCGCCTACCCCAACGGTGGCGACGCCTGGGACGCGACCGCTCGGCGCTGGGTGGCCGCGGACGCAGACGGGGCGTTCGACCCGAGCGTTGCCGCGGACTGGACCACCCTGGGCGCGGGCTGGATCGGCGGGTGCTGTGGCACCGGCCCCGCCCAGATCCTGGGTCTGGCCCGGGCCGTGGCGGCCCGGGCAGGTGCGCGATGAGCGTCCTCGGCCCGGCCGTGCGCGCGCAGACCGCCTGACGGGACCCGCCGCGCGGCCTACCATCGCCCGCGATGGTCTTCTCCTCGATCACCTTCCTGTTCTTCTTCCTGCCCGTCGTCGTCATCGGCTACTACCTCGTCCCGCGACGGCTGCGCAACGCATTCCTGCTCGCCGCCAGCCTGCTCTTCTACACGTGGGGCGCGGGCTGGATCGTGCTCGTGCTGCTCGTGTCCATGGGGCTGAACGACGTCCTGGGCCTCGCTGTCGAGCGCTCGATGGACGGCGGTCGGCGAGATCGCGCCCGAGCGATCCTGGCCATCGCCGTGATCATGAACGTGGGCCTCCTGGTCTGGTTCAAGTACGCGAACTTCACGGTCGACACGCTCAACGGGGTGGCCGGCGCGGTCGGGGTGGCGGGCCTGCCCTGGGCGGACATCGTGTTGCCCATCGGCATCTCGTTCTACACCTTCCACGCGCTGAGCTACCTCGTGGACATCTATCGGGGCACGGCCCGCCACCTCGCCTCGCCCATCGATTTCGCGCTCTACATCGCGTTCTTCCCGCAGCTCATCGCGGGGCCGATCGTGCGCTTCCACGAGATCCGCGACCAACTCGTCGCCCGCACCGAGTCGACGTCGCTGTTCGTCGCCGGGATCTATCGCTTCTGCCATGGCCTGGGCAAGAAGGTGCTCATCGCGGACACGGTCGCGCCCGTGGCGGATGCGATCTTCGCCACCCCACCGGGCGAGCTCGGCACCCTCGCCGCGATCCTCGGCGTCGTGGCCTACGCGGTGCAGCTGTACTTCGACTTCAGCGGCTACAGCGACATGGCCCTGGGCCTGGCGATGATGTTCGGTATCCATCTGCCCGAGAACTTCGCGCGGCCATACGCGGCCCGCTCCGTCACCGAGTTCTGGCGGCGCTGGCACATGTCGCTGTCGCGCTGGTTCCGTGACTACCTGTACATCCCGCTGGGCGGCAACCGCGGCTCCGGCCTCGCCACCTACCGCAACCTCATCATCGTGTTCCTGGTCACCGGGCTGTGGCACGGCGCCGCCTGGACGTTCGTCCTGTGGGGCGCCTTCCACGGCGCTGTCCTGCTCGTCGAGCGGATGACCGGGATCGGTGGGGCGGCAGACGATGACCGGAGCGACCGACTGGGCCAGGCCCGGACCATCGGCCTGGTGCTGTTCGCCTGGATCCTGTTCCGCTCGCCTGATCTCGACTATGCGCTCGGGTTCATCGGCGCGCTCGCCCATCCGACCGTGGCCCTGCCCGCCGAGGTGTCACGCGCCCTCGATCCCCTCGCGGCCGTGGCCATCGCCATCGGCTGCGCCAGCGTCCTGCTGCCGCGCGAGTGGGTCACCGGCGTGCGCCTGGAGCGAGTCACGACGCCGCGAATGCGGATCCTGCGGCTGGCCGCCGTCGGCCTCATCCTCCCGGCGTCCATCGCCTTCCTTGTCGCAGGCGACTTCAGCCCGTTCCTGTACTTCCAGTTCTGAGCCCGATGCACGACCCGCTGATCGACAGGACGACCCCCACCGCGGCCGCGGGGAGTCGCGAGGAACGCGTGGTCATCGCGGGGTTCCTGTTGGTCTTGATCATCCCAGCGCTGGCTCTGCTGGCCGGGTTCCGCCCGACCGATATCGAGGGAGGCGACCCGGCGAGCCTACCCACGTTCGACACGACGACCGTCGGCGATCCGGCGACGTACGCCGCGGTCGATCGCTGGGTGGCCGAGTCCTTCCCCCTGCGGAACGTGGCCGCTCGGGCGTACGGCGCCATCGACTACGCGTTGCTCGGCGGCTCACCCAACCCGGACGTCATCGTCGGCCGCGAAGGATGGCTGTTCACGATCACCGAGGTCCGGCCGGTCTGCAGGTTCAGCGCGGCCGAGGTGCTGGCCGGCCTGGACACGGTGACGACGCAGCTGGCTGCGGTCGGCATCGAGTTCAGGTTCACCGTCCCGCCGGACAAGCACGTCATCTACCCCGAGCGAATCGTCCCGGGCAGCGGGCTCGGGACGTCCTGCGCGGACCGCTCGCGCGAGGCGCTTCGGGCCGGGATGGCCGCCCGGACGCAGGTCGCGGTGGAGGTCTGGTCGCGGCTCGAGCAGGCGCACGCCGCCGACCCGGATCGACCGCTGTACTTCGCCCAGGACACGCACTGGACGCCGCTCGGGGCGCTGGTCGCGACCAAAGGCCTTATCGAGTCCCTCGCGCCCGGGCTGTGGAGCGAGGACCAGGTCCCGACCGACGGCTTCGCCAACTACGAGACGGACCTGTCACGGCTCATCGGCCTGCCCGCCAGAGAGCGCGTGCCCAGGCTCGTCATCCGACCGGGCGTCGCGGTCGAGGAGGGCACGATCGACCTCGGGATCGATATCGACAACGCGCGCGATGTGGCAACGTTCCGGGTCGACACGGCGGCCGCCGCCGTCGAGGGCAGCACACTCATCGTGTACGACAGCTTCTACGGCACGAACATGCGGCGCATCGCTCCCTGGTTCCGTGACAGCGTCTGGGTCCACCTAGGTGACCTCTCGGACCACCCGTCGCTCGTCGCGAGCCTTCCGGCATTCGATCGGATCGTCGTCGCGCGGGTCGATCGCGGGGTCTACGACACCGACCTTGGAGCGCTGCTTGCTCCGCTCATCGCGGCCGCCGGTGGCTGAGCCCGGACACACCGGATCCGGGGGCATCGGCCGTTCCAATGAAAAAGAGCCCGCCGAAATGGATCCGGCGAGCCCTTGAGAA
>JANOIS010000245.1:0-1676 GCA_031407755.1 Chloroflexota bacterium | reverse complement strand
GTCATCGTGCCCGGCCACGGCGACCATGCGGGACGTGCCTTCGCGGATGCCCAGGCGTCCTCGTTCGCAGTGCTCGCTCAGCTGGCCAGGTGCATCCACGACGGCGAGACGTCGATGGAGGAAGCCATCGCCGCCCACCCGTTCCCCGACTTTCCACCGGAAGACGCCCATCGACCCCTGAAGCGGGCCGTCGCGCAGTTGCGCGGCACGCTGGTCGAGCGGTGACCGAGGTCCTCTGGAACGTCCGGCTGCTGGACCTCGGGACTGAGTTTCTGGCGGAGCGACGGGCCGCGCCGCGCACCTGTCCACACCGGATCAACTCTCCACGCCGCTGATCAGGCCGAGGCGGCCGTCCTTGCAGGCCGGAGGAACCGCAAGTCCGTCGGCTGGATCAGGTCCGAGAGCGGCGGCGCACCGAATGAGCGGTGGACCTGCTCGTCGGTGGGTCGGCCGTAGAGCGTCGTGCGCTGGCGAGGTTGGCGACCGATCGATCCGATGAGCGCCTCCATCGCCTCCGGCGCCAGCTCCTGGCCATGGGCGGCACCTGCGGCTCGCGAGATCGACTCGTTCATGAGCGTCCCGCCCATGTCGTTTGCGCCGCTCTGGAGCGCGGCCGCCGCGCCGGTCGGACCGAGCTTCACCCAGGAGGCCTGGATCCTCGGGATCAGCGGATGGAGAGCGAGCCGGCTGACCGCATGCATGAGGACCGACTCGCGGTAGGTCGGCCCACGCCGGGCACGACCCTTGAGATACATCGGTGCCTCGAGATGGACGAACGGGAGCGGGACGAACTCGGTGATCCCGCCGGTCCGCTCCTGGATCCCCCGCAGCACGAGCAGGTGACGGGCCCAGGTGTCGTAGCCCTCCACGTGGCCGAACATGATCGTGCTCGTCGTCCGCAGACCCACGTGGTGAGCCGCCTCGATCACCTCGGCCCACTCGGCGGTACGGAGCTTGTCCGGGCAGATGATCGCCCGGATCTCGTCGTCGAGGATCTCGGCGGCGGTGCCCGGGAGGCTGCCCAGGCCGGCGTCGCGGAGTCGACCGAGGTACGCCTCCAGCCCGATCCCGAGCGTCCGGGCGCCCTGGCTGACCTCGAGCGGCGAGAAGGCATGGACATGCATGGTCGGCAGGTCTGCCTTGATCGCCCGGATCACGTCGAGATAGAAGTCCCCGGTGAAATCGGGGTGGATGCCGCCCTGGAGGCAGACCTCGGTGGCGCCACGCTCCCAGGCCTCGTGGCTGCGCCGGACGATCTCCTCGAGGGGCAGCAGATACGGCTTCCCCCGGAGGTTCTCCGCGAGCTTGCCCTTGCTGAAGGCACAGAACTGGCAGCGGTACGTGCACACGTTCGTGTAGTTGATGTTGCGGTTGACGACGTACGTGACCTCGTCGCCGTTGGTGGCTCGTCGAAGGTCGTCGGCGGCCTCCGTCACGAGCCGCACCTCGCCGTCGCGAGCCTCGAAGAGCCGGACGATCTGCGCCTCCGTCAGGGCGTCGCCGCCGGCGGCGCGCTCGAGGATCGATCGGAGGGCGTCGTGCGCGACGGGCGGCACGGGACCTTCGGTCAGCGTTGTCAGCGGCGGGCTGTCGGGGGTGATCCCGGCGAACCACGACCCGTCCCGGGCGAGTCCCGCGCCGTCCGCCAGCCGGAGCACGCCCGGCCGGACCCCCTC
>JANOIS010000241.1:0-6459 GCA_031407755.1 Chloroflexota bacterium | reverse complement strand
CTACCTCGGCTGCGAGTTGATCGGCTGGAACGTGCCGGCCATCCGGGATGTGTCAGCCTGAGGGCCGAGCAGGCTACTTCGCGGACGCAGCCTTGGCGTCCTGGATCACGCGGTAGACCCGCGAGGCGTCTCGCCCGGGGGAGCAGCCTCTCAGCTTCGTTTACGACTCCGCCAAATGCTCGTCGGGGGGAGCCTTCGGCGGTGAGATGGCCTCCGTGGTCGGGTCCTCGGCCACCAACCCGCGCGTGATCGTGCGTGGCGCTACCTGGCTGAGCCTCGTTTGTGCGGCGAATCGGGGGTCGGAGCGACGAAGTGTCCGCCTAACGTTCCGGAGACGAGCATTTGGCGGAGAGGCGGAGCTCCTGGAGCGGGTCACCGGGTCATCCTGCCGTGGGTCGCGGCGCCCGACTACCATACGGCGACGATGACCGAACCTTCCGCCAGCCTCGCCACGCCGTATCGAACGCATACCTGCGGCGAGCTCCGCTCCGCCGACGCGGGTGCCCCAGCCAGCCTGTCCGGGTGGGTCCATCGGCGACGCGATCATGGGCAGCTGATCTTCCTGGACGTCAGGGATCGGCACGGGATCACCCAGGTCGTCATCGACAGGGCGGATGCGCCCGACGCCCACGGGATGGCCAGCCGCGTCCGCAGCGAATTCGTCGTCCACGTCACGGGTGATGTCGCGCACCGCCTGGCCGGAACGGAGAACCACAAGCTCCCCACCGGCGGGATCGAGCTGCGCGCGACGGCGTTCGAGATCCTGTCCGAGTCGAAGACCCCACCGTTTTATATCAACGACGCGGATGCGCCGGTCGACGAGATCCTCCGGCTCAAGTACCGCTACCTCGATATCCGCCGCCAGCCGATGGCCGAGCGTCTGATGCTCCGCTCCCGCATGGTCCAGGCGATCCGCGAGGTCCACCACGCCAACGGCTTCGTCGAGGTCGAGACACCGACCCTCATCAAGAGCACGCCGGAGGGTGCCCGCGACTTCATCGTCCCGAGCCGCCTCCAGCCGGGCAGCGTGTACGCCCTGCCCCAGAGCCCACAGCAGCTCAAGCAGTTGCTGATGGTCGCGGGCATGGACCGCTACTTCCAGATCGCCCGGTGCTACCGCGACGAGGACCTGCGCGGCGACCGCCAGCCGGAGTTCACCCAGCTCGACCTCGAGATGAGCTTCGTCGACGAGGAATCCGTGATGGCCTTCATCGAATCGATGGTCATCGAGGTCTCGCGGGCGACCGCGTCGGACCGGCCTCTCGCGACGGTGCCGTTCCCGCGGTTCACCTACGATGAGGCGATCGAACGCTTCGGCAGCGACAAGCCGGATGTGCGCTTCGGGATGGAGTTGATCGACCTCGCCCCGGCCCTCGGATCGGCGTCCGGCTTCAAGGTCTTCGACGAGGCCCTCGCCGGCGGCGGTCGGGTCAAGGCCATCGTCGCGCCCGGGATGGCCGGCGTGACCCGTCGCGAGATCGACGACCTGACCGAGCGGGCCAGGCGGTTCGGGGCCAGGGGCCTTGCCTATCTCGCCCTCGAGTCCGGCGGCGAGATCAAGAGCCCGATCGCCAAGTTCCTCACGGAAGCGGCACAGCGCGCGATCGTGGAGGTGACCGGGGCGGGGGAGGGTGATCTCATCCTCATCATCGCTGATCGAGCACCGATCACGGCCGACGTGCTCGGTCGCCTGCGCGTGGAGATCGGCGAGCGGCTCGGTCTTGCCGACCCGGATGTCCTCGCCTACCTCTGGGTCAACCGCTTTCCGATGTACAAATGGGACGAGGAGCAAGGCCGTTGGGACGCCACCCACAACCCGTTCAGCGGCGTGGTCCCGGACGATGAGGCGCTGCTCGTGACGGCATCCGGCGACCCGACACGGCCGTCGCCCGACGATCCCGCCGGCCACGCCCGGGCGCTCCAGTACGACCTGGCGCTCAACGGCTGGGAGCTGGGTGGCGGGTCCATCCGGATCCATCGGCGTGACCTCCTGGAACGCAGTTTCCAGCTCCAGGGCCACACGCTTGCGGGCATGCACGACAAGTTCGGGGCGGTCCTCGACGCCTTCGACTACGGAGCGCCGCCGCACGGGGGCATCGCCCTGGGCATCGACCGTTGGGCGGCCCTGCTGGCGCGGCAGACCAACATCCGCGAGGTCATGGCCTTCCCAAAGACGCAGTCGGGCAACGACCCGATGCTGGAGGCCCCGTCCGTGCCGGATGCCGGGCAATACGAGGAACTGGGGCTGCGATTCGTGGGCCTGCCGGACAAGACGCCGTCGACATCGCCGGCCGGCTGATCGCCGGATGACCCCGGCATCTTCGGTGGTCGACATGAGTCTCGGCATCGGACCGCTGGATGCCATCGCCCGGCGGCCGCGCCTCGCGGCCCTCATCGGGGCGTTGTGCATCGCGTTCTCCGGGATCTTCTACCGCTACGCTGATGTCTCGCCGTCCACCGGAACCGTATACCGAGCCCTGTTCGGCCTGCCGTTGCTTGTCCTGGTCGCCCTCGCTGAGCGCCGCCGATACGGGCCACTGCCGAGTCGTGCACGGCGCCTCGCGGTCATCGCCGGGCTCTTCTTTGCCGGCGACCTGCTCTTCTGGCATCACGCCATCGAGTTCGTCGGGGCTGGCCTCGCGACCGTACTCGGCAACCTGCAGGTCCTCATCGTCGGCGTCGTGGCCTGGCTGGTCCTGGGCGAACGACCGTCGCGGGCCACGCTCGCGGCTCTCCCGGTCGTGCTCATCGGGGTCGTGCTGATCTCGGGCGTGGTCGGCTCCGGGGCCTACGGCGCGGACCCGGCTCTCGGCGTGGTGCTCGGTGTGCTGACCGCCATCTGTTACAGCGCGTACCTGCTCATCATCCGGATCGGTGGTCGCGATCCGCGACGTCCTGCGGGGCCGGTGGCGATCGCCACGTTCGCGGTCGCGTTCGGCGCAACGGGGGTTGGCCTGGTGGGCGGGGACCTGGACCTGGCGCCGGCGCCGGCCAGCCTGTTCTGGCTGGCGATGCTGGGGATCACCTCGCAGTCGATCGGCTACCTGCTCATCTCGATCTCGTTGCCCCGGCTGCCGGCGATGGTCACCTCGGTCATCCTGCTGGTGCAGCCGCCGACGACGGTGGTCCTCAGCATGGTCCTGCTGGCGGAACGACCGTCCCTCGTTCAGTTGTTTGGCGTCGGACTGGTCATCGGCGGGATCGCGCTGGCGACGGTCCCGCTGGCGCGTCTGCGCGACGGGTTGCGACGGTCACGTGATGAACCGCCCGTGACCGCCGCATAACACGCTGGATGAAGCAGAGCGAAGCTGGCTGTGACTGGTAGGTCGGGCCGGGCGCTGCGGCAGGCCGAGAAGGTGCGCCGGCGGGCAGCCCGAGGTGAGCGAGCGCCCCGCGTCAGCCTTCGCCCGCGATGTCGTCGCCCCATTCGTGGGTGTGGCCGGCGGGAGGGTCCGGAGGCCCATCGTAGGGCGGCAAATCCGCGAACGCCGTCTCGACGTCGTGAACCACGCCCGGGTCGCCGACCTCGATGAGGCGCGTCGGCATGGACGCGGCAAGCCTCTCGATCAGGTCTGGTTCCATCTGGTCGGCAGACGCGTTCCGCAGCGCGTCGAGGACGCCCGTCGGCACGAGAACAGGCCAACCCGGCCTGCCGTTCCAGGCCGGTCGGAGCAGCTCGCCGGGCGCGACACCGTGGGCCTCGATGAGCGAGGTGATCGTCTCGGGACCGACCCAGGTCATGCGTGCCGGCCACAGCAGGACCGCCGTCGTGTCGCGAACCTCGGCCTGCGCCAGCTCTGCGCCGCGGACCATCTGAGCGGCCGGGCCGCCCTCGGCCGGAGCGGCAGGGCCGTGGATCGCCTCCGATCCCACGAGCGCCGCGGCAACAGCACCGTCCCCATCCGGCGACACGACGACGACCGGCAGGGCACCACCGGACCAGGCGATGTCCACCAGCCGACGGACGCGAGCCTGGCCGAGCGTCGGGGCGAGGGCTTCCTCGGCGGTAGCGGACAGGATCACGGCGGCAACGGTCATCGGGCCAGATGCTAGCAGGCGTTCCGTGGCACAATCGGCCGCCCGCACCTGACTCCGGAGACCCGTACGCCTGTGCCCGAGCCCATCGATACCACGCGAACTCGCGACGACCTGCGCAACGTGGCTATCGTCGCCCACGTCGACCATGGCAAGACGACGCTGGTGGACGCCATGCTTCGCCAGACCGGCACCTTTCGGGCGAACCAGACCCTCGTGGACAGGGTCATGGACTCGGGCGATCTGGAGCGCGAAAAGGGCATCACGATCCTCGCCAAGCAGACGACGATCGATCACGGCGACGTGCGGCTCAACATCGTGGACACGCCCGGCCACGCCGACTTCGGCGGCGAAGTCGAGCGTTCGCTGCTCATGGTGGACAGCGTCCTGCTCCTTGTGGATGCCGCGGAAGGGCCGCTGCCGCAGACCCGCTACGTGCTCCAGAAGGCGATGGCCCGCCATCTGCCCGTCGTCGTCGCGCTCAACAAGATCGATCGCTCGGATGCCCGGCCGGCGGAGGTCCTCGACGCCGTCTACGAGTTGTTCATGGACCTTGGCGCCGACGCGCATCAGATCGACTTCCCGGTCGTCTATACCAACGCCAAGGCGGGCACGGCCACGATCTCGCTGGACGACCCCGGAACGGATCTCCGCCCTCTGCTCGATCTGCTGGTCAGGGTCACGCCGCCGCCGACCTACACGCCCGGCCACCCACTCCAGTTGCTCGTCACCAACCTCTCGGCGAACGACTACGTCGGCCGGATGGCCGTGGGGCGCATCTGGAACGGGACGATCCGGGTCGGTCAGCGCATCACCGTCGTGCGCGAGCAGGCTGACGATACCGACGGGACCGTGGAGCCGGGCCGCACGGTCACGCTGCAGGGCACCGTCACCAGCCTCCAGACCGCCCATGGGATCGATCGCGTGGACGTCGTCCAGGCCGGGCCGGGCGACATCGTCAGCGTCGCCGGCCTGCCCGAGGTGACCATCGGCGACACGCTCACCGATCCGGCCGACCCGCGCCCGCTGGCGCGACTCGATGTCGATGCACCCACGCTGCGCATGACGTTCGGGGTCAATACCTCGCCGCTCAGCGGCCGTGAGGGCAAGTTCGTCACGAGTCGCCAGATCAAGGCCCGCCTCGAGAAGGAGGTCCTGGGCAACGTCTCGATCGAGGTCCGGCCCGCGGACAGCTCCGAGGCGTTCGAGGTCCGCGGGCGTGGCGAACTCCAGCTGGCGGTGCTGATCGAGCAGATGCGTCGCGAAGGGTTCGAGCTGACCGCATCGCGGCCCGAGGTGCTGCTGCGGAACGTGGACGGCCAGGTGCAGGAGCCGTACGAGCGGGTCACGATCGATATCCCACCCGACTACATCGGCGAGATCCAGGGGGCGATGGCCGGCCGTGGAGGGCGTCTGGAACAGATCAGCACGGACACGGACGGCCGTGTTCGGATGGAGTACGTCCTGCCGGTCCGGGGTCTGATCGGCTATCGAGGGCAGCTGCTCACCGACACCCGCGGCACGGCACTCCTGCACCAGATCGGCGAGGGCTACGGCCCTTGGGCGGGCGAGCTCACCCACCGGACGGACGGGGTGCTGGTCAGTGACCGAGGGGGCATGTCCAACGCCTATGGGCTGTTCAACCTTGAGCAGCGGGCGGAGCTGTTCATCGGCGCCGGGGTCGAGGTCTACGAGGGGATGATCGTCGGCGAGAACAGTCGCTCGGGGGATATGGACGTCAACCCGACCAAGGAAAAGAAGCTGACCAACATCCGGACCCACTCGCATGACGAGTCGCTGCGCCTGACGCCAGCCCGCCCGATCACCCTGGAGACGGCGCTCGAGTTCATCTCGGACGACGAGCTCGTCGAGGTGACGCCGCTGTCGATCCGGCTGCGCAAGCGACTGCTCACGAGGCACGAGCGCGACCGCGATCGCGGTCGGGCATTCGACCAGCAGCGTGTGGCGGAACGAGAGGCGTCAACAGCACCGGAGGTCTGATCATGTTGCCAACCAGCCGACGACGCCCGCTCCTCGCTCTCGCCCTGCTTGCGTCGGTGGCGGTGGCGGTGGGTACGGTGGGGCCCGCGACGGCCGGAACGACGCCCGCCGATCCAGCGACCTCGGCGGTGGCGCCAACGGCCCTGTCCTCCGGGCAGCTGACGGTCGTACGCGTGACCGGTGGTCTGAGCAGCCCGCTCGGGGTGACCCACGCGGGCGACGGAAGCGGACGGCTGTTCATCGTGGAGCGCGGCGGCCAGGTTCGCGTCGTCATCGGCCGGTCCCTCCAGTCCGGGTCGTTCCTGAACATCGCCTCAAGGATCGAAGCCGGCGGGGAGCGCGGACTCCTGGGTCTTGCCTTCCACCCGGCCTTTGCCACCAACCGCTACCTGTTCGTCTTTTACACGCGGCCCGGCGGTGATC
>JANOIS010000205.1:0-5504 GCA_031407755.1 Chloroflexota bacterium | reverse complement strand
GGCGGCCTTGGCCCGATTGCCGCAGGTGGACATGTCGCACCAGCGGCGGCGGCCGGTTCGCGAGGTGTCGTAGAAGACCCACCGGCAGCGGTCGTTGTCGCAGATCCGGATCCGCTCAGGGTGACCGCCCGACAGCTCGCGGACGAACGGGTCTGCCAGGCGCGCCAGGGCATCATCGATCGGGTCACCGACATGACGGTGATCCACGCTGACCCCATCGGGCGCCGGGAGCAGTTCGATCACCTGGCGGGCATGAAGGGCTCGATTGACGGTATCGAGTGCACCGCTGCGCGGCGCGCGTTCCTCGGCGATGGAGTCGGCGACTTCGCGCAGGGCCGAGCGCACGGCGCGGATGCGGGTCAGTTCGCGCGTCGCGATTGATGGTGTGGCGGTCGTCTGGACGCGTAGGCGGTCGGCGCCCTCGTGATGGATGACCCCTCGATCGACGAACCAGGTCAGGGCGTCATCCAGGGTGGGCAGGCGATCGAGCGGGAAACCATTCTCGAGGTCATCGGTGTTCAGGAAGTCGAAGGTGCCTTCCAGCGGGATGTCGTGGGCATGCCCAGTGGTGGTCAGCGAGGCGGTGGTACTCATCGTGGTAACCACTCTAGGACATTTGACAGGTTAGGCGCAAGCGGCTACTGTTCACCAGTAACCTTTTCACCAATGAATACGGGTTACGTACCCTCGCGGGAGATCACGCACGCTGACCCGTCGTTCATCTTCCGGCAATGGCCGGACAGGAGCCTAGTCCCATGTTTCACTACTACTCATACATCGCCCTTGATATCGCCAATGAACGTGCCCGCGAGGCGCGCAACGCCCGCATGGCCCACGCGGCAGCCCTGGGTCGCGTGACCCGGCCGTCGATGGTCCGGCGTGGTCTCGTCCACGGACTTGCCGCCGTCAGCCGCGGCACCGCCGCTGCCGCCCGTCGCCTGGACACGGTGGCTGGCGACGATCGAGGTCACTCACTCGCAACCAGGTAACGTTCACGGCATGCCAGAGCATGCTCCCCCGGTCGGGATCGCTTCCGTTTCGTGGGGATCCGATCGCATAGATCGTTGCACGGTGGATGACGACGCAGGTCTCGTCCACCGTGTCTTCATGTCCGCGTCGTGGTCAGATCCGGGGGCCGGTCAGTCGGCTTCGGCCTCAGCGTCGGTGGTGGCTTCCGACGCTGGCGCTTCGACGACGTGGCTGACCTCGACGATGGTCGGCTCGCCATCACGGTCCTTCCAGCGCGTGTTCATGCGTACCTCGCCGGTCTCGCCGACCAGGTGCATGACCGCGAGATAGCCGGAACCCGCTAGCTCGACCGATTCGACCGTTGCAGCCGTCACGGGCAATGGCAGCTGCGCGATGACCTCGCCCATGTTGGCGCGGAGCTGTTCGCTGAGGGCCTCGAACGCGCGATCGATGTCACCGGCAAGCAGGGCCTCGCATTGCGCCTCTGCTCGCGTGCGGACGGTGGGGGCATCCATCATGCCGCCCTCAGTCGTCCAGGACGAAGGTGACCATCAGGTTCACCTGGTACTGGGTGATCCGGTCGTCCCTGACATCGACACGCTGCTCCTTGACCCAGGCACTGCGGACGTTGCGCAGGGTCTTTGTGGCGCGGGAGATGCCCTGCTCGATCGCGTCGTCAAAGCTGGTGGTGGACGTCGAACTGATCTCGGTCACGCGGGCGACGGCCATGGAAATGCCTCCTGACAGGTTGATCGTGGATGTTGCGTCCCAGTCTGCACGCAATTAGCCGCGCAGGGCGTCGCCGTGCCCCTTGGGGACAGTTGCAGGGACGCGACAGTGGTTTCCAGATAAGTCGCAGCTAAGCGACCGTGCGTAGTGTTGCGTTCGACGTCTCGCCGCGTCGGAAGTGCCCCCTACGTGGCGAGACGTCGCGGTCGTTCCTGGCCGTGTCGTCGCTTGTCGGGGCCCGCCCGCCGGCGGAGTGCGACGTGGAACCTGGTTCGAATCCTCCCTGGCGCGTGCTCGACGCACCATCTGGCCCTGGCGGGGCCGCCGTCGATCCGGCGACTCCTGCTGCGGCACGCCCGGTCATCGCTGGCTCGCTGCTGCGGGTCCTGGCGACGGTCGGGGCCGCCATCGCGTGTGCGATCGTGGCATTCGCGCTGGCGGCCGGTGGCGGATCGGGCGGGACGGTGCTGGTCGACGGCGGAAGCGGACTGCCGGTGGTGGGCATGTCGGGGGATCCGGCTGGTGTGTCGGGTGCCGGCGGCGTCCCGGTGACGGGCGAGATCGTGGTCGAGGTGGTCGGGGCGGTGCCGCGACCCGGGGTGTTCCGGCTGCCCGCGGGCTCGCGCATCGGGGACCTGGTCACCGCTGCCGGAGGATATGGACCACGGGTGGATACCGCGCGGGCGGAGGCGGACCTCAACCTTGCCGCCACGCTCCATGACGGGGATCGGGTGCGTGTGCCGTCGCGTGACGATGCACCCGGACTGGCCTCGCCCGGCACGGCTGGTGCGGGTGGCGGCGAGGACCCCGCCGGGGCCCTGGTGGACATCAACAGCGCGACACAGGCCGAGCTCGAGGAACTGCCGGGCATCGGCCCGGCGACCGCACAGAAGATCATGACCGCCCGCGAGGAGGCGCCGTTCGCGTCGATCGATGAGCTGCGCTCGCGCGGGGTCCTCGGGGAGAAGACTTTCGAGAAGCTTCGCGATCTCGTGGCGGTGTCCTGACCGTGCCGCGGAGCGGCTGGCTGGCGCTGGGAGGGACCGTCGCAGCGCTGGCAGCGGCCGGCGATGACCCGCGGATGCTGGCTGTGGTCATCGTCGCGGCCGGACTCACCTTCGTCAGCGTGCTGTGGATCCCGCGGCGCCGAGCCGGTCTCGCGATCGCCTTCGCCATGGGTCTCCTCGTCCTGTCGGCGAGGACTTTGGCCGGCCCATCGGCAGCGGTCATGGCGGGCACCCCGGAGGGCTCCGGTCCATGGACGATGGCCGTGGAAACGGTCGGATCGCCGCGGGACGGACAGCAGGTCGCGACCCTGCGAAGCACGGTGCCAGGCCCGGGTGCGTTCCGGGTCGCCGCGACCCTCCCTCGCTACCCGCAGATCGAACCCGGCGACCGGATCGAGGTCGGCGGTCGCACCAGGCCACGTCCGGACAGCCCGTATGGCCAGTACCTCGCCCGGTTGAACGCATGGGGCACGCTCGATGCGAGGTCCATGACGTTGCTTGCCCGACCGACGGACCCCGGCACGATCCTGGAGAGCTTGCGTCGAGACGCGGGCGACCTGCTGACGCGCGTTCTTCCGGAGCCCGAGGCCGGTCTCGCCGCGGGGATCCTGATCGGCCTGCGCGACCGGGTGGACCGCGACGTGGCCGCGGCGTTCACGACCGCTGGTGTCAGCCACGTGGTGGCGATCTCCGGCTGGAACATCGCGATCGTGGCCGCGGCGATCGGTGCGATGGCGGGTCGGCTCGGTCGGCGCAGACGTTCGATCGTCACGGCCGCGGCGATCGTCGTGTACATCGCTTTCGCCGGTGCTTCGCCGTCCGTCCTGCGTGCCGGCGCGATGGCGGGGGTGGTGCTGTTCGCACGCGAGAGTGGGCGCAGCGGACGCGCCGCGGCAGCTCTGGGCTGGGCGGCATTCCTGCTCCTCCTTGCCGACCCCGCGCTCGTTGGCGATGCCGGCTTCCAGCTCTCGACGCTGGCCACGGCCGGACTCATCGCGTGGTCAACGCCACTGACCGACCGGATCGATCGACTCGGCCGTGGACGACTGCCGAGATGGCTCGCCGAAAGTCTCGGGATCTCCCTGGCGGCCCAGGCTGCCACGCTCCCGATCGTCCTCGCGTCGTTCGGTCGGCTGGCGGTCATCTCCCCCGTCGTGAACCTGCTGGTCGTGCCGATCGTCGCGCCAGCGATGGCGGCCGGGATCGTGGCCCTCGCTGGTGGAATGCTCGTGGCGCTGGGGGCACCAGGTGTGGTCGGGGCGGTGTTGGCGGCACCTGGCTGGGTCGCGCTCCGGCTGATGATCGGCATCGTGGACGTGGCCGCAAGCGTGCCCCTCGCGAGTGTCGCCTTTGAGCCACCGGTCGGCGTGGCGCTGGGGGCGGTCACCCTCGTCCTCGGCGGCTTCGTCATGGCATGGCGGCTGGGGTCGCTGGGCAGGCACGGCGGTGCGGCACGACCATCGACCTCACGCGACCCGACCGCGTCGACGGCGCGCACCCCGGTACGTCGGTCGATGACCGCGCGGCTCGCCACGATCGGCCTGGTCGTCGCCATCGCGGTCACCACGGCGGTAGCGGTCACCCGTCCGGTGGGCGTCGCCCGGGTCACCGTGCTCGACGTCGGCCAGGGCGATGCGGTCCTCGTCGAGGGGTCGCGCGGTGGGCGCCTGCTCATCGATGGCGGACCAGATCCCGATCGCCTGTTGGTCGAGCTTGATCGGCGGATCCCGCCGTGGGATCGACGGATCGATGTGGTCATCCTGTCCCACCCGCATGAGGACCATGTCGCTGGCCTGGCCCTGCTGCTGGCGCGCTACCGGATAGCGCGGGTGATGGAGCCCGGGATGCGCGGACCGGGACCCGGCTATGCGGCCTGGCTCGATCGATTGGCCCTTCCCGGGGCGCCGATTCGCACGTCGATCGCGGCGGGCGACCGGCTGGCCGTGGACGAGATCACGATGCGGGTACTGTGGCCGATCCGAGGCGAGGTCCCATCCGAGCCGGCGGACAGCGGGACCGGCGTCAACAACGTGTCGGTCGTGCTGCTGGGTGCCGTGGGACAGCGACGGTTCCTGCTTGCGGGCGACATCGAGGAGGAGGTCGATCCCCGACTCCTGACCGCCGGGCTGCCGCCGGTGGATCTGCTCAAGGTTGCCCATCACGGCAGCCGGACCGCGACGACCGACGCCTTCGTGGCGGCGGTGCGGCCACGGATCGCCGTTGCCTCGGCCGGGGCGGACAACAATTATGGGCATCCGGCGCGCTCCACGATGGACCGGCTGGCCGCGGCCGGGGCTCGGGTCTACCGCACGGACCGCGATGGCACGGTCACGGTGGCGTTCGAGGCGGGCGGCGTGGGCGTCCGGACGGAACCGCGCCGTGGCGTGGCCACGCGACCGACCGCCCCTGCCCCAGCTGCTTCGGGTGTCCGTGCGGCGAGCGCGGGCTCGACCGGCCCGCAGCGGTCATTCGCCTGTGCGCTACCAGTCCTCACCGAAACCGCCGATGGACCGCCGACGCCTGCACCGGCCCTGGACGCGGCCCCGGACCTCGCCTGGGCAGTCGGTCGGCGGCTCGGCGACGGGCCGGAATCCGTGGCCATCGGGTCGGAGACGAAGTCCCGAGCGACGAGGGTCGAAACCCTGGAACCAGGGCGGTCGGAGGTCGTCATCCCGGCAACGCGACCGACCAGATCCCGACCATGGGGGTGCGTCATTCGGTCCGCGTACCCATGGAGAGCCGACCCGTGGTTGCTGTTGTCCTGCGGATCGCGCGGCCCGCCGCGCTTGTCGCGGGCGA
>JANOIS010000194.1:0-8024 GCA_031407755.1 Chloroflexota bacterium | reverse complement strand
GGCGATCCACACGGCCCGCGATCGCCCGGCGACCGACGATCCGATGGCATAACCGGTCACAACGGCCACGATGAGCAGTCCGCCGGACACGGCCATCACGCCACCCAGGACCACGGTCGCGGCGGCCCCGGCGAGCGCCGCGAGGGTGCCGAGGCCGAGCGAGCTGGCACGCGCACCGCCGGGTGGCGGCGCCACGTCGCGTTCGCGATCGGGGACGGACGTGCGATATCGCTCCGATGGGGGACGCGCCAGTCGACGCTCACCGGGCGCCCGCGATTCTCCGGCAGGATCCGTCATGCTGACCATCGTAAACCCGTGACGCCGAACCGATGAGTCTCCGGTCGCGCCGCTGCGACGCGCCGCTGCGACGCGCCGCCGCGCCGCGCCGCCGCGACACAGCCCGGTCACGCCCGGCGGCTCGTCCAGGCCCGGTGAGGCCCGGCGAGGCCCGGCGGCAGGACCGCCCGGTCATGTCCAGCGAGGCCCGGCGGCCGGCCCCCCTGATCGCCTGGACTGATCATTGTGGGCATCAACGTGAGGGGCTGGTGCCCCGCAACGACAGTCTGGGGTGGCAGGTCCTCGTGGCCAGGCCCGGATCGATCAACCACAGCGATCAAGGGGGCCGTGGGGGGACGGTCCGGGCGACGGGCGCGACACATCTCGCGACACAGCCCGCGCCACAGACGCTAGACTCTCCGATCGTGAGCCACCCAAGCCTCGGACACCCGCCGCTGGACGTGACCGCTGGGTCGGTGGACGCCGCCCGTCGCATCCGCGAGGCGGCGCCGCAGCTCGCGGCCCGGGCTCTGGCCGTCGCCCTCGACAACGACCCGACTCTGCGTGACCGCAACGACGAGGATGGCCTGCGCCAGCGACTCCACGACGCGCACCTGCTGGCGGAGCGGGTCGCGGTTGCCGTCGCCGCGAACGATCCAGCGCCGGCGCGCGAGTACGCCGACTGGACCTCTCCGGTCTACCGCCGCAAGCGCGTACCCCTGGGCGACCTGATGAATCTGTGCGAGGGGCTCCGGGCAGCCTTGCCGGGCACGCTCGGCCCGCACGAACTGGACGCCGCGAACCTCGCCCTGGACGAGGCCATCGCCCAGTACAAGTGGCACCAGCGCCTCGCCGGCGACGCCCGCAAGCGCAACGCGTTCCTCCAGTTCATCTACAAGGGCGGTTGACGGTGACGATCAAATGGGTGCAGCAGGATCCGCTCGTGCTGAACGGCGAGCCGTTCTGTTACGGATCGCGACTGACGGTCCGTCAGCTCCTGGAACTGCGCTCGAATGGCTATGACCTCGCCCGCATCCTGACCGATCACCCGGAGCTGCGGACGGTGGGAGTGGCAGCCGCATTCACCTACGCCGGGAACCATCGCGATCGATACGCTGATTTTTTCGAGGCGGACGGGTCGCTGGCCGGCCCGGGCTACTCGGAGACCGAGGCCGCCGTTCTGCCGTCGCAATACCGTCTCGCGGGAGTCGTCGTCAAATCTGCCGCCGCGACCTGACGCGCAGCCGACCGCGTCGCACGCGGGCCTCGCGGTTCGTCTCGTGCTCGTGTTGACGCTGCGTTGCGTACTCCGCCTGCGCCGGCGATCCTCAGCGGTCGGCCACCACGATCACCCTGACACCATCGGAGCCGCCGGCAACGTCTTCGTCGGCTCGGCCCGGGTGGTCGTTCCGCCCGGCGGGGCCGTCGCGCTGGACATCCTCTACGAGCGGCCCTGAACGGACTCGGTGGTACGCTCTTGGTCCGCACGTTTCCGGAGACCCACATGACCGATACGATCACCGATCCGACCGCTACCTCACCCGCCGCCGATGCACCCGCGTTCGACGCGGAACGGCGCGCCACGGAACTCGCCATCCTCGACGCCCTGCGCGCTGTCGTGGACCCCGAGATCGGGATGAACGTCGTCGAGCTGGCGCTCATCAAGCAGATCCTGCTCGGCCCCGATTCGACCGAAGTCAAGATGATCCTGACCACGCCGTTCTGTCCCTATGCCGGGTCGATGATCGCCCAGGTCAAGGAGCAGACAGAGACGGTCGTGGACCACGATGTCAAGGTGACTCTGCTCGCCGAGCGCTGGGATCCCAAGGACGCCGGGCTGATGTGGTGACCTGTCGCCGGACATCCGCCGTTCGATCGTTTCCGTATCCGTGCATGAGGAGCACACCGACCCCATGAGTGACCAGCGCATCTCCAACCCCTACGTCAACAGGAACCCGTCCGGTGGGCCTGCGCCATCGACTTCCGCGCTCGGCGTCAAGCCCGATGCGAGACTCGCCCAGGCGTTCCTGACCCAGGCCTTCGTGTGGATGTTCGTCGGCCTGATGGTCAGCGCCGGCGTCGCCTTCGTCGTCCAGTCGAACGAGACGCTGCTCGGTTTCGCCGCGGACAACTTCCTGATCCTGATCATCGCCCAGCTCGCGCTCGTGGTCGGGATCAGCTGGGGCATCAACAAGATCAGCGCAACCATCGCGCTCGGCTTGTTCTTCGTCTATGCCGCGACCCTCGGCCTGACCATCGGGCTGATCGTGGCTGGCTACCCGGGCGCATCCGTCGTGACCGCCTTCCTGTCGGCGTCGGCGATGTTTGGCGCGGCGGCCATCTACGGCCACGTCACGAAGCGATCGCTGGCCGGTCTCGGCGGGATCCTGTTCATGGCCCTCATCGGCCTGATCGTGGCGTCCGTCATCAATGTGTTTCTCGCGAGCAGCGGGCTATCGTGGATCATCTCCATCGTGGGCGTCGTGATCTTCACGGCCCTGACCGCCTATGACGTCCAGCGCATCCAGAACGGTGAACTCGCGATCGCCACGGGCTCCATGGAGAAGGCGGCCGTCATCGGGGCCCTCCACCTGTACCTCGACTTCATCAACCTGTTCCTGTTCATGCTCCGCCTGTTTGGCAACCGCAACTGACCTCGATCTCCGAGCGACTACGACCTCCCGGCCAGCGGCCGGGGGTTTCGATGTCGACGGGAAACCGACCGACGTCCCTCAGCTGATGCGCTGAAGCGTGCGTGGCCGCAGGGCTCGCGAGCTGATCGCCCGTGCGGCCGTGCCTCGTGATCGGAGCAGCCCCGTGGCCCGGCCGGCCGGCACCGCGGGGCTGAACAGGTAGCCCTGGCCGAGACCGCACCCGAGGGCGCGCAGTGCCTCGACCTGGGCTTCGGTCTCGATACCCTCGGCCGTCACCCCGACGCCCAGACCATGGGCCAGGGCCAATATCGCCTGGACGATCGAGCGGTCGGTGAAATCGGCGATGCCCGCCACGAAGGATCGATCGATCTTGATCGCGTCGAGTGGCAGGTACTTCAGATAGGACAGCGACGAGTAGCCTGTCCCGAAGTCGTCGAGCACGAGCCGCGGGCCAAGGGCACGGAGGTCGCGCAGCACCCGGACCCCCGCCTCCGACTGGTCCATCACCGCGCTTTCCGTGATCTCGATCTCCAGGGCTGTCGGCTCGAGTCGCGTCCGCTCCAGCGTCACCGCCACGTCCTCGACAAGGCCCACCCGGCCGAACTCGATGGCCGACAGGTTAACCGACACGAACAGCGGCGCGGCGCTCGACGCCGTCCGGGACCGGTTCCAGCGGGCCGCCTGGCGACAGGCCGTTTCCAGCACCCACATCCCGATCGGGACGATCAGCCCGATCTGCTCGGCGAGGGGGATGAACGCGAGGGGTGGGACGAGCCCGCGAGTCGGATGCTGCCAGCGGACGAGCGCCTCGAACCCAACGATGGATCGGGTGGCCAGCTCGACGATCGGCTGGTAATGGACGCGCAGTTCGCCCCGCTCGAGCGCCCCGCGCAGGACGTTCTCGAGTTCGATCCGCTCGATCGACTGGTCGCTCATCGATGGCTCGAACAGGAAATGGCGCCTTGTACTGTCGTTCCTGGCACGGACCATGGCGATCCCGGCCTCGCGCAGGAGGTCATCGGCCGTCCGTCGCCCGGCGTGGGCGATCGCGATGCCGACCGAGGCGCTGACGAACCAGTCTCGACCGTTGAGCGGAAACGGCGCCTGGAGAGCCGCCTCGATCCGCGTGGCGATCCGGTCCGCGTCATCCACGCCGCCGAGCGGGTCGATGACGATCGCGAATTCGCCGCCGCCGACGCGGGCGACCGTGTCTCCCGGTCGGAGCTCGCCGACAAGCCGCTGCCCGACGGCCCGCAGCAGCCGATCGCCGGCGGCGTGACCGAGGGTTTCGTTGACGACGTTGAACCGGTCAAGGTCGAGCAGGACCACGGCGATCGCGTCCGACTCAGCCGGGTCAAGTTCGGACAGGGCACGGGCGATCCGATCGGACAGCAGCTCTCGGTTCGGCAGCCCGGTGATCCGGTCGTACAGGGTGCCCCGATGGGCGACGTCGACGAGGCGGGCGTTGTCCAGGGCGATGGAAGCCAGTGTGGCGAAAGTGGACAGAGTGTCGATGTCGCGCTGGCTCCAGTGACGGCCCGTGTCTCCGCCGCTCAGCCCGAGGGCACCGACGACCTTGCCACCGGCCGTCAGCGGGACCCCGACGACCGATCCGAGCAGACCCGACGGCATGCTCGTGGCTCGACCCGCCCAGGCGTCATAGTCATCGATCACCAGGATCTTGCCGCTGCTCACCACGGTGCCCGCAAGCCCCTCGCCGGGGGCGAGGCGGTGCCCGACAAACCGTTCGAACATGCCGCTTCCAAAGCGGACCTCGAGGTAGGCGTCCTCGGGGTCCACGAGGTAGATATAGCTATGCGGCGTGCCCAGCAGCGCGGTCGCGCGGGTCATGATGGCCGCGAGGAGACTGGCCTGGTCCCGCTGGCCGAGCAGGGCCAGCGCGGTCTCGTCGAGGGCGCGCAGGTATGGATCGGCGAGCGTGCCGTCGGTACGGCCGCGGTCGGACGGCTTGATGAGATACAGCGCGCGATCTGCCACGCCGACGAGATCGCCCTTGGTCATGCCGTCTGCTGGGTAGCAGGCGACGCCGGCACTGATGGTGACTGGTGGGCCACCGGTCGTGGCGGCGCGATCCCGGACGGCTCGGCGGATCCGCCCGGCGACCTCGTGGGCAACGAGGCGGTCCGCGCCGGGCAGGATCGCGGCGAACTCGTCGCCACCGTAGCGATACATCAGGTCGCCGTCGCGCGTCGCGTCGACCATCGCCTGACCGATCTCGACCAGCAGCGCGTCCCCGGCTGGATGACCCATGGCGTCGTTGAAGGCCTTGAACGAATCCAGGTCGAGCATCAGGACCCCGAATGGACGGCCGTCGTCGACCGCCTTGCCGATGTCGCGCTGGAAGGTGCCATGGTTTCGCAGGCCGGTCAGCGCATCCTGCTCGGCGCGGACGCGGACATCGCGGTGGGCCTGGGCATTCGCCATGGCCAGCGAGGCCTGGCTGGCAAACAGTTTCGTCAACTCGAACTCGTGATCGCTGAAGTGGGCCTCGGCCTCGCCCATCCGGCCGATGTTGAGGGTGCCGACCACCTCGCCATCGACGATCAGCGGGACCACGATCATGGATTCCGGTTCGAAAGGGGTGCCCGGAACCTGGGTGGATCGAGGGTCCAGATGGGCGTCGTTCGACAGGACCGCCCGTCCATGCTCGATCACCCAGCCCGTGACGCCGGTCCCGAGCGCGCCTTCATGGGCGAGGATCAGCTCGGCGAAACGGTCACGGGCGATGATCGCTCGACGGACGCCTGCGATCCGATCCACCCGGTAGATCGTCAGGGTGTCGTAGGGCACGATGACCTTGATCGAGTCGGCGATCAGCTCGAGGACGCCGGCGGGCTCCAGCGTCGTCAGCAACTGCTCGTTCACATCGAGCAGGCGCCGCTGGCCCTCCAGCTGGAACTCCAGTTCTGCCTGTTGCCGGTGCAGTCGGTCCAGGTTCTCGGCGTTGATCATGGCCTGGACCGAGGAGGCGGCGAAGATCGTCAGGGTCACCTCGTCGTCGATATCGAAGCGATCCCGACCGAGCGCGGACACGACGATGACCCCGCTGACCATGCCATCTCTCACCATGGGCACGACCAGCATCGACTCGGGATGCTCGCTGCGTTCCAGGACCAGGCTCCGTGGATCATTGGCGGCATCGCCCAGACGCAGTGGGCGGCCGTTCGCCGCGACCCAGCCGGTGAGCCCATGACCGATCGGCGTCCGCAGGCCGTCGAGGTCAGGTTGGGTGCTGCCGAGGAAGCTGCCCTCGAACGCCACCGGCTCGCACATGCCGGTTTCGTGGTCGATGCGATAGACGCGGATCGTATCGTGCTCGATCAGACGCTTGGCTTCGCCCACGATGGCCCACGCGATCGCCTCCGCATCGTGAAGTCCGCTGAGTCTGCCGCCCAACTCTGCGATCGATGACAGGCGATCGGCGAGCGATCGTCGGGACTCGGCCAGTCGGGCGCTGCCGATGGCCGTGGCCATGTGATCGCCGAACGCCCGTGCGAGCGCCCGTTCGCTCGCCGTCCAGGCGTGATCCTCCCGGTGGTACAGGGCGAGGAGCCCGAGAGCCTCGTCGCCAAAGACCAGCGGGACGAAACAGATCGACCGGACACCGAGCTCGCGATACATCGTGCGCAGGGCCGGCGTGGTGGTCCGCATGGCTCGGTGCAGGACGCGCACGCGACGGTTGCGCAGCGCGTCCAGGCCGGCCGTCTTCGCGTCGAGCGGGATGGAGCCGACGGCATCGACGATCTCGGGGGTCAGGCCCCGCTGGGCCGCCAGTTCGAATGGCGTCACCGCGGTCGGATCGAAAGTCCACAGACCGGCCCGATCGACACCAAAGATGGCGAACGCTTCGTCGATGATGTCGCGTCCCAATCGCGACAGGTCGCGTCGGCCGCTGACCTCGGCGGCGATCCGACTCAGGGCGTCGGCGCGCGTCGGGTCACTCGTCGTTCCAGCGGCGCCGACCAGGTCTTGCCCCTCCGCCGGCCGGACGCGTCGGGGCACAGATCGGCGACGGCGTGGTTCGGTCTGGGTTCGCCTGTTGGCCACGGTCATGAGGTTGGCGGTATCCCCTCCTTTGCAGGGCATGGCCCGGCTGCATGGTCGCGGACGAGCAGGTTGAACGGTAGGGTCCGGTGCCGTTGTGGGCCATAGCCCATCGGTACCGACCGCTGGCGCCGGAATGCCAGCCGTACACGGTTCCGGGCCCGATGTCAGCCCCAGGCACCATTTCCGCACAGCCGTGCACGGCCGATCGCTCAGGATGCAGATTTTGGCGTACGAAGCGGTCGATCACGAGGAACCTGTGCCAGATGTGTGCCTGGCGCTGACATGTCACGCTCAGGCACCATTTCCGCACAGCCGTGCACGACCGATCGCAGCGCGTCGCGCCGCCGAGCGACACGAAGGACGGGGCCGACGATCCGGTGATCGCTGCCCCGCCCGTGAAAGTCAACCTGGATCAGGAAGCCGGGATCCAGGCCTTCCAGATCGCCTCGTTCTCCTTGACCCACTGCTCAGCGGCCTTGTCGGCTGCCGTCGCCGGGTCAGCGGCGAAGTCGTTGGTGATCAAGTCGGAGACCTTGTTCTGGTCCGCGTTGGTCCAGTTGAAGTTCTTGATCAGCTCATACGCCGCCCCACCGGTGTCCGCGAACTTCTTGCTGACGATCTTGTTGAGGGCGTACGGCGGATAGTCGCAGGCGACCTTCTCGAGATCCGCGTCGCAGCCGGCTGTGAAGGCCGGCAGCTTGACCTGATCGATCGTGATCTGGGCATGCAACCATTGCGGGTCGTAGAAGTAGCCGATCAGCGGTGTCTTCTGCTCCGTGGCGGTCTGGAACGCCTTGATCGAGGCTGCCTCGCCACCCGAGAAGATGACCTTGAAGTCCAGGCCGAGGTTCTTGACGAGGGCCTCGTCGTACTGGACGAATGAGGGGTCACTGCCCAGGAACTGGCCGAGGTCACCGGACTCGGACGTCTTGAACAGCTCCGCGTACTTGTTGAGGTTCTTGTAATCGAGGATGTCCGGATACTCCTCCACCATCCAGTGGGGGACGTACCAGCCGATGATCCCGA
>JANOIS010000140.1:0-1605 GCA_031407755.1 Chloroflexota bacterium | reverse complement strand
CCGAGATCGGCAAGCTCCGGTGCTCGGCCCGGGGTTCGGTTCCAGGAGGTGACCGCGAACCCCGCGCGGGCCAGGTTGGCTGCCATGGACGCTCCCATGGTGCCGAGCCCCAGAAAGGCGACCTCGCCCTGTGCCATCACTGCTCCTCGGTAGGTGGGCCTGGACGCCACTCGTGCTCGACCGGCGCGACCGCCGCGTCTGGATGTTGGCGCGCCCGGCGGGACTCGAACCCACGACCTTTAGGTCCGCAACCTAACGCTCTATCCGCTGAGCTACGGGCGCACGCGATGCCGTCTTCGGAAACCGGAGAAGTCTGGCGGAGAGGGAGGGATTCGAACCCTCGATGCAGGTTACCCCACATGGCGGTTTAGCAAACCGCTGCACTAGACCTCTATGCGACCTCTCCGTCCGTCGCGGCGGGCGCCATCCTATCATGAGAATCGCCGATGACAGAGCGACTACCCACGACCGATGCGGACCTCGAGGCGGTCACGGTCGGGCCGGTCCAGCGGCTGACCGGGAAGATCGAGTTGGCCGAATCTGACCCGGCCTGGCCGGCCGCGTTCCAGCGTGAGGCGACACGCATCCGGGCCCTCCTGGCTGAGGCGGTCCGGCTCCTGGAACACGTCGGGTCGACGTCCGTCCCTGGACTTGCGGCCAAGCCGATCATCGACATCCTGCTCGTCGTCCAGGATTCGAGCGATGAGGCCGCCTACGTGCCGCGTCTGGAGTTCGGTGGCTATGTCCTGCGTATCCGCGAGCCGGACTGGCACGAACATCGGATGTTCAAGGGCCCCGATACCAACGTGAACCTCCATGTTTTCAGCGTCGGGAACGCGGAGATCGACCGGATGATCGACTTTCGGGACCGCCTTCGAGCGCATCCGGACGAGCTGCAGCGATACCTCAACGCCAAGCGTGTGCTGGCGGCTCGCGACTGGGCCTTCGTCCAGCACTACGCCGACGCGAAATCGGAGGTCGTCGAGGAGATCATGGCTCGGGGGGAACGTGCCGCCGCGGGTCCCCCGGGTTGACGGCGGATCGAAGTCGGCCGGCCGCTTGATGGACAACGCGCCGGCCGGCGACATGCCGCGGGCCCATCGCGTTGACATCGGGGGCTCGCGTGGGCACACTCC
Source organism: Chloroflexota bacterium (assembly GCA_031407755.1). GTDB lineage: Bacteria > Chloroflexota > Limnocylindria > Limnocylindrales > CSP1-4 > SPCO01. The sequence goes on along the minus strand of JANOIS010000140.1, from coordinate 469 downwards.
GGGGACACATGAGCCGCTACTTCTATTTTCTGAGCCCGGCATGATGGTTCTCGGTCGTTAGACCGGGGGCACGGGTCGTGCCGGGCGAACGAAGCAGAGGCCAGACCTCTGCTTTTTTGTTTGGCCCGTCCGATCGACGAGGAGACTGATCCGCGATGTTCGTCGTGATGGCCAGCCGCGCGAGCGAGGCCGAGGTGCTGGCTGTCAAGAGCCAGATCCTCGCCGAGGGGCTCACGCCATACGACAACATCGGGCCTGAACGAACGGCCATCGCCGTCGTGGGTGAGATCGGCGGGCGCAAGGCCGCGTTGCTCGAGCGACTCGGGGCATTGGCCGGCGTCGAGACCGTGACCCCGATCAACCGCCCTTTCAAGCTGACGTCCCGCGAGTTCCATCCCGAGGACACCGTCATCAGGGTGCTCGACGCGGTCATCGGCGACGGCTCGCTGACGATGATGGCCGGGCCGTG
>JANOIS010000120.1:0-2523 GCA_031407755.1 Chloroflexota bacterium | reverse complement strand
GTCCGGCCTGACCGGATGAGGAACCCGGTGGCTGCCGCCGAGCGCCCACCGACATGACACACGACCAGCAGCGGCCGATCCGTGGGCAGTTCCCCGAACCGTGCCTGGAACTGCGACATGGGGATGAGCACGGCCCCGGGGGCCCGCACCTCGGCAAACTCGTTGTTCTCGCGAACGTCGACAAGCAGCGGCCGATCCGCACCCTCGCGGAGACGCCGCTCCGCCTCCACGACATCGATCGACGGGATAGGTGGTCCGGGGCTCATCGTGGCCTCCATCTGATCACAAGCGGCGAGGTGGGTCGCGCTGCGGCGAGATCGGCCAGCCTGGAATCGATCGCCGTCAGCAGTGCTGGGACGTCGAGCTCGATGCCGGTGATACAACTATCGACCCCGGCGCTTCGGAGTCGATCACGAGCGCCCTCGAGGTTGCGAGCGATACCTCGGGGATTGCGCCGTACGCCATGGACATCGGCCGCGGCCAGCTTGATCAGGCCCTGGATCAGGGCCCGCTCGGCGATATCGGCGGTGCCCATCCAGGCCGGCTCCATCAGCTCGTGCGCCTCAAAGAAGTCGCCATCGGCGTAGGCGCGCAGACCGGCGGTCACCGCGGCGACTCGCTCAGCGGCCGGCAACGGTCGATACGCCTTGGCCCGGCCGTCCGCACCCACCACGACCTGTCGTTCCGCCGCAGCGCCGGTCATACGAGCTCGATCAGCGGTCGACGCGACCCGAACCCGGTCTCGAGCTCGTGCCAGAACGAGATGTCCGTCTCCCCCGACTGCCAGCAAAGCCAGATCTGGCGACCGGATACGAGGGCCGGAAAGTCGATCAGCCCGTGCTCGATATCGCGGAGCATGATCCCCAGTCCGTCGAGGTGCGCCACGGCAGCGGCCATCTGGTCCACGATGCCCTTCATTCGAAGACGCAGGCGCTGACCCTCCGCGTCGTCTTCCCCGCCTGATGCCCCGCCCGCCCCGGAATGGGTGGCCAGCGTCCGGTCGCGCAACCGGATGAGCTCCAACCGCTGATCCCCCAGGGTCGCGAGCAATGGGCCGACCTCGATCAGGGCCTCGTTGGCGGCGTCGATATCGAAGAAATGGGTCATCGCCGGTGATTCTAGCCCGCCACGCGGTCTGGCGGCCGGCCAGCCCCGGCAGTCGCGTACCATCGGGTCCTGAGCCTACGGAGGAGCGTGCAAACATGGACCCTGGTGTCGCAGCCGCGCGGGCGCTGTTCGGTGGTGGTTTGGCCGTGATGCTGCCGTGATGGGGCGGGGGTTGCGCCGCGTCTTCCTGTGGGCGGCTCGCAACGCATGGCTCAAGGACCATCTGCCACGGACGCGGTTCATGCAGCGCGCCGTGCGCCGGTTCATGCCGGGCGATACGCTCGAGTCCGCACTGGACGCCGCCGCACCCCTGCAGGCCGCCGGCATCGGATCGATGTTCACGCGCCTGGGCGAGAACCTGGAGAGCCTGGCCGCCGCCGACGCGGTCGCCGATCACTACATCGCCGTCCTGGACGCCATCAAGAGCCGCGGTCTCGGTGGCGAGATCTCTGTCAAGCCCACCCAGCTCGGCATGGACCACGACGAGGACCGCGCGCTGGCGCACCTGACAAGGCTCGCCGCCCACGCACGAGCGACCGATTCCTACGTTTGGATCGATATGGAGGGCAGCGCCTACACCGAGGCCACGATCCGCTTGTACGAACGGCTCCGCGACGCCGAGCCCGCGACCGGGATCTGCCTCCAGGCGTACCTGCGTCGGACGGCCGCCGATATCGAGCGGCTGCGACCTCTGGATCCGGCCATCCGTCTCGTCAAGGGCGCCTACGACGAACCCGCCGCGATCGCCTATCGCGACCGAGCCCAGGTCGATGCCAACTACGTCTCGCTGGCCGTCAGCTTCCTGCGCGACGGCCGTGGCCGGCCCGTCCGCCTGGGTCTTGGCACCCACGACGTCCGGCTCATCGAGCAGATCGCCGAGGGCGTGGCGCCGAGCGGCATCGGGCGCGACGGGTTCGAGATCGAGATGCTCTACGGGATCCGGACCGGCGAGCAGTATCGGCTGGCGAAGACGGGCTATCGTGTCCAGACGCTCATCGCGTACGGTGACGCCTGGTATCCGTGGTACATGCGCCGCCTCGCCGAACGCCCGGCCAACATCACCTTCGCGATCCGTTCGCTGCTGCCCTAGCCTGGAGGTCCTGCGATGTCCGTTTCGTCCGCCCGCCACGTCGCCGCCCGGATGGGCACCATCGGCACCGAGAGCGCGTTCGAGGTCAGCGCACGGGCGCGCGCGCTGGAGGCCGAGGGGAAATCGATCATCCACCTGCAGATCGGCGAGCCCGATTTCGACACGCCCGCGCACGTCCGCGAGGCGGCCAAACAGGCACTCGATGACGGTGCCACGCACTACGCGCCATTCCCGGGGATCCCGGCACTGCGTGAAGCGATCGTCGCGGACGTCACGCTGCGCAAGGGTTTCACCCCGGACGTGTCGCAGGTGTTCGTCACGGTCGG
>JANOIS010000075.1:0-13070 GCA_031407755.1 Chloroflexota bacterium | reverse complement strand
TACGGTCCATGACGGGGCCGATCCCTCGAAGCGGGCCAGGCGCAGGTCCACCGTCTGTCCAACGATGTGCAGGAATGCGACCCCGTCCCCGGCCGGCGACCAGCTCGGCGCCCAGGACGCACCGTCGTCCGTCACGCGCAGGAGCTGTGCGCCCGTCGAGCCGTCGAGGATCACGATGTCCGTGCCCAGCGTCGTGGTGCGCGTCGCGGCCACATATCGACCATCTGGCGAGTACGAAGGCTGCATGTACCCCGCGGACGTTAGCGCCCGCGCCTTCCCCTGGCGCGTGTCATAGCGCATGATCACGGGCACGCCGCTCGACCCGTTCCGCCCATTCTGGGTATAGAGGAGCAGGACGCCATCCGGGCGCCATTCCGGGTCCTGATGACCAAGCACGCCCGACTCCTTGACGCCGGCCCGCCGCAACTTGCCCGTCGCCGTGTCATGGAACTGGAGCACCACATTGCTGTCAGCGGGATCCGGCGCATCTGTGACCAGCGCGATCGTCTTGCCGTCCGGAGACAGGACCGGCTGGCGCATCCAGGCGGACCATTCGCGCTTGCCCTTCTTGATGAAGCCCGTGGCCAGCTGCTCAGGCTCGGTGCTGCCGTCCACCTTGACCCGCATGAGCGCCGGCACGTCGATGTCGTAGTGGGCGTTTCGACCACCCTTGACCGGCCAGAAGCCGATCTCGGCGGTCGAACGGATGTAGATGATCGACTGACCGTCCGTCGACCAGGACGGCATCGAGTCGCCGCCGCTGTCCGTCAGCTGGCGCACGCCATCGGCAGTCTGGATCCAGATGTTCCCGCCCTTGGCATACGCGATCGAGCCCTCGAACACGGCTTCGTCCGGCACGATGACCACGTTCGAGGGAGCCGGCGTGCGGGCCGGACCACCGTTGCCACTGCCGTTGCCTCCGCCGCTCCCGCCACTGAACGGGACCTCGCCGTTGAGCAGATTGATGGTGATGACCCCGACGAGCAGCAGGCCGACGACCGACAGGAGCGGCGCCAGCATGGATCCGACCGGACCGACGCCGTACGGGTCGCGGGCGCGCGGCGGCCGTGCCTTGACCACGCGGGTCATCGGGTCGCGCCCACCAGGCTGCCATCCGCCGTCTGCGCGAGGACCGCCGCCGACTCCGGGTGGGAGCCGCTGGGCGCAGCGTCGCGGATATCCAGCTGCAGCGACTCGAAGCCCCCGAACCGACGACTCGTCAGCCGGGCGACGACATCGATCCGGTCGCCCTCGTGGGCCAGCGCCGCGATATCCGCCCGCCCGAACGCGATGCCATCGAGCACGTCACGGTCCCGCCGGAGCGTCATCGAGGTGTGGTCGTTGCCGGCCAGCCGCACGCGGGTGACGGTCAGGCCCAGGACAGCGACGAGCGGCTCAGGATTGCCGGGCCCGTACGGGGCGAGGCCAGCGAGGTCGCGGTGCAGGGCGTAGTCGATGTCCAGGGCGGGCAGCGCGAGATCGATTCGGAGGACCGGCCGTGGGTCCGTTCCGACCGCCGTTGCGGCGATCGCCTCGAACCGCTCGATGAACGCGTCCCACGATCCTGCCGGCAGTTCGAAGCCAGCGGCTCCCGCGTGCCCGCCGTGCCTCGTGAACAGGTCCGAGCAGGCTTCCAGCGCCGCGCCAAGATCCACGCTGCCGTCGCTCCGGCATGACGCACGAATCGTGTCGCCGAGCTCGGCTCCGACGACCGCGGGTCGGGCCCGGTCCTCGGCCAGGCGCGATGCCACGAGGCCCACGATGCCGACCGGCCACGGGCCCTTGACGATCGTGGCCGGCCGATCCGGTTGCGAGACGACGATGGCGCGCGCCTCCGCGATGGCTGCGGCCATGAGCTCACGGCGGCTCCGGTTGGCGACCTCGAGCGCGTCGGCGTGCACCGCAGCCTCGACGGCATCGTCCGACAGCAGCAGCCGAGCGGCCTCGAGGGCCTCCCCCATCCGACCGGCGGCGTTGAGACGAGGCGCGATGGCAAACCCGATGGTCTCGAGGTCCACGTCCTCCGGCTTGACCTTCGCGCGGTCCAGCAACGCAGCGAGGCCCGGCCGTGGGTTTCCCCGCAGGATCTCCAGCCCGAGCCTCGCGATGGCCCGATTCTCCCCGACGATGGGTGCCACATCCGCCACCGTCCCGATCGCCGCCAGATCCGCGAGACCCAGCGCGAAGGCCGGGCCGCCGGGTTCGCCGGCGAGGACGAGCTGGGCCACCTTGAACGCCACCCCGCTGCCGGCCAGGCGCCGATCCGGGTAGCGGGCGTCCGGTCTGTGCGGATTGACCAGTGCCGCGGCCGGTGGCAGAACGCTTGGCACGCGATGGTGATCCGTGATAAGGACGTCGATGCCGCGCGTTGCGGCGATGGCGATCTCCGCCCCGGAGCTCGTGCCCGTATCGACCGTGACGATCACCCGGATCCCGGCGCTCGCCGCCGCCTCGACCGCCGCGAGCGACAGACCGTGACCCTCATCCAGGCGACTCGGCACATATGGCTCCACCGCAAGCCCGAAGCGACGCAGGGCGAGGACCAGGATCGCCAGCCCATCGAGCCCGTCGGCGTCGAAATCCCCGAAGACCATGACCCGTTCCGCGCGGTCGCGGGCGAGGCTGAGACGGTCGAGCAGCTTGTCGGCATCCGGCAGGAGCCGCGGGTCGTGCAGGCCGGTCAGCGGGTCCGCGAACCAGGCGTCAAGGTCTGCGACGCCGGTCACACCGCGACGGGCGAGGAGGCCGGTCATCCGCTCCGCCAGACCGCGGTCGCGGGCCGCGTGCAGCAGGTCCTGAGGCACGGGCCCTGGCTCGGGAAAGATCCAGCGGAAACGCGGTTGCAGCACCGACGCAGGATGCCACGCAGCGCTCACCTGCGACTTGACCGGCCACCGACCACTGTTGCCCAGAGGTCAGGGCGTGGCGCGTCGGACGCGTGGCGCCCGCGTCGAGGGGATCCGGCCATGACGGCGATCATCACGGATATGCCAGTCCACCAGCAGCGGGCACGCCACGAAGATCGACGAATACGTGCCGATGATGATGCCGATCAACAAGGCAAGGATGAAGTCGCTGATCGCCGACCCGCCGAACAGGAACAGCGCCAGGAGCGTGATGACCACGGTCAGGCTGGTCGTGATCGATCGCCCGAACGTCTGCAGGATCGAGTGGTTGACGATCTCGTCGAACGGTTCGCCCAGATGGCGCGCCTTGTTTTCGCGAATCCGGTCGAACACGACGATCGTGTCGTGGACAGAGAAGCCGATGACGGTCAGCATCGCCGTTACGAACAGCGCATCGATCTCGACGTGGAAGAACGTGCCGAGGATCGCGAACGCTCCGACGACGACCACGACATCATGTCCGAGCGAAACGAGTGCCGTCATGCCGAACTTCACGTCGCGGAATCGGTAGGTGATCCAGGAAACGATCCCGAGCGAGCCGACGACGATGAGGATGAGGGCCTGGCGCAGCAGGTCGGAGCTGACCACGGCACCGATGGTGGTCAGGCTGGCCTGCGACTCGATGTCGCCAAGCTTGGTCTCCAGCGCTGTGACCATCTCGCCGAGCTTGCCGTCCGTCGGCAGCTCCGTGTTGCCGATGGGCGCGACAGAGGCCGAGGGGACCGGCGCCGCGGAAGCCGACGGGGCGGGCGACGTCGACGCCGATGCGGAAGCGTCCGCCGAAGGAGACGCCGATGCACTCGGTGCGATCGATGGCACCGCCGTCGGCGCCGGCGGTACGACCAGCCCGATCGGTTCGGTCTTGATCTCGATGAAGCCTGACCCCGTCCGGATCGCCGTCGCGTCGAGGTCGTTCGCCGCGAACACCGCCTCGACCTGGTCCGGCGTCACGTTCGGGTCGGCGAACTTGATCTCCCAGCGGGTTCCACCGGTGTAATCGATGGTGAGCTGGAGACCGGCGTCCGAGAACGGTGAGATGAGGATGAAGATGAGTCCCGGGATGGTCAGGAGGGCGGACAGCACATAGAAGTAGCGGCGCTTGCCGATGACGTCAAACATCGACACGGACGGGACGGCGGGTGGGTCGCGCGGCATGGACGGCCATGAACTCGTCGTCGCGCAGGCCGAACAGGGCCGCCTTGCGGACTCGATCCTGGCGGACGATGACCCGCATTATCGAGCGCGTGACGACGATCGCGCTGAACATCGAGACGAGCACGCCGATGATCAAGACCAGCGCAAAGCCGCGGATGACCGACGAGCCGAAGGCGTACAGGATGGTTGCGGTGATGAGGCTCGACACGTTGGAGTCGATGATGGAGTTCCAGGCCCGATTGAAGCCCGCCTCGACCGCCGCCGGCAGCGACTTGCCGATCCGCAGCTCCTCCTTCATCCGCTCGAAGATGAGGATGTTGGCGTCGACCGCCATGCCGACCGAGAGCACGAAGCCCGCGATCCCGGCGAGGGTCAGGGTCACCGGCACAAGCCGGAAGATGGCGTAGACCACGAGCGTGTAATAGATCAGCGCGAAGGCCGCGACGACGCCCGGCAGCCGATAGAACAGCATCATGAACGCGATCACGAGCGAGACACCCAGGAACCCGGCCAGCAGGCTCTGGTTGAGGAACTGTTCGCCGAGCGTGGCCGAGATCTGCTCGCTGGACAGCTCCTGGATCGGGAACGGCAGTGAGCCGAACTTGAGGATCGTGACCAGGCTCTGGGCCTCCTTGGCCGGGAAGCCACCGATCCCGCCAGCACTGATCTGGACCTGTCCGTTGGGGATGGCGCTGTTGATGGTCGGCGCCGTCATGACCGTTCCGTCGAGGGTGACCGCGAAGAATTCCCCGATGTGCTGCGATGTGAACGTGGCGAACAGTTGGGCGCCCGATTGCGGTCCGTCGTCCTTGAGCACGAAGTCCACGGCCAGGCCACCACCGCTGGAATCGGTGCCGATGGCGGCCGATTGGATCTGGTCGCCCCCGAACAGTGGCGGGTTCGCGACGAGGTCGATGACCTGCCCTTCCGTCGCCCCCGTGCTGCCCAGCGGCACGAAGTCAAGCTGGCCCGTCTGCCCCACCAGCTGCCGGACCGAGTCCACATCCGTGACTCCCGGCAGCTCGATGACGATGCGGTCAGAACCCTGGGTCAGGACGACCGGTTCCGAGACGCCGGTCGTATTCACCCGCCGCTCGATGATGTCCTTGATGACGCCCATCGCCTCTGGGGTCGGCGAGATGCCGTCCTTGGGGAGTGCCTGGTATTCCACCCGCAGGCCGCCCTCGAGGTCCAGTCCGAGCTTGGTCTCGACCAGACGCCACTGGCCGTCCGGCGCGGTGGAGTCCGGCAGTCGAAGATTCGGGAAGAAGTCGATCAGCAGCGCGAGCACGCCGATGATAAGGATGATGACGGGGCCAGCTCTTCGCATACCGGCGGGATGGTACACGGTGCGACCCACGGACGCCCGGATCCCCGGGAATCACCATGAGCCCAACCACCATGTCGCGCGACACCGGACCAGGGGGCTCGACGGACTATCCTGACCACGATGGCAGCCCCGACCGCCCGTACAGCGACGTTCCTCCTCACCGACATCGAGGGGAGTACCCGGCTTTGGGAAGAGGACCGGGGGGCGATGGCGATCGCCCTCGAGGCGCACGACGCGATCCTGCGGGCGACGGTGGAGGCTGCCGGCGGGTCGGTCGTCAAGAGCACCGGTGACGGTCTGCTCGCCGCCTTCGACAGGCCCGAATGGGCGCTCACCGCGGCACTCGAGGGGCAACGCGCGCTCGACCGACATGACTGGCCAGCCACCGGTCCGCTTCGGGTCCGGATGGCGATCCACTCCGGGGCCGTCGAAACGCGGGATGGGGACGTGTTCGGTCCCCCACTCAACCGCGTCTCCCGGCTTCTCTCGATCGGACACGGCCGACAGGTCCTCGTGTCCGGCGTCACGGCGGCGATGGTCCAGGCCAGCATGCCGCCGACGGTCACGCTGATCGACCTTGGCGAGCACCGGCTGCGGGACCTCAACGACCCCGAGCACGTCTTTCAGCTCGCCGGGGTTGGACTGGCCGTGGACGTTCCTGGCCTTCGTTCACTGGCCGAGCGACAGACGAATCTACCGGTCCAGGTCACCTCGTTCGTCGGGCGCGAGCGCGAGTTGGCGGAAGTCCGGCGACTCCTCGGGGCCGGACCGCTCGTGACCCTCGTCGGCGTCGGCGGCACAGGCAAGACGCGACTCATGCTCCAGGCAGCTGCCCAGAACGCAGGTCGGCACGCTGAGGGCGTGTGGTTGGTCGAGCTCGCGCCGATCAGCGACCCGGTGCTCGTGATGCGGGAGGTGGCCAGTGCCCTGGGTGTGCGGGAAGTACCGGGTCTGAGCCTGATGGCGGTCGTCATCGACTACCTCCGTGCCAAGCACGTCCTGCTGTTGCTCGACAATTGTGAACATCTCATCGCGCCTGCGGCAGATCTCGCACATGTGGTCCTCGGCAGTTGCCCGCACCTGACCATCCTCGCCACGAGCCGCGAACCCCTTGGGGTCCCCGGTGAGGCGATCTTTCCGGTTCCATCGCTCGGTCTCCCCAAATCCGTGGATGAACACGTGGTCGGCGACGCGCTGGACAGCACGCTGCTCGCCGAGGCAGCGGCGTCCGCGGCCGTCAGGCTCTTCGTCGATCGAGCCATGGCGACCGTCCCGTCCTTCGTCCTCGATGGCGCCACAGTCCGCTCGATCGTCGAGATCTGCCGGCGTCTCGACGGAATCCCTCTGGCCATCGAACTTGCCGCCGCCCGGGTGAACGTCATGTCGGTCGACGAGATCGCGCAGGGCCTCGACGACCGATTCCGCCTGCTCACCGGCGGCCGGCGAACGGCTCTCCCTCGTCAACAGACGCTCCAGGCCCTCATCGACTGGAGCTGGGACCTGCTTGCCGAGCCCGATCGGCACCTGCTCCGGCGGCTGTCCGTGTTCGTCGGTGGCTGGACGCTCGAGGCCGCTGCCGAGGTGACCCAGAATCTGCACGACGGTCGCTTCGAGACGCTCGATGGGCTGAGTCGACTGGTCGATCGGTCGATGATCGCGGTCGAGCATGGCGCGACGACGAGGTACCGGATGCTCGAGACGATCCGCCAATACGCCGGTGATCGGCTCGTCCTGGCCGACGAGGCGCCAGCGCTCCGGACGAGGCACCTCGGTCATTTTCAGGGCCTCGCCGAGGAGGCCGCGGCTGCCCTCAGCGGGCCGGCTGAGGCCGAATGGCTGAAGCGGCTCGACCCGGAGGTGGAGAACCTGCGGGCGGCGCTCGAGTGGTCGTACGAGTCGGACCCGGAGTCCGCACTCTCGATGTCGATCTCGATGATGGCGTATTGGCGGTCACGTTCGTACGGATCTGAGGCCGTTGATCAGGTCGCACGGGCGGTCGCTGTCGCCGAGTCGCTGCCTGAACCACCACCCGGGGGACGCCCCCATCGCGACGATCTCGTCGCGCGCGTCATGGCCATGGCGGCCATCGCGTCGGCGCTCTGGGGCAAGCCGGAGAGCGCCAGAACGTGGGCAGAGCGCGCCGCAACGCTCGGCCGCGTATCAGGGGATCCCGTTACGTTGAAATACGCCTTGAGCGCACAGTTCATGGCCAGGACCTTCAGTGGCGACGACTGGGACCCGACCGAGATCGTCGAGGAAGCAGCCGCCCTCGGCGAACGGCAGGGCGACTGGTCGGCGGTCGCGTTCATCTCGGCCGGCATGGCGATGCATCAAGCGCGGTCGGATCCCAGCGCGTCTGAACGATGGCGGGAGCGGGCGACCGACGCCGGGCGACGCTCCGGCAACCCGTCGTCGATCGCGATCAGCGCATTGGCGCGCGGCCGGATCGCCGGCTTGACGGGACAGACCGACGAGGCGCGTCACTGGCTCGGGGAGGCGTGGACCCGGTTCGGGGAGGTGGATGACCGGCGCTACCAGGTGGTCGCCCGGAGTGACCTCGCGCACGCCCTTCGACGGGGTGGCGCACTCGCCGAGGCAGAGGCTACCTATCGAGAAACGCTCCAGGCGTGGCAGCATTTCGGGAACCGGGGCGCGACGGCCAACCAGCTCGAGAATGTCGGCTTCCTCGCTCGAGCGCGGGGCGATGGGTTGCGCGCCGCCCGGCTGCTCGGGGCGGCGGACGCTCTCCGTGAGGTGGCCGGCGCAGCCATGCTCGCGATAGAACGACATGAATATGAATCGGAGCTGGCCCAGCTTCGGGCGATCCTCGACCCGGCCGCCTTCGAACACGCTTGGGCCGATGGGCGTTCACTGACGGCGGACGAGGCCGTCGCTCTCGCGCTGACCTGAGACCGAGCCCGAGCCCGGTCGAGGGGCCGGTCAGGCCTCCAGGGTGGCCTTGATCCGCTCGGCGAGGGCGCGGCTGATTCCCGGGACAGCCGCGATCTGCTCCACCGGGGCATCGCGAACGCGCTTGATCGAACCGAACACCTTGAGCAACTCGCGCTTGCGTTTCGGGCCGACGCCGGGCAGGTCGTCGAAAGCGGAGCGGACCGTGCGCTTGTCACGCAATGACCGGTGGTACGTGATGGCAAATCGATGCGCCTCGTCGCGCAGCCGCTGCACGAGGTACAACGCCGAGGATGTGGACGGCAGGACGATCGGTGCCGATCGCCCGGGCAGGAACAGTTCCTCGCGTTCCTTGGCAAGGCCGGCCAGCGGCAGATCATGCAGACCCAGCTCGTCAAGGACGGACTTGGCGGCACTGACCTGGCCCTTGCCGCCATCGACGATCACGAGGTCCGGCATCGCCCAACGGCGCTCCTCCTCGCTGCCCTCCTCGCCGGTCTTCGTCATCCGAAACCGCCGACGCAGGACTTCCTGGTGGCTGGCGAAGTCGTTGGAGCCCACCACGGTCTTGATCCGGAATCGGCGGTATTCGCCGGTCGTCGGCTTGCCGTCCTCGAAGACGACCATGCTCCCGACCGATTCGGCGCCCTGGAAGTTGGAAATGTCGTAACACTCGATGCGCAGTGGGGGGCCGGGCAGGCCAAGCGCGGCCGCCAGTTCCTCGAGGGCGGCCAGGGTCTTGCCATGATCGGCCAGCCAGCGGGCCTGCTCGCGCGCCAGCGTGTCCGCGGCGTTGCGTGTCGCGAGCTCCAGGAGCGAACGTTTCTCGCCGCGCCGGGGGACGCGCAGGTGGACCGGGCCACCTCGTCGGTCAGTCAGGAACGCCTCCAGAACGGTTCCCTCCCCTACCCCCGCGGGCACGTAGACCTCGCGCGGGATGGACGTGGCCCGGGCGTAGTACTGCTCCAGGAAACTGGCCAGGACCTCGTCGTCGGACGCCTCGCGGACCGCGTCCAGCAGGTAGACGTCGCGCCCGATCAGCTGGCCGTTGCGGATCACGAACAGCGTCATGGCGGCCTGGTTGTCCTGGCGCGCCATCCCGATCATATCGAGCTCGGTCTTCGCGAACGCCGCCATCTTCTGGCTCTCCATCGTCCGCTCGATGGCCCGGATCTTGTCCCGATGCTGACCGGCACGTTCGTAATCCTGCCGATCCGACGCGGTCGTCATCTCGCGCCGAAGCGCCTTGACCAGGGTTTCCTGGCGACCCTCGAGAAACAGTCCGACCTGGTCGATGTCGGCTCGGTAGTCGTCCTTGGAGATGGCCTCGATGCAAGGGCCCTGGCAGCGCTTGATGTGGTACAGCAGGCACGGCCGCTGAAGGGCCCGCTGGCCGGCGCGGATATCGATCGTGCACGTCCGGAACGGGAACAGCCGACGAACCAGATTCATCGATTCATCGACGCTCGACGCCGACGCGTACGGCCCAAAGTAGCGGCTGCCGTCGTTGACGAGTTTGCGCGTGCGCTCGACGCGCGGGAAGTCGTCGCCCAGCGTGACCTTGATGTACGGGTAGCTCTTGTCGTCCTTGAGCCGGACATTGAACCGCGGCTTGAACCGCTTGATGAGATTGGCTTCCAGGAGGAGCGCCTCGCTGACGCTGTCGACCTCCGTCACCTCCACGTCCGCGACGCGATCGATGACGCTGCGGATCCGATGGATCTCTCCGCCGGGCGACTGCTTCTGCCAGTAGCTCCGAACGCGAGCCCGCAGGCTCTGGGCCTTGCCGACGTACAGGACGTCGCCCCGGGCGTCCTTCATCAGGTAGACGCCGGGTCGATCCGGGAGTCGCTTGAGGGTCGCTTCGAGTTCCGGGGTCACGCCACCGATGCTATGGCAAGTCGACCGCGGCCGCCGGACGGCGAGAGTCAGCTCCTGCGGATCTTCGCCGCGGGCGGCACCACGCCCCGAAGATCGATCTCGAATGAGCCCGCCGCGAGGCCATCGATGGCGGCGGTGACCGTGTGGCACGGCCCCGCCAGCAACGACGTATCCAGCACGGCCATCCAACGACCTCCGCCCAGGGTCGTCGGCTGCACGACCGCGGTGCCACCGCCACATGGCGTGATCGTCAGTGCCACGTCACCGACCGTGCGGACCTCCCCGTCGACGACCAGCGTGGCCTTGATCGGGATCGAGCGGCCCCGTTGCGCGGCAAAGATCGTGGCACCCTCACCGATCGGCTCGCCCCAGAGAACCGAGGCCACATGCGTCGCCACGTACCTCACCACGACATCGAACGAGCCCGAACGCCGGTTCCCGCTGTCGTCGGTCGCGCTGCAGGTAACGGTTGTCGTCCCGACCGGGATGACCGCGCCAGCGAGCGGGCCGCATGACACGTTCGGGTCGACATCGACCACGTCGGCGGCGGCCGGCAGGTCGTAGGCCAGCGTGGTGCCGGCAGGATCATCCGTCGTGACAGCCAGGTCACCACTGACGACCAGGGATGGCGCGGTCGTGTCCACGATGGTGAGCGCGAACGACCCGCTGTCCGTCAATCCGCCCGAATCCGTCACGGAACAGGAAACGGTGGTCAGGCCCAGCGGCAGGACCTCCCCTGCCGCCGGGCTGCATGCGGGCGCCGGGTCCGGGTCGTCCTCGGCATCGGTGGCCGTGACACCCGCGTACACCGCCGTCCAGCCCCCGGCTGTATCACCCTCGACAGTCTGGGCTGCTGGGAGCGTCAGGGCCGGCGCGGTGTTGGTCACCACGGCCAGCCGGAAGCTCACGGACGTGCTTCCACGGATCGCGCCCGCATCATCGCCGCCGGCCGGGGCGACGGCGCGCGCGTAGGCGATCGTGTAGACGTACCCGACGTTGGGCACCGTCGGCGCGCGGAGAGTGACCAGACTCGCGCTGGCGCCCGAGACGCTGGGCGCGGGAAACGGGCAGGTCTGGCCGTCCGATACCCAGCCCTCCGGCACGGGTCCGATCGCGGCGGGCGTGACGGACATGATCTGCCCGTCCGATGGCGCGCTCCCAGCGAGGAATGCGAGGTTGACCGTCTGGCCGACATCGACATGAGTCTCGCTGCCGCACACCAGCTCGAAACTCACGTCGATCGTGAGCATGGCCGAGGGCGCGACGTCACCAAGATCGACCATCGTCTGGATGCCGGGCATGATCGAGTCGCCGTCGGCCCGAACGACATCGGCGGAGGCGAGACCGGCGAAGACCAGCAGGCTCGCCGCGGCGATGGCGAGCGCACGACGGATCGAACGAATGTGCATGGCGATGTCACCGTTCCTCGAGCGCCAGCCCTGATCGATTCGCCGACCGGGCTCTGGCGTTGGCCCATCCTGCGGCTGCACCGACCCCACGCCCATGGCCGATTCGGTGTCTTCGGTGCGTGGCGGCGCCCCCCATCGGTACCGGTTCGGTGCGCTCCGACACCGAATGCCGCGCAGGACGAGGCCGAACGATCTGGCCTCGAGATCATCGATGGCGGCGCTCACGACGTGGCACGACCCGGTGAGGTCGGACGTGTCCAGCGGGGCGACCCATCGACCGCGGACAACGTTGGGACGAGCGGGCCTCAGTTCCCCGCCAGGTGGCGAGTGCGCGCCGCGAGCGCGACCAGTTCGGCGACGAACGAGGTCTGGCCTCCGTGGGCGAGCACGCCAGCACAGAACACGAGCGCCGCCGCCAGGGCGGCGGCGCTCGAAAGGATCGCAGGACGAGCCCGGACGCTCACGCGATCATGGCGACGGCGTGAGGGTCGGGCAGTTGGGGGCCGTTGCGCCGTTCGAGTCGGCGCAATTGATCCGTCCGCTCGGCGAGGCCAGGACGAACGGGCTGATCGGGTTGACCAGGCTCTGTGCGGTCACATAGTCGGCGAGGACCTGGTCCATGATCTCCTGGGTGGCGTAGCTGAGCTTGTTCTTGACGACCGGATACGAATCGCCCCCGTTTGCCATGAAGTCGTTGGTGGCGATCCGGTAGGTGTCCCCAGCCGCCATCGATACGGGTGTCGCCGAGCAGGTGCCGTTTGCGTTCGCCAGGACAGCGCCCGTGACCCGGCTCCCGGCGGCGGCCGCGATGTTGTAGGTGAAGCACAGGCCGGAGACCTGCGCGAACCGCCCATTGGCGGTCGGCATCTGCGACACGCCGTTCTCCAGGAAGGTCTTGAGTTCCGTGCCGCTGATCGAGACCGTGGCGACGACGTTCCCGAACACCAGGACCGCCGAGACCTGGCCGCGGGTGATCTGGTGCGGCGGCGGCGTCGAGACCGGGCAGAACCCCGTCCCTCCGCCGGCAGCGGGACAGGTCAGGCGATCGCGCAGACCGCCCGAATTCGTGATTGCGAACTGGACGTTGTGCGGGGCGCCGGCGTATCGATCACGCATCGCATCCGTGACGACGTTCCCGACCAGCGACTCGCAGAGCCGGCCGTCGGAGCGGCCACACTGGTCCGCTCGCAGGATCGCCTTGGTCGATTGACCGATGACCACGCCGAGGATCGGCGCCAGCTCCGCGTTGAGCGCATCGATCTTCGCCAGGATGGCAGGATCCGGGGTCACCCCGACATTCCACGGGCGGTGGAAGTCGGCACTGGTGTACACGGGCACGCCCGTTGCCGGGTCAACGACAAGGCTGATGCGGGTGAATCGAAGACCCTTGCTCAGATTCTCGACGAGCAGCGTGCCATTCGGGCGGCGGCTCAGGACCTGCTGACCCGTATGGTCGCCGATGACGACGTCCACCTTGGC
>JANOIS010000068.1:0-4414 GCA_031407755.1 Chloroflexota bacterium | reverse complement strand
TCGATCGGATCCTGAAACCCGCCTACCGGATCGAAGTCGAGACCGGGCGCCGCGTGTACATCGAGGGAGACCGGATCAAGATCACGGCCCGCGCGAACTTCTTCGAAGGTTCGCCCGTGCCAGGCGTCCCGCTGCGAATCGCGGGATACGTGGAGCGAGGGCTGACAACGACCCGGGACGGGACCGCCGTCCACCGGACCGTCGCCCGGGTGGATGGGGATCACGGTGAATCCGGCGGGCCCAGCTACCAGTCGGTGTCCGTCGGCCCGGCACGCGCGGAAGAAGGCGAGATCTTCGGAGCGAGCCGCGAGTTCATCGTCTTCCCGAGCACTCGGACGATCGAGGCCCAGTCGACCATCCGGGGCGGACGCGTTCGTATTCAGGGTGAGGTCCATCTCGTGGATCGGGACCGACTCGAGACCGAACTGGCGGCCGGAGGTTCGTCCTGGGACCTCGACGTTCGCGGCAAACCGGTCGGCGGGGCGACCGTGACGGTCCGGTTCAGCGAGCAGATCCCGATCAAGCGGCAGGTCGGCACGGAGTACGACTTCATCGAGAAGAAGGTCGTCCCGATCTACCAGTACGAAACGCGTAGCCGTGACGCCGGGACCGTCAAGGTCCGCACGGCACCCGACGGTGCCTTCACGGCTTCGGTGCCCGACTCCGGCGAAAAGCGCGACTACCGGATCACCCTGAGCGTCGGCGACCCCGACGGCCACACGGCGCGCCTGGTCACCTACGCCAGCGGCGAGGGATCCAGCGCCCAGTCCTCCGAGTGGGCCTCCCTCACTCCCACCGATTCGACTGCTGACCACCCTGATGGGTATGGCGTCGGTGACCGGATCGACCTGACGATGCGCGAGTCACGGACCGTTCGTTCGGGCAGTCGCTACCTGTTCCAAGTTGCCCAGCGCGGGGTACGCGAGGCGACCGTCCAGTCGTCGCCACGCCTGGTCACGCGGTTCGAGACCTGGGCCGTACCCAACGTTTCGATCACCGCGGTGCGGTTCACCGGCAAGGCGTATGTCGAGGGTGGCGAGTACTACGTGTCGTTCCGCTCGGCGGACCGTGACGTGCAAGTCGCGTTGTCGACGACGCGGCCGCGCTATGCGCCCGGCGACCAGGTCAAGCTCGAGGTGGAAACCCGCGATTCGGCGGGCAAGCCGGTCGCCGCGACGGTCATCCTGCAGGCGGTCGACGAGAAGTTGTTCCAGATCGGCGCGGCCGCGGCGGTGGATCCGCTACCGGAACTGTACGCCGGCGTGTCGAGTGGGATCCGGACCCACTACGCGTCGCATCGAGCGCGTCGCCAGGGTTTCGAGGGCGGCGACACGGCCGGCGGGGGGGGCGACGAGCGCAACGACTTCCGCGATGCCCTGCTGTTCGAGGCCATCGACACCGGACCGGACGGCCGTGCCACGACCACGTTCCGCCTGTCCGACGACCTGACCTCGTGGCGCGTCAGCGCCGCGGCGATCACCGCCGACCTCCAGGCCGGTGGTGGCTCGATCCAGGTTCCGGTCGGCCTTCCGTTCTTTGTCGACGCCTCGATCGCGCCCGAATACCTCGTGGGCGACCGCCCCTCGATCCAGGTCCGAGCGTATGGCTCGGCGTTGGCGCCAGGATCCGATGTGCGGATCTCCGTCGAGTTCGACAGTCCGGGTCTGGCGCCCGTGGAGATCAGCGCCAAGGCGTTCGAGAGCGTCACCGTCCCACTCCCGCGGTTGACGGCCGGGCTACACAAGCTGACGATCGCCGCCCGTTCCGGCAGCGGCGCGTCCGTCTTGCGCGATCGACTGACTCGCGCGATCGTCGTCGTCGAGTCACGGCTCGATCGGACCAGGACAGCGTTCGTTGACCTCGCCGTCGCCGGCCCTCTCCTGGGCGGGGAGGGCCTGACGACCGTCGTCATCTCCGATGCGAGCGCCGGCCGGTACCTGCCGATGTTGCTCGACGTCGCGGCCAACGACGGTGCTCGTCTCGAACGCGCCCTGGCGGCGGCCACGGCGACGTCGCTGCTGGCCGGGCGATACGGCGCGCCCGACGGCATCGGGGCAGTGGCCGATTTCGACGGCGATCGCTATCAGACCCCTGACGGCGGGGTGGCCGTCGTGCCGTACGCCAGCAGCGACCTGGAGCTGTCGGCCCTGGTGGCGATCGTGGCCCCGGAGCGATTCAACGCCGGGCGCCTGCAGGGCTATCTCGAAGGCGTCCTGGCCAACCCGAAGGAGACGCGCGAGCGGCGGATGTATGCACTCGCCGGGCTCGCCGGGGTCGGGGCGCCGGTGCTGCCGAAGATCCAGGCCGCGGCCGCCGACGACGAGATGACCGTCCGCGAGCGACTGATCATCGGCCTCGCGGCGGCGGCGCTCGGCGATGCTGCGAGCGCTCGGTCGATCGCGGCCTCCCTACTGGAGTCGTATGGGGAGCGGCTTGGGGAACAGGCTCGCCTGCGCGCCGGCGACTCGGCGAGCGACATGACCGCGGCGACCGCCCTGATGGCCATGCTTGCCGCAGCGACGGGCGACCCGATCGCGCCGGCTCTGTGGGCGTATGTCGAGGGCAACCCGAGTGGCGAGGCGCCGCACGAGCTGCACGCCGTCGGCTTTGTAGCGCGCATGCTCGATCGACTCCCCGTCCAGCCGGCGAGTTTCGCCTACGAGATCGACGGCAAGCGCACGGTGGTCGAACTGGACACTGGCGAAGTGCTCCAGCTGACGCTCACAGCGAACCAGCTGGCGGGGCTCACCATCGAGCGACTGGAGGGCGAGATCGGGGTTACGACGACCTGGCGTGAACCTGTGGCGACGACGGCGTTCGAGCGTGATCCGGATGTCGAGATCCGTCGCTCGCGCACACCGACCGGAACGATCACCACCGGCGACCTCGTCCGGATCGACCTGACCGTCACCTTCGGGCCGAAGGCGCCGGCGGGCTGCCATCAGGTCACGGAATTCGTCCCATCCGGGCTGGTCGCGCTCGGCTCGCATGCATCCTGGCTCCAGGACGAGGTCGGCGCCGCGAGGTCGGACTTGTCGATGCCCTACGCGCAGACTGGGCAGCGTGTCTACTTCTGTGCCGAGCCGACGTCCCGCCAGCGGACGGTTCGGCTGCGCTACCACGCACGGGTCATCACGCCCGGGACTTATATCTGGGAGCCGGCCATCGTCGAATCGAGGACCGACCCGGACCGTGCTGCGCTGACACCGACGGGCAAGGTCACGATCCGCTGATCTTGATGGCGCGGCGCTGGCCGGTGACTCCAGACCCGCGCAACCGTGGGCCCTCGCGGCCGGGGACGACGCCGACGTGTCGTCGCTCCTTGGGCTAGGCTTGCGACGGGACACCCATCCGGAAACCACCCGCGCGGGCCCACGTGATCGGGTGTGACGGGAAGCAGCGACGGCACCTGGCCCACTCCCCGTCGCCTGGAGGCAGGAGGCTGGACATGGCAGAGGCGCCCGACGTCACGACGCCGCCGCGCGTTGCGGCCTTGGATCGGTACGATGCGATGCCGTATCGGCGGGTGGGCGCGAGCGGCCTCCGACTGCCTGCGATCTCGCTCGGCCTCTGGCAGAACTTCGGTGATGACCGGGCGCTCACGACCCAGCGGGCGATCGTCGGGCGCGCCTTCGACCGCGGCGTCACACATTTCGATCTGGCCAATAACTATGGCCCACCTTTCGGCTCAGCCGAGGTGAACTTCGGTCGTATGCTGGCGTCGGACCTGCGCTCCTACCGCGACGAGATGATCATCTCCACGAAGGCCGGCTACGACATGTGGCCCGGGCCCTACGGCGATCGGGGGTCGCGCAAGTACCTTTTGGCCAGCCTGGACCAGAGTCTCGGCCGTTTGGGCCTCGAGTACGTCGACATCTTCTACTCCCATCGCTTCGACCCGGAGACGCCGCTCGAGGAGACGATGGGTGCGCTCGATGCCGCGGTCCGGCAGGGCAAGGCGCTGTACGTCGGGATCTCCTCCTACTCGGCACAGCGGACACGTGAGGCGGCGGCGATCCTGCGCGGGCTCGGCACGCCGCTGGTCATCCATCAGCCGTCGTACTCGATGGTCAATCGATGGATCGAGCCAGAGTTGCTCGATGTCCTGGCGGAGGAGCGGATCGGTGCGATCGCGTTCTCGCCACTAGCGCAGGGGCTCCTGACGGATCGCTACCTGGACGGCGTACCGTCCGACTCGCGGGCAGCGCGAGGGGAATCCTTCACCCAGGACCTGCTGTCAGCCGCCAATCTGGACAACGCCCGGGCACTCCGAGAGGTCGCGCGGGGGCGAGGGCAGACGTTGGCCCAGATGGCGATCGCCTGGACGTTGCGCGACCCGCGCGTGGCCTCGGCGGTAGTCGGAGCGAGCTCGGTCGCGCAGCTCGACGACAATCTCGCGGCACTCGACCATCTC
>JANOIS010000518.1:0-2647 GCA_031407755.1 Chloroflexota bacterium | reverse complement strand
TGACGGCCTCGCCATCTTCTTCGACATCGACCCGTCCCTCGAACACGGTCAGGTCCAGCTGTACGCCGCGCCCGGCTTCGAGGCCGCCTTCCTGTCGAACAGCGAGCGCCAATCGATCTACGAGAACGACATGATCCCATTGCTTCGGGACGCGGACTTCGACGGAGCGCTCGGGGTGGCGCTCGCCAGAGTGGATGCGGCCGCGACACCGGAGCACGCCGCGTCCCTCCAGACGGGTCGCCAGCTCGATGCCGCCCTTGGGCTGATCGGTGCGCCGGTCGTGCTCATGGGTCTCGTCGGCTGGGCGTTCATGTCGTGGCGCCGGTTCGGCAAGGACCCGGTCTATCTCGACGACCCGTCCATCCTCATGCCGGCGCCTCCGCCGGACCTGACGGCGGCGTCCGGTGCCTTCGTGATGGATGGCGGCACGTCCCGTCGGGCGCTGACGACGGCGATGCTGGATCTGGCGTCCCGTGGCCTCATCTCGTTCCGCGAGGAGAAAGGCCTGCTCGGGCTGTCGACCAAGGTCGGGGTGGACACGGCACCACCGGCCGGCGACGCCGACGAGGCGGCGCGGCGCGAGCGGAACGCGCGACGACCGACCGGCCCGGCGGAGGCCGTGGCCCTTCAGCGATTGCGCGCCATCGATGGCTCCGGGAAGTACATCGAGCCCGACGACCTGCCGAAATTCGGGTCGGCGGTTCCGGCCTTCGACAAGGCGCTCGAAGGACACGTCGTCAAGGGCGGCTGGATGGTCGAGGCACCGAGCAAAGTCGTCGGCCGCTGGATGATCAAGGGAGCGTTGGCGGTCGGGCTCGGGATCGCGCTGCTGATCGCCGGACTCATCATCCCGCTGTCGGGGCTGACCGCGATCGGTGCAGCAGCGATCGTCGGGGGGATCGTCATCGTGATCGCAGCGCGGAGCATGCCCCGGGTCACGATGCCGGGTGCGATGGTCCGGGCGATGCTGGCAGCCTACCGACGGACGCTCCACCGGACCATGGAGCAGGCTCGATCCATGCAGCAGGTCGTTGACGAGGCCGGCCTCGGCTGGCTCGAGACGCCGGATCAGGCCGTCGTATGGGGCACGGCGCTGGGGCTCCAGAAGGACGTCGAATCGGTGCTGTCACGAAGTCTCGAGGACGTTCAGGCGGCGCCGACTCGGGCGTCGGCCATGTACTTCCCGGCCTGGTACACGTCGTCGGACGGATCGTCAGTCGCGAGCGGCATCGCGTCGGGGAGCGGCGGGAGCATCTTCTCCGCGTCGGGCATCCCGGATATCGGGGGGATGATGTCGACGCTCGGCTCGATCGGCGATTCGCCGTCGTCATCGGGGGGCGGGAGCGGCGGCGGAGGCGGCGGATTCAGCGGCGGCTCATCGGGCGGCGGCGGAGGCGGTGCTGGCGGCGGCTTCTAGCCGCTCGTCAGGCCTGACTCGTCAGGTCCCGAACAGCTCGCGACATGGGTCCAGCCCATCGATCATGATCGGCGGTCGCGGGCGGGATCGCCATGGATACCAGCCCTCGCAAGGACCAGGAGCTCGAGCAGCTCGTCATCGGTCGGCAATCGAAGCTCGAGCTGATCGCTCTGGGTCCGCAGCCCGAACAGGGGCCAGGCGGCTTCGAGCGTGGTGGTCGGGGGCTCGTCGGCGTTCATCGGCGGCCGACGGTACACTCCGCCCATGGGTGCTGTCGAGACGATGGAAGACTTCTTCGAGAAGCTGAACGGTGGCGATCGCGAGGGCGCGGTCGCGCTGATGGACGAGAAGACGGAGATGCGCGTCCACGTCGGGGATAGCGTGCAGCTCCTGCGTGGCGTGGAGCGCGTCGGTGGCTGGTTCCTGCGCGGGGACGCCGGCCTGCGCATGATCCCGGGCGGGATCCGCGACACCGGACACACCTACGAGGCGGACCTGCTGGTGGTCAGGCCGGGTGCGCCGACCCAGCACATCGATGCGACGTTCCGCGTGGAAGCGGGGAAGATCACCGCTATCAACATCGCGCCTCGTTAGTCGCGAGGTGGCGCGCGATCGCTACGGCGACGGGGAGGGTGACGGGTCCGGCGAACCACCATCGACTGCGTCGGGCGGCGGCACGGGAATGATGATCTCGTCGCCGACGGCGATCAGGTTGGGATTGTCGATCGTGTCCTTGTTCGCCGCAAGAAGTTCGTCGACCGTCAGCCCGAATGACTTGGCGATCCTGGACAGCGTGTCGCCTTCCTTGACGACGTAGACCTGGGGCGTCGGCGCGGGGATCGGTGTCGGGTCCGGCGAGGGGGTCGCGATCGCTGCCGTAGGACTCGGACTGGCGCCCACGCCGTTGTTGTCAGCGCTGCCGCCGAACAGGGCGGGCAGGAAGAACAGCGCGACCGCAGCCAGTGCCAGGGCCCCCGCCATGACGACGACCCGCGGCAGCGGCGGCATGCCGACGCGGCTCTTGATCTGTGGATAGGCCTCGTGTCGTCGCTGGCGCTCCCATATGGGTCCATCGCCGTAGCCGCTCGACCCGGCGGCGGGAGCGGCACGTTCTCGGTCTCGGTCTCGGTCGTGGTCTCGGGTGGAGCTGACAGCCGGACGGCGCCCGGATCGCGCCACCGGCTGGTAGGTTTCGGGGGCTGAGGACTCACCTCGGACGGCCCGTCCGGA
>JANOIS010000510.1:0-5668 GCA_031407755.1 Chloroflexota bacterium | reverse complement strand
CGGACCAATGTGCTGACACTCCCGGTCCAGGTGAGCCTCGATGAGATGGTCGACGCTGCCATACACGTCTATGGCGCTATCGACATTGCCTTCGACGTCGTCGCGCGGCGCGAAATCGACGCTCCGGAGCTGATGGACCTTGCGATCGGTACCTGCGACGACGCCGTGACCGCCGAACAACGCGAATTGTTCGCTGACCGACTCGATGCGTTGCCATCCGACATCTGCATCTATCACATTAGATCGACCGTCGAGGCAGTTAACGGGTGCAGTGCGCACCCACCGAATCAACCCGGAGCGGTCGTCGTGTCAGGGGCTACGAAGTGGACCCTGGCACACGAGGTCGGGCATATTCTTGGCCTATCGCACTCGACCGATCCGCGATTCCTCATGGTTCGCGGAACCAATCGGATAACGGGACCAACGCCGATCATCGGCGCTGACGAAGTCGAGAAGCTGATGGGGAGTCCCTTCGTCGATCGAGCCGGATAGGAGCTCTGGGATGGACCAGCGTTCGCATCTTGTTGAGATGCTTGATGAAGAGGAACCGGACTACGACGCCGCCGAGTCACTGGGCGACAGTGTGATCGACGAGCTAGTCGAAATCGTAAACACCGCACCGGCCCTACTGGCGGCCAAGGCGACGACGCTCGCCGCTCGCATCGGCTCGGAGAGTTCGGGCCGGGTCGTCCTAGCGGCCGCGCACCACAGCGATCCCTCGGTTCGCGTTGCCGCCGCAGCTGCCCTATCACGAATGCCGCTGTTCTCGTCGACGGTCTTCATTGATTCGGGAAGCCAGGCGGACCCCATGCAGGAGCCCCTCGAACTCCTCATGTCGGACGAGGATCCCGGTGTCCGAAAATATGCACGGCGATCCGCTTCGGAACGGGCGGACGCGTCCGAGTCCCTTATCCGGTCGTTGGACGGGCCGCTCGATTCCGGCGAAGTGGATCGGAATCCGATCCGTTAGTCGTCGACGCGATCAGGGAAGTCCCCGGCTCCGCGGTCCCCTGGTCGTTCGAGGTCGATCGGCACGCTGGTCCGGCGACGACGCGCCCGACCCTTAGAGCGCGACCTCCAGTCCGTAGCGGGCCGCTAGATCCGGTACCCAGGCCATGTCGATCGTCGTGCCGAATTCGACGGCGAGGGCGTCCAGGCGCTCGTCGCTCATCTCGTCTCGAGCGACGAGGTCGGCGGTCAGCTGGCGCGCCGTGCGCCCGGGCGACCGCCGAGACCGCCCGGGCGAGCTCGACATGCCGCGGCTCGAGCCACCACACATCACGCGTCAGTCGAACGGTGAGACCACGATCCGCGACCGTGAGCAGCGCCCCTGACCCCGCCAGCCCGGGGACCGCCGCGACCGCTCCGGCGAGGCGCGCTGCCCCGACGATCGATGCGACGCGGAAGACCGCCGCCGCGCCACCGTGCAGCACGACCCAGTCGTCGACGCCCTCCGCGGCAAGGAAGTCCTTCCAGCCCTGCTCGCTCATCGTCGGTCAGTCGACCCGCGGCTCCAGGACCACGATGGCGGTCTCGGTCGGGCGCCGCGTGGCGTAGCCATCGACGTCGTCGCCGAACTCGTTCCACCTCGCCCACAGGCGATCGCGCTCGTCGCCCTCGGCCGCCCGACCGCGGACGGCGCGCGTGCCGGCCTTCAACTCGACGGTCACGTCCGGCTGTGCCTGGAGGTTGAGCCACCAGGAGGGTTCCGGCTCCATCCAGCCGTTCATGGCCATGGTCACGAGGTTGGGGCCGTCCTCGTAGTAGCCGAGGATCGCGGCGCGCTCCTTGCCGGACTTGCGCCCGACCGTGGTGAGCCGCATGGTCCCCCATTTGTCGGCCTTCGGAGCCCACAGGCCTCGCCGTCCACCGGTCAGTCGGTGGTACGCGCGATGGACGACCCAGGCGGCGCGGATGATGAAGCGCGGCGGTAGCCGTGGGGACTTTGGTTGCGCTGCAGCCAAGGGTCGGTCCTCCGTCATGGGTTGGCACTGCGGGCGACGAAAACACCGCGCCGGCCACCCAGCATAGAACGTTCGGCTCATGCCGCGAGCATGCGGATCGCGCTGGCGTGGTGGCTCGATTATCCCGGGCGGACGCCTGACAGTGCTGCGTTCTCCTCCACCATCGTCGCCTGCATCCGAGGGCGAAAGCGCGGTGCCCGCCGGTCCCTACAGATAGCCCTCCGGGACCGGACCGATCACGTCCATCGAGTGCCGCAGGGCGATCTCGGTCAGGACGTCCGGCGCACCACCACCCGTCTTGATGGCATCGGCGAGTTCGTCGAAGTAGCCGACCATCGCCGCCGGGGTGTAGAGATTGAGCTTCCGACTGGCCACCGCGCCGACCCGAAAGCCATGTGCGATCCCGGCTGGGATGAAGATGAACGATCCGGCCGGACAGGAGGCCTCCTGACCATCGAGGAAGATGATGTACTCGCCCTCCAGGACGTAGAACGCCTCGGCCGCATCGCGGTGGATGTGAAGCGGCGGCCCGAAGCCGGCCGGTTCCTGCGCCTCAAGGAGCGCGAACGTCCCGTTCGTGTCGTCATCCGTCGCCTTGACGGACATCTGAAACCCGCCAAGATCGATCGATCTGCCTTCGCCGGGTCGAAGGATGAACCCCGCACCAGCCAGCTGACTCACGTTGTGCCTCCTCGCATCGGAACTCCTTGTCGATTTTGGGCGCATCGCCGGCAGCCTAAGCTTCTTGAGCGGGAGTCGGCAAGCGGTCGGTCCGCGCCGTCGCCGAGTTCGGCGCCTCGGGCTATCAAGGCGGTGCGACTGTTGCGCCTCGCCGTCCCAGGAGGATCCCCACCCCGATTCCGAGGAAGCTGGCCATCAGGATGAAGTTGCTGAAAAATCCGACGTAGGTGACGTCGCGGGTATCCAGCGGATGAGCAGCAGTTCGGTGAACAGCAGTGTTCCGCTGACCAGGAGGAGGCGGATCTCAGGCCGCGCCAGGAACCGCAGTTGCAAGCGCGATCGGGAGGTCATGATGCCGCAGAGCCTATCGCAACGCCGGGCGCCCGAAGTGGGTCGACCCCCAGGTACCGCGTCTAATCGTTCGCCTGTTGAGGGGATCGGTCCGAATGCGACGCGGAGTCCGGCGCAGCGCCTCATGGAGGTCGCGGCCACGCACCACCTGTGGACTCCGCCATATGACCGTCCGGGGAGCGTTAGGCGCGGTATCGACGTCTGTGGCGTCTGACGAAGCGCGGAACGGTGACGGTCGCACGCTCGCCGATCACTGGCGGACGCGCTTTCAGGCTCGTTTCGGCCCGCGGATCGGGCCACCGGGCCGCCTAACGCTCTGTGGGTGCGCATCTGGCGGGGTCGGGAAGCGAAGTGAGCCTTGACGTGCCGAGTCGAATCCATGTAACGTCGTCGACATGGTATCTAACGGGATGCATTCATGTACCTCGTCCTAGACGCCAGCCCCCTGATCTATCTGGCCAAACTGGATGCCTTTGATGCCGTTGCGATTGCCGGTCATGTCGCAGTCGTGCCACCGTCGGTCCTTGCCGAGGCGGCTCTGCCGGAGCTCGCCTTCCGACACCCGGAGATCGCCATCATCGAGCGCGTCCGCATCGATGGGCACCTCCTCGTCGTCTCGCCGGAACCAGCTGAGGCGGAACTGGCGACGGAACTGGCAGGTCGATACGGCGGCCTGCATGTCGGCGAACTCGATGTCCTCGCCATGGGACTGGTCCGCGGATGGACGGTCTGTTTCCACGAGCGCCAGGCGACCCGACTGGCCCGGGCTCTCGGCGTGGCCACCGTGCACCTGGTCGAAGTGCTCTTCGCGGGCACACCGGACGTGGACCTGCTGGCGCAGCGCATCCGCCACTTCGCGCGACTGACGAACATGACGATCAACGACCTTGACACGCTGCTGAACCTGATTCGAGGGCGACGATGAACCCGAACGACGATGACCGATCCGCCCGATCGCAGGTGACGCTGCGCCTGGACAGTGATCTGCTTCGCAAGATCGATGTTCTCGCGGGAGTCGAGGGCGTCGACCGGACTGAACTCGTGCGTCGACTGCTCGCCGATGGGTTGGCCGATCGACGGATGAAAGCGGCGATCGGCGAGTATGCGACAGGGCGCCGGTCGGCTTGGTCTGCTTCCGAGTCTGCGGGGGTGGCTCTGTACGAGATGCTCGATCGGATCGCAGAAGCCGGGGTTCCGTACCGGATGGACCCGGAGGCGCTCGATCGGTTGCGCTCCGGCGATGGCTCACCACCGCCCGGAGGGTCGACGCCGAACGCGCCGAACGCGCCGATCGACGCCCTGCGGTCGCGATATCAGCCGTCGGTGACTCGGGTGCTGTTCGTCGGTGAATCCTCACCGGCCGGAGGAACCCACTTCTACAGAGCCGACTCGAACCTGTATCGCGCGACACGCGAGGCGTTTGGTATCGGGTTCTCGGTCGCTGACCCGCCGGAGCGCGAAGACTTTCTCGCCTGGTTCCAGGATCTCGGCTGCTGGCTCGTTGATCTTGCCGACGACCCGGTGGATCGATCCGCCACGACGAAGCGGATCCGCACGGTCGATGCTGGCGTAGCGGCCCTTGGGCAGACCATTCGCGAAGTCCAGCCAGCCCGAGTCGTTGTTCTCTTGCGGCGGGTCGCGCCTGCCGTTCGTCGAGCGGCTCGAGTCGCCGGATTCGACGATCGGGCGATCGACGTCCTCCCCTTCCCGATCCGCCAGTGGCGACCCGTTTACGTCGATCAGCTTGCGGGCATCCTCGCGGACGTCTTCGATAGCGGGGCGACGGTCACCGCGTCGGGCCCGCGACATGCGGTCGCCGAGCCGTCAACCTCGTACGGCGCACGCGGACTCAACGACGTCATGGCCGATGTTCTCCGCGGTCATGGCAACGCCTGGATGAAGGCCGGCGCGATCGCGCGGGAGATCGCCAAGGCGGACCTGTGGCGCCGCCCAGGCGACGGTCGTCATCCACCCGCAAGCCAGATCAGCTCTCGGGCGCGGGCCAGGGCATCTGCAGACCTGTTTCAGGTAGGCGACCTCGGCATTCGCCTGCGGGCGTCCTGATCTGGACGTCCGAGCCAGCAACCGCCAGTCGCGTGGTTCGAGGACCACGATCGC
Organism: Chloroflexota bacterium; assembly: GCA_031407755.1. GTDB lineage: Bacteria > Chloroflexota > Limnocylindria > Limnocylindrales > CSP1-4 > SPCO01. The sequence continues at coordinate 554 of JANOIS010000510.1, read as the reverse complement.
GGTTTCTATTGGTCGTCGCGCGGCCATCGTGTCGGTGAGGCGGCTCGTGCGCGGATCAGTTCAAGTGTCCAGTCCATGGTTCATACCTCCTGTCGTGACCGGCCGGTCTGACCGATCTGCAGGTGTAACGACGGTGGGCGTGAAAACTCATCGGTGCCCATCGTGCGGGACGCGCCGACCTTAGAGGTAGCCGTCAGGGACAGGCCCGATCACGTCCATGGAGTACCGCGCGGCGATCTCGGGCAGGACGTCCGGGTCGCCAGCACCCGTCCGGGCGGCCTCCGCCAGTTCGTCGAAGTACCCGACCATCGCCGCCGGGGAGTAGAGATTGAGCTTCCGACTCGCCATCGCGCCCACCCGAAAGCCGTGCGGGACCCCGGCCGGGATGAAGATGAATGATCCGGCCGGGCAGGCGGCCTCCCGACCATCCAGGAGGATGATGTACTCGCCCTCAAGGACGTAGAACGCCTCGGCCGCGTCGCGATGGATGTGGAGCGGCGGCCCGAAACCTGCCGGTTCCTGCGCCTCGAGCAGCGAGAACGCGCCGTTCGTAT
>JANOIS010000449.1:0-6802 GCA_031407755.1 Chloroflexota bacterium | reverse complement strand
CGCATGAGCGACTGCATCGCGGCCATCCGCTGGGCGAGCTGGTCGATGATGTCGTCGAAGGTCTGGGCGCTCGGAAAGAACCGGCCGTGCTTCGCGAGGAAATCGCGGACGTCCGGCTCTCGACCACCGATACGCTCGCGGATGAGCTCGTTGAGGTCCCGCACCATCTCGCGGTTGGCGGTCAGATCCTCCGGGGTCGTGGCGCGGATGGCGTCGCCCATGCCACGGACGAACTGGTCCAGGACCTGCTGACCGAGGCGCTCGACGAGGGCCTCGAACCGCTCCCGGGCGACCGGCTCGAGGAAATCGTACTCACGCAGGTCGCGGATCTTCGCACCCACGTCCTCGGGCAGGGCGTCGAGCCGATCGAGGCGCTTTGCCGCGACGTCGCGCAGCATGTCCGCCATCTGCTGATCTGGGGTTTCCGTGCCGGCCGCCTGCTCCAGTCGGCGCTCGACACCGGCACGCTCCTGATCGATGATCTCGTCGAGTTCGCGGCGGATGTCGGCGAGGACATCGCCAAGCTTGTAGCGCTCACGCAGTTCCTCACGGCGTTTCGCGAGGCGGTCCATCAGATCCTGGAGTCCAGGCAGATCCGGGCGGGTCGGGTCGCCACTGCGCCAGCCCCGCTCCATGAGGCGGCGGAGCGCCTCGCTGAGATCGCCTTCGGCCATCACGTCATCGGACAGGGCCTCGAGGATCTCGTCGGCGCCGAGGTCGGCGATCTGCTGACTGCCGTCCCAACGCGAGTAGCGGGCGAGGCGGGCCATGGCGGCGAGGGCATCGTCGCTCACGGGGCGGGCGCCGGGCACCCCGCCTCCGAGGTCACCCGGATCCGGGGAGTACGTCACGGTCCGTCCTGCGCTGACGTGGGTGTCACCGGCCTATGACGCTCGTACTCATATTTGGTCCCGATGCCCTGGCCCGAGCGCGGGCGGGGTCGCGCGCGGGGATCGGCTCGCCTGCAGCGGGCGCTCCCGCCAGATATGAGTACGAGTGTCATAGCGGCCGAGCATGCGTGTCGGCTGGCCGGACAGGGCAGGGCCTCATCGGTGGTACACCGTCCCACCCGCGACACGTTCCTTGTTGAGACGCCGAGCGAGGTGCAGACCCTCGAGCAGGAACTCCACGGCGGACGCGACGACCGCGGGCTCCTCGGCCCCGTCAGTCACATCGAACGTGCCCAGACCCCGCACCGCCTCGAGCAACCCGGGCACCTCCCGGGCCCACGCCACGTAGTCAAGCGACCGCGTCCGCTCCCCGGTCTCCACGACGAACCCATCCTCGAACGCCTCCACCACCGACTCGAGGTCGTCCAGCGAAACGCGGCGAGTGAAGGTCGCGTAGAGCGCCTTGGTGATCAGCCGCTCCACGATCCGCTCTTCGGGCGCCTCGTCCCCGACCGACTCAAGCTCGACCTTGCCGACCATCGTCGCGACCACGGCCCCGAGGTCGGAGATGCGCGGCGCCGCCAGCGACTCACCGAGCCGGATCGCCCGCTTGAGCGCCGCTGCCTCGAGGACCTCCGTGTTCGCAACCGACACACGCACGGAGACCCCGGAACGTTGGCTGATGTCCGGAGAGCGTCGGGCGAGGTGGGTCAGCTCGGCGACGACCTCCTCCATGAACGACGGCACCACCACGACCGGCGACCCGTCGTCCTCGACGAAGCGCTGCTTCTCCTGGCGAACGATCGCGGTCTCGTCGTCCAGCGTGCGTGGGTAGTGCGTCCGGATCTGCGAGCCCAATCGATCCTTGAGCGGGGTGATGATCCGTCCGCGGGAGGTGTAGTCCTCCGGATTCGCCGAGGCGACCACGAACAGGTCCAACGGCAGGCGAACCGTGAAGCCACGGATCTGGATGTCGCGCTCCTCCAGCACGTTGAGCAGGCCCACCTGGATCCGCTCGGCGAGGTCCGGCAGCTCGTTGATGGCCACGATGCCCCGGTTGGCGCGCGGGATGAGGCCGTAGTGGAGGGTCAGCTCATCGGACAGGTAACGGCCCTCGGCGACCTTGATCGGATCGACCTCGCCGATCAGGTCGGCGATCGTGATATCCGGCGTGGCGAGCTTTTCTGCGTAGCGCCGGTCGCGCGGCAGCCAATCGATGGCGGCGGCGTCTCCGTCGCGCTCCACGATGGCGCGCGCCGTCGGGGAGATCGGTGCATACGGGTCGTCATTGAGGTCGCCGCCGCGCACGACCGGCAGCCACTCGTCGAGGAGGCCGACGAGCTGCCTGGCCATCCGCGTCTTGGCCTGGCCGCGCTCGCCGAGGAACACCACGTCGTGCCCGGCGAGGATCGCGTTCTCGATCGCGGGGATGACGCTGTCCTCGAATCCGATGACGGTGGGCAGGATCTGAGCACCGGCCGCGAGTCGCGCGATCAGATTGGCCCGCAGCTCCACCTTTACCGAGCGCGTACGCCAATCGCTTGCGCGGAGTTCGGCGATGGTCGTTGGACGGCTGGCGGCTCGGGGCATGCGAAAGACCTCAGTTCGGCGTCGCGGTGGGCGCATTCGTAACGGGCGCGCCCGTCGTTGATCGATAGCCATCGATAGCGGCGCGCACGGCGCCGACCTCGACGATGCCGGACTGCAGCAGACCGGCCAGGTAGCTTCGGCGTCGATCTACCTCGACCTCGTAGTCGCCGGGGCGGCGCTCGACACGGAGCGCCAGCTCGGGTGTGATGCCCCACCCGAAATGCTCGAATCGGTCGTGTAGCGCGTCCCACGTCGAGAGGACGGCGGGGCCGAGTTGCTGGACGTGGCCGTGCTCGTCCCGAGCGGTGGGGCGGACGTAGTGCGCGGCCACGACCCGGCGGCGGCCATCATCTAGGCGGCGCTGGATCAGCACCACCCCAAGGCGCGACAGCTCGTCGTCCTTGACGTCGAGCGGCGGGGCGCTCAGCGTCGCGAACACCTCATCGAGCGCATCGGCGTGAATCGTGGCGGCGAGGCCGTAGCCGATGCTTGCCGCCCGGATCGCGATCCGTGCCTGCGCGCCCCACGTGGAGGATGGCGGGTTGTCGGACAGCTCGGGGATCAGGAGGACCGTAGTCTCGGGGCGCACCGGAGGCTGCCCCGAAAGAGTGGGCACCGAGTCGCGGGTGCGGCTCCAACCAAGCTCGGCGGCCTCGGGCAGCCAGTCGAACGACTCGGTCGCTCCCTCCAGCTCGACCGTGCGGACACCGTGCGGAAGGAAGTCGAGCAGAACCGCGAGCAGGGTGGACGTGCCGGCTCCCCGTTCCGTGGCCGCCACGATGATCGGCACGCGACCCTCGATCAGAACCCACAACGTAGCGGCCAGGTCGGCGTCCAGCACGCCCGCCTGGATCAGCTCCACGATGGAGCGCGGCGTCGGCGGGACGGGTGAGGCGTCGGCCAATGGATCTCCAGATATCGGTCAGGTCAGGGCCCTGGCGGCCAGCCTACGACCGACCTTCGGGAGCGTCAAACGAACGCGACCCGGCGGTAGACCATGAACGTGGCGGTCAGGATCACGGCGCCCAGACCGACAGCGACCGGGTACGACGGGTCGGGGACATTGATGACGATCGGCAGCAGGGCAACGGCGAGGACCGGCGGCAGATACAGATCAAGGGCGCGGAGGAGTCCCAGGCCCCAGACCATCGCGAGGGCGGCCGTCAACGGACCATCACCAAGCTGCGACCAGAGGAACATGCCCCCGGCGGCACTCGACACGCAGGCAACGGGAACGACCCACGACCGATGCGCCCAGGCTGGCACGTCCGGATGGGCGAACATGTAGTACGCGATGACCGTGAGCGGCGGGAACAGCACCATCCGACAGCCCGTGATCCATCCGACAGCGAACGCCAGAACGATGGCGCCGATCGCAAAGATCGCCCAACCGAACCGTCCCGGAGCCAGCAGGCGTCGGCTGTCCGCCGCCGTCACGTCCGGCGGGGTCACGTCGTGGGCCGGCCAAAGCCGGTTGCGCATGACCGCGAACAGCGCCAGGACACCCGTGCCGAGCATGACCGCCGGAGGGAACAACCAGCTCGTTTCACCGAGGGTCAACGGCAATAGCCCCGCCGCGATCGCCGGTGCGACCGGGGACCGCAACACACGGACGATGACGAACCCGCTTCCGACGCTCAACAGCACGGAGACGAGGTCGTACGGCAAGTGCTGGGTGATGACCGTCCCGATCACTGCCGTCAGCACGGGGGTAAGGATGACCAGGCCCGGGGCCCGCGCCATGGCACCCCGCGGGAAGGCGCATACCCCAAAGGCGATCGCCCCGAGCTCCGGGAAGAGAAACACGGACGCCTGGGTCGACTGCGCGAGCAGTGCGATGCTGGCCATGAACAGGACGGCAACCAGCTCGCCCGGCAGCCGGGCGTCGTGGCGCACCCGCGCCGGAGCCGAACGGAGGAGGGCGGGTAGCCCGGTGATGGCCACGATGCCGTGACCGTATCGTCCGTTCGGGTCGGAATCGTTTGGGTCGGGGCATAGAGTTGACCGCTCACCGGCTGGGGTTTCGTACAAGGAGGATCCGCTGGCAGAGTGGTCGTAACAATGCGGTCCAGTCGGCGTCTACCAGTCACACATGAAAGGAACGTCCGATGACCGTCGAATCCGAGCCTGGGCCCCGGCGCCGCGAGACGACCGACCGTTTCCATACAACGGTGATCGGCAACCGTACGATCGCACGCGTGGCTGGAGCCGCCGGCATCGCTGGACAGATCGCCGCCGCGATCCCCTACATCCTGCTCCCAGGGCTCACGGTCCCCTCGCCCGAGATGTATCTGTTCTTCCTGACGTGGGCCGTTCTGCTCGGCCTGGCGATCGCCTGGTGGCGTCACCATCCGTGGCGTTCGTTTCTGGTCCCGATCGTGTCAGTCCCGGCCGTATTGCTCGTGATTCGACTCGGCGAGCTGTTCCTGGGCTGGGGTCCATGAGACGACTGAAGGAGCCATCCGGAACCCATCAGCCATAACGGGCACGCTCGTTTCGAGGGTGATGAACCATTGGCGCCGCCTCAGGCTCCATCGCAGCGTGGGTTGTCACCGCGCAGGCAAACCGAGCGACTGCTTGAAGAAGTCGACCAGCCGCCGCTCGTACTCCGGGGCGTGTGTGACGATCGCCGCGGTGTGCCCCGCGCCCCGAACGAGCCAGATCCCCACGGAGCCCCCGGTGCCCCGGACGGCCGCGTGCAGATCCCGAGCGTACTGGACGCTCAGGCGCGTATCTGCGTCGCCGTGGGTGATGAACAACGGACGGCCCTCTAGCCTGCGGACTGCATCGAGCGGGCTGTAGGACACCAGATCGTCGCCGGAGATGATCCTTGCCGCGAGGACGCCACCGGCGGCGAGGACGCCTGGATAACTATCCCGCGCCAGCTCGGCCTGGATCGCGCTGTCAAGATCAGCGTAGCTCGAGTCCTCCCAGACTGCCGCAACGCCGGGTTCCTGGCCTGCGGCCAGAAGGACCGTGGCAGCCCCCAGGGAAATGCCGACCAGCCCGATCTTGCCCGCGGGCACGCGCTGCTCCGCCTGGAGCCAGTCCCACGCTCCCAGCACATCCCGGTACTCGTCCGTCCCGCCCGCAAAACGGCCGTCCTCGATCGTCGAATCGCCATGGTCGCGAAGGTCGATCAGCAGAATCGAGAAACCGTTGCGATGAAGCATCCCCGCCGGCAGCAGCACATCGTGATCGCGCCGGCAGGCCGTAAAGCCGTGGACGACGATCACGGCCGGTGCGTCGGCCGTCGAGGACGGCAACCACCATCCGGCGATGGCGATACCTGGATCGCGGCTCGACAATATCACCTCCTCGGGAGCCGGCATGGCCCAAGGGGTCGTGTTCAGGGCATCGGGACTGGGGACCGTGAACGACTGGGGCGAGTTGGCGCCCCACTTTCGCTCGCAGTCGTCGGGGACCTTCGTGAGCTTGTCCCACACGACAACGCTGGCCACGCCATATGCGCCTCCGAGAAGGACGAGCACCAGAATCGCAGCGACCGCGAAACGACGTCGGAACATGACATCTCCTTGCTGCCGTCCTGGCTACGCCGCTGCCCACCGCTCCGACAGGACCTCCGCCTGTTCCAGAACCGTGCGTGTCGCCTGTTCCTGCTTATCGGGCGGGTAGCCGTGCTTGCGCAGGATGCGCTTGACGAGGACGCGGAGCTGGGCACGGACATTCTCGCGGACGGTCCAGTCGATGGTCACGTTGGCGCGGACCGAGACCGTCAGCTCCCGGGCGATGGCCAGAAGCTCGGGTTCGCCGAGCACCTTTACTGCACTGTCGTTCGTCTCGAGGGCGTCATAGAAGGCCAGCTCGTCTTCGGTCAGGCCCAACTCGACACCACGGGCATTCGCGGCGCGCATGTCGGCCGCCAGGGCGATCAGCTCCTCGATGACCTGGGCCGTCTCGATCGCGCGGTTCTGGTAGCGGCGCAGGGACTGCTCCAGGAGATCCGCGAAGGAGCGCGCCTGGACGAGGTTGCGGCGCGAGCGCGACCTGATCTCGCCCGTCAGCAGCTTGCGCAGCAGCTCCACCGCGAGGTTTCGCTGCGGCATCGCGCGGACCTCTGCCAGGAACTCGTCGGACAGGATCGAGATGTCGGGCTTCTTCAAACCAGCCGCGGCGAAGATGTCGATGACCTCGTCGGAGGCGACCGCCCGCGACACGATCTGGCGGATCGCGTGGTCCAGATCCTCATCGGTCCGCCGCTCGGACGAGACGCCCTTCGCGAGCACGGATCGGACCGCCTGGAAGAAGCCGACGTCGTCCCGGATCCGCAACGCGGCCTCGTGCGGGACCGCGAGCGCGAA
>JANOIS010000448.1:0-17438 GCA_031407755.1 Chloroflexota bacterium | reverse complement strand
CCCGGTCGGGGTGATGGCCCGCGGGTAGCGGTCGTTGGTCAGGATCACGCCGGGTCCGATGAATACACCGTCCCCGACGGATACGCCGTGATAGATGAGCGCGGCGTTCTGGATCTTCGTGCGATCGCCGATATCCACGCCGAGATCGATGAAGACGTCGCGTCCGATGACGCACTCCGCCCCGATACGGGCTCCCGACCGAATCTGGGCTCGCTGCCAGATCGCGCTGCCCGCCCCTACGGCGACATCGTCCTCGAGGTCAGCCGATGGGTGGACCCGGGCGGCCGGATCGATCACCGACGACCTCGTCGGAGCAGGCTGATCACCACGCCCGCGGCTGCACCGGCGGCGATGGCGCCGCGCCAATCGAGAAGTGGGCGAACCGTGCCGTCGACCTGGCGGGCGATGAGCAGCAGGACGGCACTGGGCTGGCGGATCGTGACCCGCTCGGCGATGAGCGTGCTGACCAGACTCTGGTCGATGGTCGCGTCGCGGGCCACGGCGAAACCGACGGTGCCCTGGCTGAGCCGGACCTCCTGCGCTCCGGCGATCGCACCGATCGCGCCCATCTCGACCGAGACTCGCTCGCCGCGGGCCAGGCCGATGGAGCCGATGCTGACGGCGATGTCCTTGGCCCAGGCCTGGCCGATGCCGCCGCGACTGAGGTCGATGGCGTCGGCGCGGGCCGTCCCGATGCCGCCCTGGGTGACCGTCACGGTCGTCGCCTCGACGTTTTCGGCACCACCCTGGGAGATCTCGACGTGGTCGGCTCGGACGGCGGTCGTGGTCGTGGCGGCGGCGGGGGTCGTGGCGGCGGCGGGGGTCGTGGCGGCGGTCGTGACCGGCTTCGCCTCGGCCTTGCGGCGACCGCGTGGCGCGAGACCGGACGGCGTGACGCGGGCGCGCGTCACCTTCGATGGCTCCTCGGTGGGCTCGGGCGGAGATGCATTCGAATCGGTGGTCGTGTCGGCGGTCATCGGTGTCCCTCGATAGCCTGCCGGAGCGGGGTGCATCGGCGGCGTGGCATGAGGGTAGCGCCACATCGCGTCCGCTGCCCGCGTGGGCTATCCTGCCGGCGGCCTCGGTCTTCGTCAGCGCGACGTGGACAGGTCGATCGAGGGGTCCATGGTTCAGAGTCGAATCCGGACGGGGGGATTCGTCGTCGGAGGGATGATCACGCTGGCCGTCGTCGGCGGGATCGGCCTCGGGATGTTCGCCGCGGTCGGTACGACCTCGCCCACTGTCTCGCCGAGGTCAACGGGCGGTGCCGTCCCCTCGAGCGGGGCGGGAGTGGCCGGTCCGACCCGGACCCCGGCCCCGAGTCGCGTGCCCTCGCCGACGCCTTCGCCCACGCCCGTCCCCACACCGACGCCTTCACCCACGCCGGTCCCGACCCAGTCGCTCGTCCAGGCCCCGTTGACCGGGCGGATGGTCCGCCCGCAGGTCGCCCAGCGGCGCGCGATCACCGTGATGATCGATGACCACCCAGACGCCCGGCCGCAAGCTGGTTTCAATGCGGCCTCCGTCGTCTGGCACGCACCGGCGGAGGGCGGCGTCCCACGGTACATGCTGATCTTCCAGGATCGCATCCCGGAGGCCGTGGGCCCGGTCCGCAGCGCCCGCCAGTATTACGTCGCGTGGGCCGCAGAATGGGCTGCGCTGTATGCGCACGTCGGTGGTTCGCCACAGGCGCTCGACACGCTTCGGAGGCAGGGCAACGGGCAGCTCGTCTACAACGCCGACGAGTTCCGCTGGGGCGGCATCTACTTCCATCGATCGACCGATCGATTCGCGCCCCACAACGTGTACACGACCGGCAAGGAACTGCGCAGGCTGGCGACCCGGCTGGGGGCGCTGGATGGGCCCCAGAAAGCGGCCTGGAGCTTCGGGCCAGCGATCCCGCTGGGGCAGCGGCGGATCGGAGGGAAGATCGCGGTCAAGTACGACTGGAACGCGATCACGTATCAGTACGACCGCGTGTCGAACACGTACCTGCGATCGGTGACCGGCGCCAAGAATCAGGTCGATGCGGCGACCGGAGAACGGGTCGCGCCGACCAATGTCGTGATCATGCTGATGTCATTCGGGCCGCTCAACGACGGCAGCAGCAAGCAACGACTCGAGGCGCAATACCTGGGCAGCGGGCGCGCCTGGATCGCCACCAACGGCCATACGATCAAGGGAACGTGGCGAAAGGACGACATAACGGGTCCCACGCGCTTCTTCGATGGCGCCGGGAGGCCGGCCATGCTCACCGTCGGGCAGACGTTCGTGCAGGTCATGCCGAAGGGCTCGAGAGTATCGATTGAGGATGGCAAGCGACCGCCGCGTCTGCGGACCGGGGTCGAGCACACGCGGTTGTAGCTTTCAGTTCCGAGGGCGACCCACCACGGCGTAGATTGAACGGACATCACGGGCGACATCGGCCCAGGTCCGGACCGCCACGGCCGTGCCGTTCGCCCGTTCCGTGGCCGCTCGTGCGATGGCTTGCTGCGCTGGTGAATCGCCCCAGGCCGTCGTGATGGCCGCCGCCAGTCGCTCCGGATCGCGCGGTTCCACCAGGATGCCGGCCGTCGCGACGATCTCCGGAAGGGCCCCGACCGTCGATGCGACGACCGGCGTTCCGGCCGCGAGAGCATCGATCGCGGCGAGCCCGCTCGATTCGGACACGATCGGCAGGATCACCGCACGAGCCCCGGCCACGAGTCCGGCCTCGTCCGCGTCCGACAGCTTCGGAGCGTAGATGAGATGGTCGCTGGCCCCGAGGCGGGCGGCGACCCGGGCGATGGAAGCCCGATCGTCCGGCGTCGCATCAAGGACGAGCAGGCGAGGCGGCCATGGGGTCGTGTCCGACAGGTCCGACGGTCGCTCGGTGGCAGCCAGGCCCGCGAGCGCGGCCATCATCGTCGCTGCGTCCTGTCGGACGTCATGACGGCCGGGATAGACAAGGTACGGGCCGTCGAGACCCAGCCGATCCGCGACAGCCCGGTCGGCCCCGGTTCGCCCCGCCCCGGCGGCAGCGTAGGCAGGTCGTGGGGCCAGAGGCACGATGTGGATGCGCTCGCGGCGCAGATGCAGCAGCTTTCGCGCCGCTCGTGCGACGGCGTCGGTGCCGACCAGGACCGCCGAGGCGTCCCGCAACAACTGCCCTCGCAGCCGCTGTCCGAACCGCGACGCCACGCCGCGCTGGAATGCCTGCGGCAACTCCCACGGTGCGAGATCAAGGAGCGTGACCACCGTTGGCAACCCCGACGCGATCGGCAGACCGCCGCCGGCAGCGTGATAGACGGCACCGGCGGCGCCACCCCGCTCGGCCCGCCACGCCGCGCCGACCGACGCGCCACGCAACACGAATGGATCGATGGTGAGGACCCCGGATCGGAGCAGCCGGGTCGGGGGCAGCAATCGACGGCCGACGACCTCGAGGTGCGGAAAACGCCGCGTAGGATCGTCCTCATCGGAGGCCAGCAGGAAGACGAACGACTCCCCGCTCACGGGTGCCGCATCAAACGCCCCCAGGAGGCCCTCAAGGTAGGCGGCAGTCCGCGGCGCGCGAGACGGCTCCTGTAACGAACGAACGTCCATGACCACCCGCACGCCGGCCGGCTGGCGAGCCCTCGCGCCGCTGGTGTCGCCCAGGCGCCCGACCCTCCCGACGCTGGCGCTGTCACCCCGGCTCATGATGCGGGTGGCTGCCTTCGTACCTGCCGACGCCAGCGCCCGAGGACCTCCTCGAGCCGGAGCTGGACGACCACGACCAGCGCCTCGACGACGATGCGGCGGGACATCTTGCTGTGGCCTACACGTCGGTCGTGGAAGGTGATGGGGACCTCGCGGATACGCGCACCGGCCCGGCTGGCCCGAAACGTCATCTCGATCTGGAACACGTAACCGCCGGCGTGGACACCCTTGAACGGGACGTCGGAGAGCGTCGATCCACGCCACGCCTTGAAGCCGCCGGTCAGGTCCTGCGGCCCGAGGTCCAGGATGATCCGCGCGAAGCGCGAGCCCAGGCGCGAGACCAGCCGCCGTCCGATCCCCCAGTCGACCACGCCGCCGCCAGCCGTGTAGCGCGAGCCGATCACCAGGTCCGCCAGGCCGTCAACGACCGGTGCGACCAGCGAGGGCAGGGCCGCCGGGTCATGGCTCAGGTCCGCGTCCATCTGGACGACGACGCGGGCGCCGCCGGCGAGTGCCACGCCGAACCCATCGAGATAGGCGCGACCGATGCCCTGCTTGGCGGCGCGATGGCGAACCCGGATCCGCCCATCTGCGGCCGCGAGGGCGTCGGCGATCACACCGGTGCCATCTGGCGAACCATCATCGACGACGAGGATCGTGGCATCCGGCAGAGCCGCGAGGATGGCCGCAGTGACCGGCCGGATGTTGTCCGCCTCGTCGTACGTGGGCACCACGACCCAGGTGCCGGTGGCGGGGTCGTCCATGTTCGGGGCAGTGTAGCGGGGACGCTACTCCGCAAGGCTCCGGTAGAGCATCGCTGCCATCTGCTCACGGGTCACCGAACCCGTCGGACAGAACCGGCGTGGCCCGCAGCCGCCGGTGATGCCAGCTCTGGCCAGGGCGTTGATGCTGGCTTCGCCGGTCCGTCCCTTATCGTCGTCAAAGTAGTCCTTCGTGGCGGCCGGCAGGTCCAGCGCGCGGACCAGGAACCGGGCCATCTGCTCGCGGGTCACGAACGCCGTCGGACAGAACCGGCGTGGCGCGCAGCCACCGGTGATGCCAGATCTGGCCAGGGCGTTGATGCTGGCTTCGCCGGTCCGTCCCTTATCGTCGTCAAAGTAGTCCGTCGTGGCGGCCGGCAGGTCCAGGGCTCGATCCAGGAACAATGCCATCTGGGCGCGAGTGACCCGCGCCCTGGGGCAGAACTTCGTGGCCGTACAGCCACCGGTGATCCGTTTCATGTACAGCCACTCGATCTGCCCGACAAAGGTCCTGACATCGGTGAACGGCATCAGGATGTCCGCGACCGTCACGCCGTAGCGGGCGACGAACGCGCTCCCGGCGAACACCGCCGAGGGGTTCGCATGTGTACCCCCGGCCACGGTCCCGACGAGCGTGACGTAGTACGAGCCGTTTTGGACCCGCACCCCACCGATCTTGCCGTCCCATTCCCAGACGCGGTCGCCGGCTGCGAGTTGGGGCACATCCACGGTCCCGAGTTCCGTTCCGTCGGCACGGTAGACACGGAGACCGAGCGCATCCAGCGTGACGCCGTTGGTCCAGCGCACGCGCAGCGTGTCCCAGCGGCCATCATCGTTGGGCGACAACGAGCGGCTCGCCCTGGCAACGGACGTCGTGCCGACGCTGGCCGATCCCACGTCTCCGAACGACAGTCCCGTGATCTTGCCGATCGTGCGGGTCTGATGCGGGCCCCACGCCGGCTCGACGTAGGTTTCCGTCGAGGATCCTGCGGCCACCCACGCGGACGGGATCGAGACGGTCGGCGCCGGCCAGCCCTTGAGCGCCCCCTTGATCTGGAACCAGATATAGCCGTCGGCCGTGACCGGTCCATCCGTGATCGCGACGAGATTGCCGGTGCTGACCGACCCGATCTTCTCGGCGGCGGTGGTCGGACCCGTACGGGCGGACAGCCCATCGATCCTGATGATCCCGAACCCGCCGACGGCGAGGTCGCTGCCGGGGGCGGCCGTGGTCACCGCCGGCCAGGTCGAGGTGTTGCCCTTGACGTCCGTGGCCCGCACACGGAACGCATAGCGCTTCCCATCGGCGCCGGGGTACAGCGCGGAGGTCGCGGTCGTACGGGACAGCCACGTCGCCCAGCCCCCGCCATCGATCGAGACCGCGACGTCATAGCGGGCGATGGCGCTGTCGTCCGTGCCTCCCCACTTGACCGTAAAGGCGGGGCTCGTCTGTCCGGACGACAGGCGCGTTATGGACACCGATGGAGGGGTCGTGTCCGTGATGAACTTGTCCTTGATCGCGGCCCATAGCTCCGGACGCGAGCCGTCGTAGCCGAGCGCCCAGATCCCGGCTCCGCGCAGGCCATATCGATTGACCAGGTCGTACTTCGCCCGCACGGCCGTCGCGTCGTCGAGGTACAGCTGCCGCCATGGGTTGACGCAGCCGTACGTCGCTGTGCAGTTCTCGCGGCGGTAGGCCGTCCACGCGACGCCCTCGAGTGCGTCGTACTTGCGACCGTGCTCCTGGAGAAGACCGATGCCCGTTCCGTACAGGACCGTGGCCGAGGCACCGTTCTTTGGGCCACTGATGTTTCCGGCGTTGAGCCCCGAGCCGTCCGTGGACCACGCACGCCCGTAGTACGGCACGCCGAGGATCAGCTTCGACGCGGGAACCCGTGCGACGTAGGCCGCGACCGTGTCGGTGATGTCGTAGGCGCGGCCGCCGATCGGCGCGATCGAACCGACCGGGCTGGAGCCCGACGAGCGGTAGTCGTAGCCCATGATGAAGATGGCGTCGGCGGCTCCGGCCGCGGTCGCGTCCTCGAGCGGATAGTTCCCGATGTAGCCGGTGGTATCGAAGGTCAGCTGGTAGCCCGCGGCCACGGCGTCAAGCTCCGTCCGAACGCGCCGGATCAGGGCGACGAACTCGTCGTCATAGCCTGCCGACAGAGGCTCGAAGTCGAGATTGACACCGTCCGCCCCGCGGTCGCGCACGGCCGCGGCGATCTGGCGGGCGAGCCTGGCTCGGGCGGTATCACTGCCCAGGAGGGCTTTCTGCTTGGTCGATCCACCCGATGACCAGGCGAAGCTCTGTACGGTCAGCACGACCCGGGTACGTTGCTGGTGGGCGGCGTTGATCACGCTCGTTAGCCTGGAACTCGTCCAACCCGTCCAACCGACCGTCGGCGACCCGTCCTTGTTGGTCCGCTCGAGACTGCCGTCCGCCGCGGCGCCGACACCGAAGTACGCGATGGTCGAGATCCTGGTGTAGTCGAGGGTGGTCGAGGCGTCTGTCAGCTCCCAGTACGGCAGGAAGCCGAAGATCTCGCGGCGGAGGCCGTTCGGACTCACGACGGCGGTCGGATCGTTGCCCTCGGCAGCCGTCGCGGTGGGGGCGACGTAGGCGCTGTTCTCGGCGGGGATAGGCGCCTCGGGGTCGCTGACGGGCTGATCGACCGGCGTATCGGTTGCGGTCGGCGTCGGCTCGACGTCGGTCGGTGGCTCGGGAACGGGCGACGCGGGCGTCGGCTCGACGTCGGGCGTCGGTGTCGCGGGCGCCGGCTCGTTGGCGCCCGCTTCAGCGCGCAGCTGACGGCCGGAGATCCGACCATCGGGCAGGACTCGTGGCGCCTTCCCGCCAACGGGCCAGCGGTCGTTGGCACGGGGCCGGAACGGAACACTCACCCGTCCTCCGGCCGGCAGATCGAGCTTGTCGTCCGCGTGGGCGAGAGCCTCCTCCCAGTGGATGGTCGGCTGGAGGCCTGCGGCGTCGGGGGCATCACTCTGGGTGTGGCCCGGCGGCGTGGTCACTCCCGACGGCGCAGAAGCCGTGACCGGGATGACAGCACTGGCGAGCAGGAGCAGCGCGAGCAGTGTCGGGGCGGCGGGGCGGCGGGGCGGCAGCCTCAACGTGATCCCTCTTGCGGCGGGTAGGTCACCTTACGGCCGCGCACCGCCTTTGGGCAAGCCGACGAAGGTCCCGGTCGCGTCTAGTACGGGGTGGTGTGGTCGGGTCCCGAGCAGTCCCACGACACCTTCGTCAATCGGGCTTGAACGCTCGCAGCATGAACGCGGCCATCTGTTCGCGTGAAACCGCACTGCTCGGGCAGTAGCGTCCGGCGCCGCAGCCACCGGTGATGCCCGCGTCGGCGAGCGCGTTGATCGAGGACTCGAGGGTCACCCCGTCGTCGTCGCGGAAATGGTCCGTCGTGGATGCGGGCAGGTCCAGGGCACGGACCAGGAAGCCCGCCATCTGGGCCCGGCTGACCGGCGCGTCGCGACAGTATCGGCCGGGTGCACAGCCGCCGGTGATCCCAGCCGCGGCGATCTTGTTGATGTCCGCCTCGTGGGTCTTGCCGTCATCGTCGCTGAAGTAGTCCTTCGAGGCCGGCGGTAGCTTCATGGCCCGTGCCAGGAAACTGGCCATCTGGCCGCGGGTCACCGGTGCGACCGGGCAGTAGCGCGTGCTGGTGCAACCGTTGGTGATCTGCTCGTCGTAGATCCACTGGATCGATGCGACCAGGCGCGACTCCCACAGGTCGTTGAACACACTCTGGACCGGATATTCCGGCGTCGGCGCCGGAGGTGCCGGTGGGACGGCCGGTGGCGGCGCAGCGCCAAGGACCTCGGCGGTCGTCACCGTCGGATCACCGACAAGCGCTCGATAGAACCCGGCTGTGGGGGTCTCGGGGTCCATGAAGGCCGTCGCACCCGGCGTTCGAACCGAGGCGAATGAGAACTCGTTGCCCTGGAAGTTCGGCTGCGTCCGCCACAGGTCGACCAGTGGCTGATCCGTCGTGAACAGGGCTCGCAGATAATCGACCGGGCCGCGGTGCCCATCGGCGATGACCACCTTCGCCCCGGCTTTGAGGAAGCCAGCGCCGTAGTTGTCGACACGCTGTCTGGCCACCGATATCGTCGGCTCGGCGTCGCCGGGCTCCGAGTTTCCGGCCGCGTAGCACAGGTGATGCAGCAGAACGATCGCGTTGGGTGCCAGGTCGAGCGTCGAGACGTATGGCTCGCCGTAATACTTGTTGTTGTTGTCGCCGGCACCAGCCGTCGCGTTGAGCCCGAAGCCGTTCTTGGTCGTGTAGTTCGGATCGTACGTGTACGGGCTCGGCCAGCCGTTCCCGTGACCGAAGTAGATGACCACAGAGGCGCCCACGGTCGCGCTCTTCACCTTCGACCAGGTCGCGTTGGGGCTGTAGACCTTGACCACGTTGGAGCTGTGCTGGATCGCCTCGGCGTAGGCCTGGTCGGCATACCCGCGGTACTTGGTCGTTGACCCGTGCGTCGCCCCGACGATGATCACGACCTTCGCGGCGGACAGCTCGGCTGCCAGCACCGGCGTGGCCGCCAGGGTGGCCGAACCGAGGGTGCCCATGACAGCGGCCATGACGAGCGACAGGACGAGGACGGGACGGCGCAACGGGCACTCCGGGGCTGGCGGCGGCGCGGGGGTCGAAGGCCTCCCGGCTCGCTTCCTGCAGCGTCGCGCAGCGCGTCGGAGCGCTCAATCGCGGGATGGTACCCATCCGGGTAGCCTGTTCGGGGACCCACGAGTGGCGGCCCGTCGGCCGGAGGAGTGCGGTCCGGGCGTGTGCGGGTCGGAGCGGCGATATGCCTTCTTCCGAACGGCCGCGGTCAGCCGGTGCGCAAACGCGCCACGAGGTCCTCAAGCCGGGGATTGCGGCGGTCCCGATCGGACAGGATCGGGACGCCGTCAAGTGGCGCCTGCTCGGCCGGCCACGGGACCGCGGCCAGCGGGTCATCCCAGGCGAACCCGAGTTCATCGGTACCGTCGTAAGCGTTCGTCACGAGGTACAGCAGTTCGAGCGCCTCGAGGGCCAGGAAGCCGTGCGCAACGCCGATCGGGATATCAACCCATTCGTCGGGATCGAGCTCGCGCGTCTCGATCGTGGGGCGCGGCGCCCCGGCCGAGAGCATCGGGCGCACGTCCACCAGCACGACGAAGGCCCTGCCACGCACGACCAGCCAGTGATCGAGCTGCCGCTGGTGCAGGTGCAGGCCTCGCAGCACGCCGGTGGTCGATTGCGACAGGTTGGCCTGAACGAAGCGTGGCGCGGAGCCCGGGGGTGCGCCGGCATCCGCCGGAGCGATCGGGCCGAAGGTGTCCTCGCGCCAGGCTTCCCGGAACGCCCCGCGGCTGTCCTCGAAGCGCTCGATGGCACCGTAGCGAACCCCGGGCAGGATCGATGCTTGACGCTCGATGGTCATCGGACGGTCGCGCGGTCGGCCGTGCGCGCGGGCCGCCACGTCCGGGCGAGGATCGGCGCGTAGTCGGCCATCGCGGCTGTCCACGGACGCATGGGCTCGCCGCCGGGCAACGGCGTGGGTTCCAGGACTCCCCATTGCGGTGGCTCCGAGGCGCGCACCCAGGTCGACGCCGGGACGTGCGCCACCGGAACGTTGACACCGAGTCTCGTCAGCACGTCCTCCGCCCAGGCCGCGCGGGTCGCCACGCCGCCGTTGACCAGGTGGTGGAGACCCGCGTGCGCATCGGCGGCGAGCAACTCCGCGATGGCCTCGGCGACGTCGGCGGCCAGGGTCGGGTTGCCCCACTCGTCGGCGACCAGGCGGAGCGGGCTACCGTCCGCGATCGCACGGTCAGCAGCTTCGAGGATCTTGCGTGGGAAGTCGCGGCCGGGCGGCCCGAACAGCCAGGCCGTCCGGGCGATGCCGAGCTGGCCACTCGCGCTGCGCGAACCAAAGGCAGTGATGGCGGCCCGCTCCCCGGCGAGCTTGGAGCGACCGTAGACGTTGCGCGGACTCGGCGCATCCTGCGTGGTGTACCCACGGCCGTCGTCGCGGTCGCCCGCAAAGACCTCGTTGGTCGAGATGACGACCAGGTCCACGCTGCGCTCGGCACACGCCCGTGCGAGCGCGCCGGTCGCATCGCCGTTGCGCGCGATGGCGAGCTCAGGGTCGCCGGCACAACCGTCGACGTCGGTCCAGGCCGCGGTGTGGATCACGACTTCCGGGCGGTCACGGTCGAGGGCCACCGACACCACCTCGGGGGCGTCGAGATCGAAGTCGGCCCGGGACCAGGCCAGTGGCCCGCCCGGACCGGTGAATGGCGCGTCGGCAAGGGCGGTCACAAGCGCCTGCCCGAGACGGCCGGTGGAACCCGTGACGGCGACGCGCATCAGCCGTTGGGGCGATCGATCACGGCGGCGGCCTGCCCGGTGGCGAGTCGCTGGCCGTATTGGCGCTGGTAGTACGAGTCCCATTCGCCGGACCGGATCGCTCGCCACCACGGCTCGTTGGCCACGAACCAGTCGATCGTTTGGGCCAGGCCGTCCTCGAATGTGGTCTCCGGGGCCCAGCCGAGCGCCGCGATCCGGGTGCCGTCCATCGCGTACCGACGATCGTGCCCGGCCCGATCCTCCACCTCGCGCACCAGCGACCAATCCTTGCCAAGGTGATCGAGCAACAGTCGGACGGTTTCGCGATTCGTCATCTCGACGCCGCCCGGAAGGTTGTAGGTCTCGCCCGTCCGACCGTGACGAAGGACGTGGTCTACGCCTGCGGCATGATCGGCGACGTACAGCCAGTCGCGACGCTGGAGTCCATCGCCGTAGAGGGGCAACGGCTGGTCATCGATGGCGTTGGTCACAAACAGCGGGATGAGCTTCTCGGGGTGGTGGTACGGACCGTACGTGTTGGAGCCGCGGGTCACGACGGCATCGATCCCGTGGGTCACGACGTAGCTTTGCACCAGCAGTTCGCCGGCAGCCTTGGCGGCGGCATACGGTGAGCGCGGCGCGAACGGATCGCCCTCACGCGAGTGGCCCTCCGCCACCGAGCCGTAGACCTCGTCCGTGGAAACCTGGAGGAAGCGCGGCCGGTGCCTGGCGGTGCGGACCGCCTCGAGCAGCACGTGGACGCCGATCACACCGGTCAGCAGGAACGCCTCGGGGTCAAGGATGGACCTGTCGACGTGCGATTCCGCGGCGAAATTGATGACGGCATCGGCCTCCGCGACCAGCGGCCCGACGGCGTCGTGGTCGGCGATATCGGCCCGAACAAATCGGAGGCGCGCGGCCAGTTCCGGATCGTCGCGCACCGGGCCAAGGTTGGCCTCGTTGCCGGCGTAGGTCAGCTTGTCGAGGACCGTGATCTCCGTCCCGTCGCGGCGGGCCAGCACGTCGCGCACGTAGCACGACCCGATAAAACCGGCCCCGCCCGTCACCAGCAATCGTCGGTAGTCGGTCACGACTGGTCGCCGGTCGTGCCGGGTCGGCCGGTCGTGCCGGGTCGGCGGGCCGTGCCGGGTCGGTGGTCTGTCATCCGATCGGTCGCACTACCGGCGGCGCCGATCGACCGGCATCGTCATCGTCGCGCGCCAGTTCCGCCGCGCGAAGCAGCGACGTCACGGTCCCGGCGTCCGCCCAGTGGCCCTCGTAGATCCGAGTGAACAGCCGGCCCCCCGCGACGTAGTGGTTGAGGACATCGGTGATCTCGAACTCGCCCCGGCCAGACGGCGCCAGGCGGTCGATGACCTCGAACGCGTCCTGGCGCAGGAAATAGACACCGATCGGGATCAGATCGGACTTCGGGTGCTCGGGCTTCTCCTCGAAACCGATCACATTCCCAGCGGCATCGAACTCCGCGACCCCGAAGCGTTCCGGATCGGGGACCCGATACAGGAGCGTGCCGGCACCCTGCGACCCGTCCTCGAACTCGCGGGCGACGTCCGCCAGGGCCGGTCCCCGCAGGATGTTGTCGCCGAGGACGCAACAGAACGCGTCGTCACCGACAAAGCCACGCGCCAGGCCGATCGCCTGAGCGATGCCCTGCGCCCCAGTCTGGTAGCGGTAGGTCAGGTCAAGCCCGAAATGGGAGCCGTCCCCGAGCAGCTCGACCACGTCGCCGACGCTCTTGCCACCGACGACGACCATCACCTCGCGGATGCCCATCGAGGCGAGGGTCTCGATCGGGTAATAGATCATCGGCCGGTCGTAGATCGGCAGCAGGTGCTTGTTCGTGACGATCGTCAGCGGAAACAGACGAGTGGCGGTCCCGCCGGCGAGCACGATTCCCTTCATCGATTTGAAGGGTAGCAGGGCACATGGGCCTCTCGCGCTATGGCGTGGGCACCGGCTCCGGGGGCCGCCTGCTCGCCGCCGGGGAGGCCGTCGGCTCCAGGCATGGCTGCTCACCTTCCGGCAGCGTCCCCGCCTCGGTCGGAGTGCAATCGACCGGCTGTTCCTCCAACGGCGGCAGCCCACCCTCGTAGTCGAGGACCACGAGAACGTACTCGAGCCTGTCGAGGTTGGCGGCCGGCTGCAGGTACGCGGTCTGGACGACGTCGTTGGCATCGCGCCGGACGTCGATGACCTGGCCGATCAGCAGGCCCTTGGGATACGGCGACCGAACACCACCACCCAGCTCGATTCCAGCGGTGACGACCTCGTCACCGAGCGCGATCTGCTCGCTCGAATCGACCTGCTCCATGACCAGCACCCCGCCGAGCTGGCCCACGACCTGGCCCGTCGCGGCACTCGACACGAGCTGTCCGATGACGATCGATGTGCCGTCCGTCAGGAGCACGACCGTGGCGCTGTCCGGCCCGACGGCGATCACCCGTCCAGCGAGCGCCCCACCGCCGGTGACGACGACATCGCCGATGGTGATCCCGGCATTCGTTCCCCGGTCGATCCCGACGACCCGCCGGAACTCCGACGATTCACGCGAGATGACGCTCGCCGCCGTCGTCTGGAAGTCGAACCCGGCGCGCATCTGGAGGAGAGCTGTGAGTTGCTCATTCTCACGCCGGATCGCCGGGAGTCGAGCGTTCTCAGCCGTGAGTCGATCGTTCTCCGACCGCAGCGAAGCGTTATCCACCCGCAACCGATCGATCTCGACGATCGACCCACCGATCGACGCGATACCCCCGGCGACCCCGTCGAGTGCCCCCTGGATCGGACGAAAGGCGAATCCGATCCCGCTCTGCATGTCGCGCACGAACGGATTGGACGAGAACGCCATCAGCACGAGCGTCACCGCGATCAGGACCGTGTAGGCGACGCCTCGACGACGGGCGGTCTGGGCCGCGATCGGGCCAGTCATCGGTCGGCGCGTCGATCGGTCAGGAGTCGCGGAGCGGCGCCAGGGTTCAAGC
The DNA here is from genome assembly GCA_031407755.1 of Chloroflexota bacterium. Taxonomy (GTDB): domain Bacteria; phylum Chloroflexota; class Limnocylindria; order Limnocylindrales; family CSP1-4; genus SPCO01. Next base: position 3,632 of record JANOIS010000448.1, on the reverse strand, counting down.
CCATCGGCTTCAGCGGGGCGGCCGCGAGTACGTCTCGGCGACGAGTACGCGGCTCATGTTGTCCAGCTCCTGGAGCACGACCCCGGTGCCGCGGGCGACACAGGTGAGCGGGTCGTCCGCGACATGGACCGGCATCTGGGTGGCCTCCGCGATGCGCCGGTCCAGGCCCGCCAGCAGCGCACCACCACCGGCGACGACGATTCCCTGGTCCATGATGTCCGCCACGAGCTCCGGCGGCGTCTCCTCGATGGTGTCCTTGACCGTATCGACGATCTGGGCGACGGACGGCTCGATGGCCTCGCGGATCTGATCGGCACCGACTTCGACGCTGCGCGGCAGGCCGGTCAGCAGATCGCGACCGCGGAGCGTGACCCGTTGCGCGTCCCAATCGCCCGGGTATGCCGACCCGATCGCGATCTTGATGTCCTCGGCGGTTCGCTCGCCAAGGAACAGGTTGTACTCGCGTCGCGCGAACGTGACGATGTCCTGGTCCATCTCGTCGCCACCGATGCGGATGGAGCGCGAAACCACGATGCCACCGAGCGAGATGACCGCGACCTCCGTCGTCCCGCCACCGATATCGACGATGAGCGAACCCGACGGCTCCGAGACCGGCAGCCCGGCACCGATCGCGGCGGCCATCGGCTCCTCGATCAGGCGGGCCCAGCGCGCACCCGCATTCATGGCGGCATCACGCACGGCGCGCTTCTCCACCTCGGTCACACCGGACGGGATGCCGAGCAGCATCCGTGGTCGCGGGATGAGCCCGATCCGGTCGTGAACGCGGTTCACGAAGTACTTGAGCATCTGCTCCGTGACGTCGAAATCGCTGATGACGCCATCGCGCAGCGGCCGGACCGCGATGATGTTGGCGGGCGTCCGCCCGACCATCCGCTTCGCCTCCGCGCCGATGGCCAGCACGCGCTTGGTCTTGGCATCGATCGCGACGACGGACGGCTCGCTCATGACGATCCCGCGGTCCCGGACGTGGACGAGGGTATTGGCCGTCCCGAGATCGATACCGATATCGCGGGAAAAGAGGCCCATCAGGCGGTCGAACATGATCGGGGGAAGGTTCCTCGTAGGGCGCGGGGTCGATCGCGAGCGGCGGCCGGGCCGGGCTTGACCGGGGCGCGCGGGGGTCGGGTCGGACGCCGAAGGCCCGCGCAGTATACCCCGAGCCTCCGCGGAGCCCTCCGGACTCATCGATCCGCGGCGCGCGCTCCCGGTTCGGGTCGATCGAACGCGATCCCGCGGTCCCGCAGCGAGACATACGCGTCGTGCCCGATGACAAGATGATCGAGCAGACCGATATCGAGCAGACGGCCGGCTGCCAGCGCCTCGGCGGTGAGGTGCAGATCGTCCGGTGACGGCGTCGGATCCCCACTCGGGTGGTTGTGGACGAGGATCACACTCGCGGCGTTCAGGCGGACTGCGTCCCGGTACAGCTCTCCGACCCGCACCAATGATGAACTGACGTTGCCCTGGTACACGGTCGCGACCCGCAGCACGTGGTTCTTGGTATCGAGGATGACCACGCGCAGCTCCTCGCGTTCCAGCCTGCCCATCTGCAGGATCAGTCGATCCGCGATGTCATGCGGACCGCGGATGGACCATCGACCGACCGGCCAGTCGGCCATGAGCCGCCGACCGAGCTCGAACGCGGCCACGAGCTGGGCGGCCTTTGCGGCACCGACCCCCGGCAGGGACGCCAGTTCCAGTTCATTGGCTGTGGCCAGGCCGGCCAGACCGTCGTGACCGGCCAACGCGTCTGTCGCCAGGTCCACCGCCGACCGGCCACGAACCCCGCTCCCCCACAGCAGCGCGATCAGCTCCGCGGACGTCAAACCACCCGGGCCGCGCGCGGCGAGCCGCTCACGGGGCCGCTCCGCCACCGGCGTCTCGCGGATCGTGTGTCCGCCGGCGGCGGACACACGGGGTGGACCGAACGGGTCCGGCGAACCGGGCACGCGAACAACCTCGAGCGGAACCTGCACATCGACCACCGCGACCTCCTGATGTGTGCGCGGCGGAACGGGCGTCCCCGCGGTCCGGACGACGGGAGCCCGCCGATTCCCCCCGCTATCCGGACCTCGAGGACAACGCAGAGCTTACGCAGCGACCCTCACCGCAGACTCAACCGCCGGTTGCTCGACGCTCACCTCGCCGAGCGCCTCGCGGGGGTTACGTGGCCGTGATCGGCTTCGTGTTTCGCGGATGCCGAAGCCGTGAGCCGCTGCGGGTGCTCGCGGTCGCGAGTCGTGAGTCGCAAACATGAATAACGTGCTCAGGGACCACGATATGAGGGGTCCGAGGGCGCGCCGGGGGGTTGCGAGGCCCTCAAGACGACGTAACGTGCCTCCGATGCGCGGTATCGCAGGTTGACGGGCATCAGGGTCATGATCTGGCTGGCTGGTCTGTCAGAACGTGGCTCACACACACGTTGTTCCGGGTCGGGGGTCGGAGCACGGCCCGGCGGGGATGTTGGATCCCTCAGATCACGAGATCAACGCTGCGACAGGTGTCACGGGACAACGGCGGGCACGACCCCGTTACGCAGCGCAATCTCACCGATCACGAGCAGTACGCCGTTGAACGTCGCGTGGAGCCCGATCGGCGCCCAGATCGAGCGCCGCCGCAGGAACAGCCAGCCAAGCGCCAGGGCCACCGGCACTCGCGCCGCGAAGCCCACGACCGCGAGCCCGAGCGCCTCATCGGCCGTGCCGGCAGAGATCGCCAGGACATGGACCACCGCAAAGAACAGGGCCGCCCGGACCAGGCCTCGCCGATCTCCGATGGCTCGTGCCCAGGCCGTCGTCGCGAACGCCCGAAACAGCAGCTCCTCGCCGATCGGGGCGACGATCGCGCCGGCCAGCAGATGCAGGGCAAACCCGAGGTCGTCGCCGGTCGGTGGCAACGGACTGACCGGCGTGACCGGGAACAGCAGGCCCAGGATCGCCGCCAGCACGGCCGTGATGAAGATGACCGGTCCGGCCCACAGCGCGCCGCTCGCGAGCTCGACCAACGCCCGACCGTCCAGCCGCCGCAGGCCCATCTCCGCCCACGTCAGGGCCCCGCTGTCCACGACCAGCAGCCGGATCAGGCCGGCGTAGACGAGGGCCTGGACGACCACGGACGCCAGCCGACCTTCCGGCCCATCGACCGCCACCCCGGCCAGCGCCAGCGGGATCCCGATGGCGATGACCGCGAGCAACGAGGTCGGGATGGAGGCTGCGAACACCAGGAACGGCGACGGTCCGAGATATGGCAGCGCGCCCCGCGCCCGTCGCTCGATGCCCTGCGAGCCGGCACCGGCGACGAGCCCGATGGACAGCACCACGAGCCCCACGATCAGGAGGAACCGCGCGGCATCTGTGCCGCCGGCGAGCAAGGCGACCGCGCTGGCCACGAGCCCGACCAGCGTCGCGAGCCAGCCGATGACGAACAGGGCCGGCGCCGACCGCCCTTCGATGGTGAAGACCGAGCCGCCGGGGCGAGGCGACGCAGACTCCGACTTCGCGATGTCCGACGATGGCTCGTCCGGGGAGCCCGGATCGGACGGGATCAACGCTCCGGCAGCGGATCCCCGGCAGAGGCCGATCGGCTGCTCCCGCGGGCCCCGCTGCGCGACC
>JANOIS010000439.1:0-1684 GCA_031407755.1 Chloroflexota bacterium | reverse complement strand
CCAGTTGGAGTTCGGTCCCAAAGAGGCGGAGTGAGTCGCCAGGCGCCGTACGCCTTGGTGGAGTTGTTCGGTCAAATGGCCATAGAGAGCTCGGCGACGGCCAGGGTGAGCTAGTCGATCGACCACACGGTGCTCATCGGGAGTGCCCAGAGTCGGTCCCCAAACGCAACGGCCTGCTTGCCCGTGTGCAGAACGACGCCCCGACCAAAACGGACGCCGCTCACCTCGGCGAGCGTGCGGAGTCCGCGAAAGTCGGCGCCATTGACGGTCGCCCGCGCCTTGATCTCGATCCCGACCAGGCGCCCGGCACGATCCTCGAGCACGAGGTCCACTTCGGACCCGGCTGCCGACCGGAAGTGAAACAGGCTTGGTTGAACGTCGCTCCAACCGATCTGCTTCCGCAGCTCGGCCCCGACGAAGGTTTCGAGCAGCGGCCCCGCAAGCGTGGGATCCCGGTCGAATCGAGCGAGCTCGAGGCCAAGCAAGTGCGCCATGAGGCCGGTGTCGAGCATCGCCATCTTGGACGACTTCACCACCCGCCGGCCGAGCCCGCCCGTCCACGCCGGCGTCGCCTGGACCAGGAACGTGTTCTCGAGCAGGGTCACATAGCGCTTCAGCGTCGTCAGCGGTATCCCGAGGCTGCGCGACAACTCCGAGTAGTTGAGCAACGAGGCGGACCGGGCGGCAAGCAGGGTCAACAGCCGAGGGACAGCGCTGAGATCCGCGATGTCCGCCAGATCTCGAACGTCGCGCTGGAGGATCGCCGTGAGATACGAGCCATACCAGGCCGAACGCCGAGCATCGCTGGCCCGGGCGACTGGTTCCGGGTAGCCACCCCGCAAAGCACGACCCAGGATCTGATTGCGATCTTCGGCGCCGTCAGGGGGCAGGCCCCAGTCGGGCTCGAAGCACAGATCGACGAACCGTTCGCGCCCGCCCGCGATCTCGCCCTGCGACAGCGGCAGCAGGGTCACGATCTCCATGCGCCCGGCGAGTGAGTCGGCGAGTTGCGGTAACAGCAGGACCTTGGTAGAGCCGGTGAGCAGGAAGCGGCCCGGGCGACGATCTCGATCGACTGCAGCCTTGATCGCCAGCATCAGTTCAGGGGCGCGCTGGATTTCGTCCAGGACGATGGGGCCGTCGAAGCCGCTGAGAAAGCCGGCCGGATCGTCCCGTGCCGCGGCGAGGATGATCGCGTCGTCGAGCGTGACATACCGGGCGGGGTAGCCATCGGCGATGAGCTGTTGCGCCAGTGTGCTCTTGCCGGCCTGACGAGGACCATGGAGCAGGACGACCGGCGTGTCGGCCAGACTCCGCGAGAGGACCGCACCCAGGTTGCGCGAATACATGGTCGTATTCTGACCATTCAGTGGTCAGATTTCAACCAGTCAGGCACCGCCCGGCATTCCACGGATAACGCGGGCCACCCCGACCGAGGGCCTGCTCGTCCTGAAACTTTGTGCCCGGATCGACCGCCAGGGTCGCACCAAGGGCGACGTATCAGACCTGGTCAGGGCGTAGGCGGCTCCGGGATCTTGTGCTCGCGCTTGATGCGCCGAAGGCCAGAAAAGCCCTTCGGCAGCACGTCGAGATTCCATGCACCTGGGTGAGCGGCTGAAGGAACGATCATTCCCTCTGCGCCCGCCGCCGCGGCCGCGGCGCTCACTTTCAGACACGCGGAGTT
>JANOIS010000340.1:0-1929 GCA_031407755.1 Chloroflexota bacterium | reverse complement strand
GACCGCCGATCGGATCGCCGCCGAACTCGGGCTGGACACCGTGTTCGCCGAGGTCCTGCCCGGCCAGAAGGCCGACAAGGTCAAGGAGCTCCAGGCCACCGGCAAGCTCGTGGCGATGGTTGGCGACGGCATCAACGACGCCCCGGCCCTCGCCCAGGCCGATGTCGGGATCGCGATCGGCGCCGGCACGGACGTGGCGGTCGAGACCGCCGACGTGGTCCTGATGAAGAGCGACCCGGTCGACGTGCTCGGCGCGATCGCACTGTCGCGGGCCACGGTCCGCAAGATGAAGCAGAACCTGTTCTGGGCGGTCGGCTACAACACCGTCGCGTTCCCGATCGCGATGGGCCTGTTCTACCCCGCCTTCGGACTGATCCTGCGCCCGGAGATCGCCGCGATCAGCATGGCCGGCAGCTCGTTCCTCGTCGCGGTCAACGCGCTCCTCCTCAAGCGCACCAAGCTCGAAGGGATCCGCCGCTATGGCGCTCAGTGATGCGATGACGCCGCCGATCCGAGCGGCTTCCACTGGAGATGAACCATGGATCTCGCCCTCCTAGGCCGCGTGTTGCGGCTTCGTCGCGAGCTGCGCGCGCGGGAACGATGGACACGTGTTGCGCTCGAGCGGCACCAAGCTGACCGGCTCAGCGCCCTTCGCGCCCACGCCTACGAGCGGTCGCCGTTCTACCGCCGGTTCCACGCCGGGCTGTTCGGCCGACCGCTCGACGAGTTGCCGATCCTGACGAAGGCGGACCTGATGGACAACTTCGACGAGCTGGTCACGGACCGGTCGATCCGGCTTGCTGACGTTGATGCCCACCTCGCCAAGATCGTCGGCGACCAGCGATTCGCCGGACGCTACCGGGTGGTATCGACCTCCGGTACGACCGGTCGGCGCGGCATCTTCCTCGCTGACCCGACCGAATGGGCCACCGTCATCGCGTCGTACAACCGGGCACAGGAGTGGGCCGGGGTCTCCCCGAGCCTCCTCCGCCGAACGAAGCTCGCCGTCGTGAGTACGACCACCGGTTGGCATCAGTCGGCCCGGGTCGGGGCGAGCGTCCGCAACCCGCTCGTCCTGACGCTGCGGCTCGACGCGACCGACCCGCTTCCGGCCACGGTCGCCAGGCTCAACCAGTTTCAGCCGGACTCCCTCATCGGGTACGCGTCGATGCACCGGCTCCTCGCTGAGGAGCAGGTCGCGGGACGACTTCGGATCGCTCCGCGGGCGGTCATGAGCGCCTCAGAGGTCCTGACCGACGACACACGCCAGCGGATCACGGACGCGTATGGGCGAGCACCCTTCAACGTCTACGCCGCGACGGAGTCTGCCGGGATCGCCTCGGAGTGCGAAGTGCACGCGGGCCTCCACCTGTACGAGGACCTCGTCATCACGGAGATCGTGGACGAGGAGTACCGCCCGGTTCCGCCCGGAGCGTTCGGGGCCAGGATCCTCGCAACGGTCCTGTTCAGCCGAACCCAGCCACTCATCCGGTACGAACTCAGCGACAGCGTTCGCCTCGCATCCACCGGGCCGTGCCCCTGCGGGCGCACGCTTGCGCTTCTTGACAGGATCCAGGGCCGAAGCGAGGACGTAATCGAGCTGCCGGGAGGGTCCGGCGGGACGATCTCCATCCACCCGCTCGTCTTCCATGATGTCCTGGACCGCGTGCCCGCCGGCGAATGGCAGGTCGTCCAGGAGGGGACCGACCTCCGGCTCCTCGTCGCCGTTCCTGGGCCTGACTTTGACGGGGATGCCACGGTGGCCGCGATCCTTCGCGGGGTCCAAAGGCTCGGCGCCAGGCCGGGCTCCGTGACATGGCAGGAGGTACCGTCCATCCCGCGAACCGCCGCCGGCAAGGCGCCGCTGGTCAAGGCGGACCGTAGCGCACCAGACGGTGTTCGTGGGCGGGCGTCGTGACGCCGCTCGGG
>JANOIS010000329.1:0-3135 GCA_031407755.1 Chloroflexota bacterium | reverse complement strand
CAGCAAGCACGCCTGGGCGTATCGCGAGATGTCCCTCCTGTTGCGTCGGCCGCCAGGACGCGAGGCCTATCCGGGCGATGTGTTCTACCTCCACAGCCGGTTGCTGGAGCGGGCCGCCCGCCTCAACGACGACAACGGTGGCGGTTCACTGACCGCGCTGCCGATCATCGAGACCCAGGCCGGTGACGTGTCGGCATACATCCCGACCAACGTCATCTCCATCACGGACGGGCAGATCTTTCTCGAGACAGACCTGTTCAATGCCGGTCAGCGGCCGGCCCTCAACATCGGCATCTCCGTATCGCGCGTGGGTTCCGCGGCGCAGACGAAGGCGATGAAGAAGGTCGCAGCACCACTGAAGCTGGACCTGGCGCAGTACCGCGCCCTGGCCGCCTTTGCCCAGTTCGCGTCCGACCTGGACAAGGCCACCCGCGACCAGCTCACGCGTGGCGAGAAGCTGTCCGAGATCGTCAAGCAGCCGCAGTACCAGCCGCTGGCCGTGGAGAAGCAGGTCGCGATCCTGTATGTAGCCACGACCGGCAAGCTGGACGACGTCCCGACGCCGAAGGTCAAGGAGTTCGAAACCCAGTTCTACCGCTTTCTCGAGACCGAGCGACCGGACATCCTCAAGGGACTCGGCGAGTCGGGGGCCCTGTCCGACGAGATCGCTGCTGCCCTGGACGAGGCGATCGAGCGCTTCCGCGTGGATGCCTTCGGGATGGATGCCGTGAAGGCGAAGCCCGCGGCGGCCAAGCCGGCAACCCCGGACGAGGGTTCCATCTCGACGTCCCCGACCCCGCCCGCTGAGGCGTCGGCGCAGCCCGCTGCGACCGAGCCGACTGCGGAGCCCGCGCCGGCCCCGACCGCCGAGCCGACCGACACGACCGACCGTGGCCAGTCAGCGTGACATCAGGCGGCGGATCGGCGCCGTCAAGAACATCAAGCAGATCACCCGCGCGATGCAGTTCGTGGCCGCGTCCAAGCTCAAGCGCGCCCAGGACGCGACCCTCGCCGCGCGACCCTACAGCGAGAAACTGGACGAGGTCCTGGCGGATCTCGCCGCCGTCCTCGGGGCGGAGGACCACCCGCTGCTGGCCGAACGCGACGAGGGCGGCAAGCGCCTGATCGTGCTGGTGACCACGGACCGTGGCCTGGCCGGTCCGCTCAATACGAACACCATCAGATACGCCGCGCGCGAGATTACCGGACACCCGGGCGATCTGGCCGTCGTGACCGTCGGCCGCAAGGGCCGCGACGCGATGCGCCGTGCCGGCGTGCCGCTGGCGGCACACTTCGCGGGCTTCGGCGACCGGCCAGCGTTCGCCGACGTCCTGCCCCTGGCACGGCTCATCACGGACGACTTCCTCGCCGGCACCTACGCCCGGGTCGATGTCATCTTCAACAGGTTTGTGTCCACCCTCGTCCAGCGCCCGGAGATGTATCCCCTCCTGCCGATCCGCGCGACGGCGGACACGGAGGGCATCCCCGGCAACCAGTTCATCTTCGAGCCGAGTCCGGCCGCCGTCCTGGAACGACTGGTGCCGCGCTACATCGCGACGCGTCTGTTCCAGGCGGTCCTCGAGGCCAAAGCCAGCGAGGAATCCAGCCGGATGGTGGCGATGAAGAACGCGACCGAGAACGCCGAGGACCTCATCGACGACCTCACGCTCTCGTACAACAAGGTCCGTCAGTCCAATATCACCCGCGAGATGATCGAGATCGCGTCCGGCGCCAACGCCCGCTGACGCCAAAGACGCAGGAGGCACCCAGACCATGGCGACCGCCGCAACCAGCGCGACCGGGAAAGTGATCCAGATCACCGGACCGGTCGTCGACATCGAGTTCCCCGCTGGCAAGCTGCCGGCCATCCTCAGCGCCGTCGAGATCCAGCGCGACGGCCAGGATTCACTGGTCTGCGAGGTCCAGCAGCATCTCGGCAACAACTGGGTCCGCTCGGTGGCGATGACCACCACGGACGGCCTCGCACGCGGCGTCGCTGTGCTCGACACCGGCGCACCCATCACGGTGCCCGTTGGCGAGGCGACGCTCGGTCGCGTGTTCGACGTCCTGGGACGCCCGATCGACAACAAGGGCCCGGTCAATGCCAAGACATACCTGCCCATCCACCGCGACGCCCCCGCCTTCGATCAGCTCTCGACCGACGTCGAGGTGTTCGAGACCGGGCTCAAGGCAATCGATCTGATCTGTCCGTTCAAGAAGGGCGGCAAGATCGGCATCTTTGGTGGGGCGGGCGTGGGCAAGACGGTCATCATCCAGGAGCTGATTCGGAACGTGGCCCAGGAGCATGCGGGTTACTCGGTCTTCGCCGGTGTCGGCGAGCGGAGCCGCGAGGGCAACGATCTCATCGCCGAGATGACCGAGTCGGGGGTGCTGGCCAAGACCGCGTTCGCCTTTGGGCAGATGAACGAGCCGCCCGGCGCCCGCCAGCGCGTGGCCCTGACCGGCCTGACCATGGCGGAGTACTTCCGGGACGAGGAGGGCCGCGACGTCCTCCTGTTCATCGACAACATCTTCCGCTTCACCCAGGCGGGCTCGGAGGTTTCCGCGCTGCTCGGCCGGATGCCGTCGGCGGTGGGCTATCAGCCCAACCTCGCGACGGAGATGGCCGGTCTCCAGGAACGGATCACCTCCACCCGCAAGGGCTCCATCACCAGTCTCCAGGCCGTCTTCGTCCCCGCGGACGACTACACGGACCCGGCGCCGGCGACGACCTTCGCCCACCTCGACTCGACGATCCGGCTGGAGCGCAACATCGCCGAGCTCGGTATCTATCCGGCGGTCGATCCATTGACCTCGACCTCGCGCGTCCTGGATCCCAACGTCGTCGGCCAGGAGCACTACGACGTCGCGCAGGAGACCAAGCGGGTCCTGCAGCGCTACCGCGACCTCCAGGACATCATCGCCATCCTGGGTATCGACGAACTGTCCGAGGATGATAAATCCACCGTCGCCCGCGCCCGCCGGCTGCAGCGCTTCATGAGCCAGCCGTTCTTTGTCGCGGAGGTCTTCACCGGCCGCTCCGGCAAGTACGTCTCGATCAAGGACACCGTCGCGTCCTTCAAGGAGATCCTCGAAGGCAAGACGGACACGCTCCCCGAGCAGGCGTTCTTTCTG
>JANOIS010000320.1:0-5503 GCA_031407755.1 Chloroflexota bacterium | reverse complement strand
GGCGTACCTCGCCTGCGCGTCGTCGTCGAGGAAGCGCCGGGTCATCCCAAGCTGGAGATCCGCGGTGTGGATGAAGCGAACCGTTGGGACCTCCTCGTCCTTGCCGTCGCGAGCGCTGCGCTGACGCCGAACCGATGCTAGACCAGGTATCAGCCCGTTGCGTGGAGGTCAGCTATCACGTCCCTGCATCGATTTGCGCGGTCAGTCGCGAGTCTCGGACCATAGGTCGTCGAACCACACCGGTGGGACGCCCGTGGTTGTGGCCGCCTCAGAGAGACTGTCCTGAATCCGCCAGAACGACGCCTCCTCGATCTCTCGGATGAGGGTGACACCTGGATCGAAACCGACCCGCCGCAGTCTGTCGATAACGATCCCGTCGACGGGGCAATAGAGCCAGCGCTCGAGGCGCCGCGCTTCGTCGTCGGTGAAGTAGCGGCTGAACAGGACAAGGTCGCGAACGAAGAGCGACAGCACCTTCGTCCCGTGGCCCCACTTGTAGCCCGGGTGGATGCCGCTCCGCGGCCCGGGAGGATTGAGCCCAAGGATCGTGTTCGACACTGGCTCGAGCGCTGCCTCGAACCACTCGCGGTAGTGGGTCTGTTCCGAGAACTCCCGCAATCGGTCAACGGGCAGGTTCGGGAGCAGGTCCACGAGCGCGCTCTTCGTGCCTGGCATGAAGACCCTGCCGACCGAGCCGGGCAACGCGGCTCGTGCGACGGTCCGGAGCATTGCTTTGCGGTGATTCTCGCGGATGCGGGCCAACTCCGAGGTCAGGCTGACGGCGGGCGGCGCGGGAATGACGGTCGTACGCCGGGCCGCCGAGTGCGCCGGAGGGTGTCGAGCGCCGGCCCGTCGAACCTGCGAGCCGCCGAGCCAGCGCACGAACCGCCCGGCATCGCGCAGGTATGTGCTGATAGCGCCGGGTTGAAGGCAGGTGCTACGGAGGAAGGTCTCGTATCGCCCAAACTCACGGCCAAGACCCGCGAGGTCCCGCGTGCCAGCCGGAACCGGCCGCTCAGCAGGCAGCGGCATGTCACAGGGTACGTAATCGCCGGTCCGCCAGCGGAGGAACAGCCGGCCGTAGTACACGTAGCTGTCGATGGTGCTCGGTGAATACGCCTGCTCGATCAACTCCGCCTGGTACCGATTCAGAGCAGCCAGCAGATCGGCATCATCCCAGTCGGTGCGTCTATCCATTCGAAGAGGAGTATGCGCTCCGGGATCCGCCACCAAGCCGAACACGACGTTGGCTCGCGCTAGATTGAAGTCCTCGCGCAACGACCCGTAGAATCGGGCGGTTCAGTCACCGAGCGCGAGTGCCTGCTGAACCGCCCTGACTTCGATGGAGACTCCACCGCTTGGAGGATCATGGAGTCATGGCAGAACACAGCAGCACCAGCAGCCCGTTCCAGCGGCGGTATCCGCCCGAGCTCCGGGAACGCGCCGTCCGGATGGTCTTCGAGACGATCGCCGAGCGAGGTGATCGGTTCGGCGCGGTGACGAGGGTCGCCGGGCAGCTCGGCATCGGACCCGAGTCCCTGCGCAAGTGAGTCCACCAGGCCGAGGTCGACGGCGGCAAACGGACGGGGCTCACGACCGAGGAGCGCGAGCGGATGAAGCTCCTCGAGCGGGAGAACCGCGAGCTCCGCCGAGCCAACGAGATCCTCAAAGCCGCCGCGGCTTTCTTCGGGGCGGAGTTCGACCGCCGGTCCGCGAGATGACCACCTTCATCGACGCGCAGCGCGTCACCTTCGGGGTCGAGCCGATCTGCCAGACCCTGGAGATCGCCCCATCGAGCTACTACGCCGCCCGCTCCCGGCGACCCTCGGCCCGCTCGATCCGGGACGCGGAGCTCGGCGCCGACATCAGCCGCATCCACGGGGCCAACTACGCCGTCTATGGCGCCCGCAAGCTCTGGCGCGCGCTCCGGCGCGAGGGCACCGCGGTCGGTCGCGACCAGGTCGGCCGGCTGATGCGGGGCCTCGGCCTTGTCGGCGCGGTCCGGGGCAAGACCAGGCGGACAACCGTCCCGTCGGAACTCTCCCCGCGTCCGGCCGATCTTGTCGAGCGGGTCTTCGCGGCCCTCGCGCCGAACCGGCTCTGGGTCGCCGACATCACCTACGTCTCGACCTGGGCCGGCTTCTGCTACACGGCCTTCGTCATCGACGTCTTCAGTCGCGCGATCGTGGGCTGGCGGGTGTCGAGCTCGCTCCGGGCCGAGCTTGCCCTCGACGCCCTCGAGATGGCGATCTGGAGCCGGCGGACCGCCGACCTCGGCGGGCTCGTCCACCACAGCGATCGGGGGGTCCAGTACCTCGCCATCCGGTACACCGAGCGCCTCGCCGACGCCGGCGCGGTCACCTCGGTCGGATCTCGGGGCGACAGCTATGACAACGCCCTCGCCGAGTCGGTCAACGGGCTCTACAAGACCGAGCTCATCCGGGCCCGGGGACCCTGGCGGACGGCCGACCAGGTCGAGCTCGCCACCGCGGCCTGGGTGGCCTGGTGGAACGAGGAGCGTCTCCACGGTGCCTGCGGCGACGTCCCCCCGACCGAGTTCGAGGCGGCCTACCATCAGCGCCTACAAGCGACCATCGCGGCCGCTTGAAACCCAATCACCCGGGTCTCCACGAAACCCAGGGCGGTTCAAAACGTCGGCTGCTCAGCTACTCGTCGGCGAGTCATTCACCCTCACCGCAACGATCACTCCTAACCCTGGCTCAGGGCAGGTCCGTTGGTTGATCGGAAACACCAGTATCGGTACGGATAGCGCCGTTGATCCGGCAACTGGCAAAGCAACGATCGTCCGTGGCTCGAACTCCACCGGGGCCTTCACGTATACAGCCGAGTTCCTGGGATCGGACGGCTACACGGCCAGCACAAGCACCCCTGTCGTCGTGTCCGTGGTCCAAAGCGGTACCACGACCCAACTGGGGAGCTCGTCCAGTCCCGCGGCCGTGAACAGCGTCGTAACACTCACCGCCACCGTCAGCCCAAACCCTGGCGGTGGGTCGGTCACGTTCGTCTATAACAACACCCAACTCCAGATCGTGCCCGTCGACGCGGCTGGCGTCGCCCAGCGCGCTGTCCTCGTGCGGCCGGGCACCGTTACGGCGACGGCGACGTTCAACGGCTTTGGACCACACGGCCCATCGACGGGATCATTGGTTCAAGTCGGCATGCACCCAACGACGGTGTCATTGGCTGCCGACCGCACAGCCGCAATCCAGTACGAAGACGCGGTCACGTTCACCGCGGTGGTGGGGTCGCCCACTGGCGGGCCGCCGCAAGGAAGCGTGACCTTCAGCGATACGTTCAACGGCGCGACGACGACGATTGGCAGTGCGACGCTCACCGGAGCGGCCAGTATCTCCATCGCCACGCTCGCCCCCGGCACCCACGTCGTTACGGCAATGTTTCCGGGAGATGGCCTTTTCTTCGGCGCTTCGAGCCAGGCATTCTCGGTCGCGGTCAGCCCTGATGTCTCCGTGAAGGTAGCGGGTCCACGACTCCAAGAGAACACCTTCTATCCGGTAAAGGACGGCTACCGCGACCGGGCCACCGTGACAGGCACTCTGGCTGAGTCCGCGGTGGTTTCCTATGTTGTTTACACGCCAGCCGGTCGCAAGATCAAGTCCACCGCGCTGGGCGCCAGGATCGGTGCCTTCTCGTTCACATGGAACGGTCGCAACAATGCCGGGACCGTCTACGCCCCCGGGACCTACAAGATCGTCACGGCCATGGCCGACCTTCGCGGCAACATCAAGAAGGTGTCGCTGTCTGTCGTCCTCTCTCCAAAGAAGCTGTACTGGACCACGGCAAGCAAGACCAAGGCAGGTGATGGCTTCTCTCGCTACTACGCATCGGAGTTCGCTTGGGTGTCGTTGGTCAACTCGCGCTTCGATCGAGGGGTCAACCTCTACGGCAATATCTATGACTCCATCGCATTCGTCGAGTACCGCTTCACGCTCCCATCAGCGACGGTCTACAAGTCCCTGAAGTTCAGTGTCCTGGGAAGGCCGGCGCTCGCTGGCAATCCCGGCTACATGAGCTTCGCGAGGACCGACGGGGGCGAGGACGGAGCCAGGTTCTCAGGGTTGTCCTATGCCTGGTATGGCTCGACTGTTGTCAAGGGCGCTGGGCACGTCAGCTCAAGTCGCGTCGTCCGCACGTACTACACAACCGAGGGGTGGGATCGCTCGCACTACGACGTGGCGAAGGTAAAGCTCACCTATACCTACGGCATCCTCAAGTAGAGCCTCGGCTGACCGCACGTCGTTCATCAAGTGTATCGATATCTATGGGGTTTCCATGGACTACTGCCCACGGTGTGGGTCACACCGCATCGACCAGAGCGAGTTCTGCGGCACGTGTGGGTCTGCGTTTTCCGATGTGCCGCCTGCTAAGGCACAGTCTCCAGACAGCGCCCAGGGGGAGGACACACGTGTCAGTTCGTCGATCATTGGCGACCACCCGGTAACCCATCCGTTGGCCTCGCAGACCGAGGCATCAGGCAGCGAGTCCGCCACGACTGTAAGCCGAGGAACGCGACCGTGGCAGATCGTCACGGGACTCCTTGTCATCGGGATGATCGGCCTGGCCTTCGCAACCGTCACCACGAACCAATCGCTTGATGGCACCCGAGCTGATCTGGCGTCGACTTCGTCTGCACTAGCGTCGACACAGCAGAACCTTTCCGCCGAAAGCACCAGCCTTGCTGAAGCTGAGAACGATCTGAGCCGGCTCGCGGACGAGCAGGCGAACCTTCAGCTACAGCTGGGTGGACGCGAGGCATGCATCAAGGCGCAGCAAGCCGACCAGACCGAGCTTGACCGGCTCTACGAGATGCTCAGGACCAACTTCAACCGAAGCGCTAAAGGGTCGGATCTGGCGAATGCGGACATCGCTCGTGAAAAGGCCCTATCCCAGGGCATGGAGTTCTACTACCAAGGCTTCAGCCGCGCGTACGACGGCAACTTCTCCAGTGCCAACGCGTCGATCGACAAGGGCAACGCCGCAATCAGGTCGGCGGATGCCAAGTTGAAGATCATCAACGCCGAGACGAAGAAGATCGACGCGATGTCGGATCTCCTCAGCAAGGACTTAGACGCCCTTGCCGCACAGATCGCCAACACGATCGCAATCTGCCAGGGAACCAATACGGCGACATGAAAGGCCAGGCAACCTTAGCCCGGCCCGTGGGTATCTCCTCACGGCTCGCCATACGCAATAGCCAGTGGACATCACCACCCCCTAGCCCGAACTTCCACTGAAGAACGGGCGAGTTTGCGTTCAGATCACCCCAGATGGGCTGCGCCGCTCTGTCTACAACGAGGCGGGCGACACCCCGAGCAGCTCGAATGCCCGGACCTGCAGCGGGGTCGCCTCGGTGAGGACGTCGAAGGTGGCCCGCTCGTCGGCGCCGGCCGGCACGACCCGGTTGCGGGTCAGGGTGGCGAGCTCGGCCATGAGCGTCCCGAAGCTGTGGACCGGGAAGCCGTCC
>JANOIS010000269.1:0-17727 GCA_031407755.1 Chloroflexota bacterium | reverse complement strand
CAGAAGCGCGGCTGTTCCCACAGGCCGTGGAACAGGCCTACCCCCTCACGGCATGCCCACCGCCGCTCGCGGACGAATACCCACCTCACAGTGATAACAGCGCTCGACCACGTCGTCGGCGTTGTGGAACTCGTGATTCCCGCAATCCGCCGAGCCCTTCGGGACCGGCCATCGCGCATAGACCCAACCGGGCTCGTGAACTCGGAGCCAAGTACGGAGCCGATATCTGCCACGCCGGAATGCGCCTTCGCCAGGCATCTCGCACGCCCTCCCAGGATGCCGAAGGCGTTTTGGCTG
Source organism: Chloroflexota bacterium (assembly GCA_031407755.1). GTDB lineage: Bacteria > Chloroflexota > Limnocylindria > Limnocylindrales > CSP1-4 > SPCO01. The sequence continues at coordinate 17,430 of JANOIS010000269.1, read as the reverse complement.
TCGTCCAGTGGACTAGCCGGCCGAGGCGATCCGGGGCACGTTGGAGGTCAGCATTCGCTCCTCGAACCGCTTGGCTGCGGCATCGAGCTTGGCAAGGTGTTCGGCCAGGACCCGTCGGGCGTCCTCGGCCGCGGCATCCAGGCCCTCGAGCTCGAAGACCCTCCAGTGCTTGAGGATCGGCATGAGGACCTCGTCATGGTGGACGCGCAGGTCGTAGATGCCGGCCTTGGCCATCTGGGCAGCCTTGCGGACGAATTTGGGAATGCCGGCGCCGGGCATCTCGAAGGCGAGAACCTCATCCACGATCGCCCGCACGGCCGCCGACGGCTGGACCTGGAGCGCCGCCGCCAGGATGTCGCGGTAGAAGACCATGTGCAGGTTCTCGTCCGCAGCGATCCGGATCATGATCTTGTCGGCGACCGGATCCGAGGAATAGCGGCCCGTGTTGCGATGTGAGATCCGGGTCGCCAGTTCCTGGAACGCTACGTAGGCAAGGCCACGCAGGGTCGAGGGCGACTCGCGGTCGTAGCCCTGCTGGAGCTGGGCCATCCGGCCACGCTCGAGCATGATCGGGTCGATGTTTCGGGTGACCGTCAGATAGTCGCGAAGGACGATCGCGTGGCGACCCTCCTCGGCCGTCCACCGACCGACCCAGTTGATCCATGGACCATCGCCTTTGCCGAACATGCCGTGAATGAGCCGGTGGTACGAGGGCAGGTTGTCCTCGGTCAGCAGACCGATCTCGAAGGCGGTCTGGGCGACGCCGGTGAGACGGGGCTGATCCGGCGTCCACGGCTCCTTGTCAAAGTCTCGGCCGAGCCGGTACGGGATGAAGTCGTGAGGAAACCATTCCTGGGCGACCCTGGCGTGGCGGTCGTACAGCCTCGCGGCCTCGGGCTCGAGTTCGCGCAGCAGGGCCTGGTCCATGGCCAGGATCTCGGCGGGATCCATCTTCTGGCCGGGCTCGAGTCGGCGTTCTGTGTCAGTGGTCATCGGTCTCTGCTCTCCAGGTCGGCGTGGCTCGGCCTTTCCCAGGCGCGGAGCGGACAAGTGGTCCAGCGCAAGCATATCCCTCCTTGGCGTGTGACCCCCGCCGACGGATGCGCTCCTGCACGCGTCTGCGGGCGCTAGACTCCGCCGCGATGCCCGAATTCCGCCTGGTCACAGCCACCCGGCGCACCTCGACGCGATCGAGCGCATCGCCCGGGGCGACCCGGCCGGCGGCCCGATCGCCCGGCTGTCCATCGCCGAGCGGTTCCACTGGCTCGTGGCCCCGGCCAGCGCGGTCATCCAGCCGTCGGCGGTCCACACCGGCCCGACCGACGATCCGGCAGCGGAACTGGAGCACCTGATGGATCGCCTCGTCCGCTGACGACGCCGGTCCCGGGCCGTCAGTCGACGAGGCGAGTCATCGCCTCGCACAGGGCTTCCTGCAGCGACTTCCCGCGGCTCGGGCTGGCCGCCAGGACCTCGAGGGCGAACCCGGGCTGGTCAGGGAGCACGGCCGTGCAGGCGGCACGGACCCGCTCCGCCAGCACCTCGGCATCGCCGTGCGCCGTCTCCGGGAGAAGCACGTGGAATCGATCCGTCGAGGCGCGCGTCACCCGATCCGTCTCGCGGGCCAGGTCCCGCAGGATCGCCCCGACCCGGCCGGCGTAGCGGTCCTCCGTGCCGTTCAGCGGGACCCGGACGCGGACGACCATGACCGCGGCTGGGCGATCGTAGCGGGCGATCCGGGCATCCTCGTGGCGGAGCGCCTGGTCCCAATCGGCGCGGGTGTCCATGGGCACCGGCCGGCGTACCGCCCGGAGCGTATCCGAGCGCGACCGATGACGATTTGGACGACGCGCGCTGGTGGGCGGGCCCTCGAGGAACGCCTCGATGCGCTCGTCTGCCCGCTCATCGGTCTGATCGGCGGGCAGCACGAACCGAGTTCGACGGCTCGGACGGGCGGCAGCACGACGGGTCGGCGGCGGCACGTCGGGGAGGTCGGACACGGGTGGGCAGTCTAGACGGGCTGCGGGAATCGGTCCTCAGACCGGTCGTGCACCCACTGGACACGTCAGTCCTGCGCGGCCCGCAGCTCAGCCTTGCGCGCACGCTTTGCGGCCTGGTAGGCCGCGAGCGCATCCGCGGAGTCGACATCTCCGAGGGTCGGATGGTGCGGCAACTCCGCCTCGAGGCCAGGCAGGACCACGCCAAGTCGCCGGTGCAGGACGGCGAGGATCGCGGCGGCCTTCATCTCACCGATGCCGGGCAGGGCGAGGAGGCGCCGGTGGAGATCGGCGCCATCGGCTGCCTCCGTCCAGATCCGTTCCGCGGCATTGCCGTAGTCCGTGGCGATCGCGCCGGCGAGCGCCTGGACCTTGCCGGCCATCGATCCCGGGAATCGATGGAGCGCCGGTGGCTTGCGAAAGACCGCGTCGATCTCCGCCGGGTCCGTGGCGGCGAGGCGCGCGGCATCCAGGTGACCAACTCGACGCTTGAGCTCCAGCGGCCCGCTGAAGGCCTTCTGGACGGTCACCTGCTGGTCCAGGGCGAACCCGATGAGCAATGCGAGTGGCTCGGCCACGAGCAGGCGATCGGCCTCGTCAACGCCAGTGAACGGTAGTCGGTCGGTCTGGTCGGTCATGCTCGCCATGGTACCGCCGTGATCGTCGTCAGTCGGCGCGGCACACCGAGGTTCAACCGCCGGCGCGCCACTCCGCTGCGGTCAAGGTCAGGTCGCCGATGAGCGAGCGCCAGTACTTGCCCGGCTTGGGCGGATCCGAGTGAGCCTTTGCCCAGGTCGTCCGTACTGAGGTGAACCGAAAGTCTCGTGCACCACTGGCGCTCGGGCTGGTCATGAAGATCGAATCCATGGTTCGGCCAGAACTGAACAGCTTGCCGATCGTGTTCGAGACACTGGAAATGCTTTCTGCGAAGACGGCCTTCGCGCCTGCCCGCAGAAAGCCCGCGCCGTAATTATCGATGCGCTTGACCGCGGTGGCCTTGGTCGGGTTGGCCGAGCCCCACTCGGAGTTGCCGGACGCGTAACACAGTCTGTTCAGGATGACGACCGCGTTGGGGGCCAGCTGGATATCCCGGTCGATGTAGTACTCGCCCCAGTACCTGGTGTTCGAGTTGCCGTTGTTCGCGGTCGCATTGAGGCCGAACCCGTCCTTGGTGAGGCGCTGGAAGGCGCCGTATGGGCTCGGGTAGCCGTTACCGTGGCCGAGATAGATCAGCAGATTTGCGCCCTGCGCGGCAGCCTTGACCCGGGCCCACGTCGCGTTCGGGCTGTAGATCTCCGTCACGGAGGCGCCGCGCTGACGAGCGAGTGACGCGTAGTACCTGGCGCTGGACCGGTATTCCGCGGTCTTGGAGCCGACCGGCCCGACGATCACGACGACCTTGATGCTGGCGGCGCTCGCTGCCTCGGGATTCGCCATCGCACCGAGAGTGACGACCATCGCGGTCATCAGGGCGAACGCGGCCAGCCGAACGGACCGATGGGTGGACGCCCGCTGGGCGCCATTCATTGGGATCGGCAAGACTCTTGCCTCCTCTCTGCCGGAACACCGCGCAGGGCGCGATGACGGTGGTGGGTGCCGCCACATGGAGCAGGGAGGGCGAGGGGTTGGCGGGCGATCTCGACCGGGCTGAGCGCGGAGAAATCGCACCGCGGTCCGGTTCGAAGGCCGGGGGCGCAAACCGTCGGAAACCCGACGAGCGACAAGGATCCTGCCGTTGGGGCGGCGTTCTTTTGTTATGCCCTGTTTGTCGGGGGATTGCAAGCCTGGGGGGCTGCGCGGGAGTATGTCATGCGACGCGACTTCTTGTCACTTCCTCCTTACTGTGCGTGCTCATCGCGGTCGAGCCGGTGGTCATGGCTCAGATGACACCGATATCGGCTATGCTCCGGGCGGGCCACGTGCGGCCGCGCTCAGGCGCGCCGAGCGGCGCCGCCGTCGCGCCTCCCGCGGATGCCCGCCCGCGACGGCGCGGGTCCACGCAGGAGCCACGCTTGACCTTTGATACCCTCGGCCTGTCGGCCGATCTGCTCAAGACCATCGCCGAGGAGGGCTACACCGCCCCCACGCCGGTCCAGGCAGCAGCCATCCCCCTCGTCCTTGAGGGTCGCGACGTCCTCGCGGCCGCCCAGACCGGAACCGGCAAGACCGCCGCCTTCACGTTGCCGATCCTCGATCGACTTCGGCAGCACGCCAACACCTCGTTCTCCCCCGCACGCCACCCGGTGCGGGCGCTGATCCTCGTGCCGACGCGAGAACTGGCGGTCCAGGTCGACGAGAGCGTCCGGACCTACGGCCGGACCGTGCCCCTGCGCTCGACGGTCGTCTATGGCGGGATGCCGATGGACCCCCAGATCAAGGCCCTCCGCGGAGGCATCGAGATCCTGGTCGCGACCCCTGGCCGCCTGCTCGATCTCGTCGGGCAGAAGGTGGCGAACCTTGGACAGGTCGAGATCCTCGTCCTCGACGAAGCCGACCGGATGCTGGACATGGGCTTCCTGCCGGACATCCAGCGGATCATCGAGCTGTTGCCCGCGCGGCGCCAGAACCTGATGTTCTCGGCGACGTTCTCGGACGACATCCGGCGCCTGTCCGGCACGATCCTGCGCGACCCGGCGACGGTCGAGGTCGCGCCGCGCAACCAGGCCGCGGAGATGGTCACGCAGCTGGTCTACCCGGTGGACCGCGATCGCAAGGAGGCCCTGCTCGCCCACCTCATTCGGTCCCGCGACCTCCGCCAGGTGCTGGTCTTCACGCGGACCAAACTCGCCGCTTCCCGTCTGGCCACACGGCTCGATCGCGAAGGCCTGGACGCCGTGGCCATCCACAGCGACCGATCGCAGCCGGAACGCACGCGCGCCCTGGAAGGCTTCAAGAGCGGCGAGATCCGGGTCCTCGTCGCGACCGACGTCGCCGCGCGCGGCCTCGACATCGAGGATCTTCCGGTCGTCGTCAACTTCGAGCTGCCGTGGAACCCGCAGGACTACATCCATCGAATCGGCCGGACGGGTCGCGCGGGAGCGACCGGGGCGGCCATCAGTCTTGTCTGCATCGATGAGGTGGATCTGTTGCGGGGCGTCCAGCGGATGCTCAAGCTGGCCATTCCGTGGACGGTCGAGGAGGGCTTTGTCCCGGACCGCGAGACCGAACCAAGGCCGCTCGGGATGCGCGCTGGGCACGCCCGTGTCAGCATTGATCACCATGCCCACCGCAAGCCGGTGCGCCGCCGAGCCGGGGCCGCTAGCCGCTAGCCGATGGGGCTCGCGGGCTCGCCCCGCCGCGGCCGTGCCTTCGGCTCACTACCCTGGACGGGCGCGCCCGCGGGTACTGGCAGTACCGTTTCTGCTACGAACCAGCATGGTCGCGTGCAGATTCGACATCGGACTGTCGATCTGGTGGCGAACCACGAGGCGTTCATTCCGATTTCGGTACTGGTGGTACCACGCGGAGGCGGCCCGTGGTCAGGAGGTTCGGGCGACCAGGGGTCCTTGAACCGGTGCCTCGGGTTCCTCCGCAGCACCGAGCGCGGCGCCCGGAAAGAAGAACCCAAGCATGATGTCCGCCTCCACCCGCTCGACGGAGTAGCGGTTGATCAGTGCCTGTCGCGCTGCCGGCTGCGGCTCGTCGCCCCCCAGACGTCCAACGCGGACATCGCCCAGCAGCACGAATTCGCCCGACGGTCGGGCCAGGGCGCGACCAGGGTCGTAGCCTGGAAGGGTCGGCATGTCGCCCTCGACGACCCAGGGACCGACTTCCAGCCTGACCGCATGCCAACTGGCGTGGACCGGAAGGAACGCGTCGTCGTCGGCGATCGCGATGAGGACGTCGTCGATGGCGATCTCGAGGTCACGCGCCGGCCCATCGACGGCCGCGTCCAAAGGCTGCCATCGGACCTTGCCGAGCATCGATCGCCCGGACGTCTCCAGGATCTCGCGAAGGTGTCCGGTCCGCGCGTCGATGCCGGTGGCCTTGCCACCAGTGGTATAGATCGCGACTCGGATCGGCATGCTGGAACCCGCGAGCGTCGTATCACGCTCCGCCATCGGACGTCGTTTCGCAAGACCTGTTGGTACCGCGCTGACCGTGACGATGGTCCGGTGCCCGGTGCGTGCCGTACCCGCCGCGTTCACTGTGGGTGAATGCGGGTGCGCGGTCCGGTCGTGCCAGTCCCTTGTGCGGCGATCTTGAGCAGGGCCCGCACGAAGATGCCGGGGTCGGTGCGGCTCTGGTTGGTCAGGACGGCGATCGCGATATCGTCATCCGGCAGCCAACGGACGGCCGAACGGAAGCCGAGCAGCCGACCCGAATGCCCGAACGCCCGCCTGCCGTCGATGTCGACGAGCTGCATGCCGAGACCGTACGCAACCGTCGGTTCGTGGCGTTGGGTCCGGGCCACGTCCTCCAGGATCGCCTCGACCGATGGAGCCGCCAGGACGTCGCCGGCATACAGGGCCCGCGCCCACCGAGCGACATCGCTCGAACTCGCCGCCAGAGCCCCGGCTCCGGCCGCGGCCGTGACGACCGAGGTGAATGGCACCAGCGCCGTCCCGTCGGACAGGTCGATCGGCTTCGCGTCCTTCGCGGTCGAGGTGAATCGATAGCCGTGCGCGACCGTCGTGGTCGATGTCTCCGTCGGCTGGTACCAGGTGTGACGAAGCCCGAGCGGGCGGAGGAACCGTGATCGGATCTGATCCGCCAATGGGGCCTCGCCGACGGCTTCGGCCAGCAGACCGAGGACGAGATAGTTGGTGTTCGAGTAGTGCCAGCCAGCGCCGGGCTTGAAATAGGCCTTGCCGACGTAGCGCATCGCCTCCGCGCTGTCCCAGCGGCGGCTCGGATCGGTGAGCAGCGCGCGATCGATCGTCGGATGGAAGAAGTAGTCGCGCAGGCCGCTGGTGTGATCGAGCAACTGACGGACGGTGATCCGAGCGTTGATCTTGAGGTCCGGGAGGTGGTCGCGGACCTCATCGTCGAGCGCCAGACGGCCGTCCTCGACGAGGGCCAGGGTGAGCGCCGAGGTGAACGTCTTGGTGATGCTCGCGATCGCAAACGCGGTCGATGGCGTCACCGGGGTCTTCGTCGCGACGTCCGTGACACCACCGACACCGACCCACGACGTGCCGTCGGGAAACAGGATCGTGACCGAGATGCCCGGGATGCCGTAGCGCTCCCGGAGCTGGTCGAGCCGTGCCTGCAGCGCGAGGCGGGTGACATCCGTCGCCCTCTGGCCTTCCGGTTCGTCTGGCGCGCTGCCGATCGAGGCGGTGGCGGGCGTACCTGGTCGTGCCGGGAGTGGTGGCTCCGTGGCTGGCTTCGGGACCGTGCCCGGGTCGTCGCGGATCACGCTCGGACGGTCGACGCGCGAGGCCGAGGGCGAGACCAGGGCCGGCAGACCACCGATTCGCTGCGCGGACATGACCGGGCCAAGGGTCATCGAGGCGACCGATATCAGCATGACGGTGGCGAAGATCAGAAGGGCGCGTCGGACCCCCGTCCGACGCGGTCGGCAGTCGACCATGCCCTGCGCACGATAGCGCCGTCTCGTCGCGGGTACCATCACCTGCGATGCCCGGACCCACCGCCGCCTCGCTGCTCCGCGATGTCGGCCTGTTGGCCGACGGGCCACTGCCGTGGGGTAGACCGGTCCCGGCTCGCAAGGCCGGGGTGTTCATCGTCGATCTGCCGACGCCCCTGGCGACCGCGCCGATCGAGCTGACCCGGGTGGGCAAATGGCTGGAGCACGTACCGACGCTGCTGCTGGATGGCACCCATCCATCGTCGCGGGCGCTGCGTGCGAGGCTTGCGTCCTTCTGGCTGCCGTCGCAGGCCGTCCTGTACATCGGCGCCACGGAAGTATCCATCGGGGGGCGGGTCGCGGCGATGGACCGGACGGTCCTCGGGGATCGTCGGCCGTTCTCGGGCGGGCACTGGCTCAAGACATTGCGGGTACTGGCCACGGCCCGGGTGTGGTGGGCGGCCACCGATGCGGTTGAGGAATACGAGGATGCGCTGCTGTCGGCGTTCGCGGCGGGCGTCCCGGAGGCGGATCTGGCGACGCTGCCGGATCGATCGGTGGTGCTGCCGTTCGGGAATCTGCGGCGGTCGGCTGAGGAGCGCAGGGCTTCCGGATTGACCGGGTCGCTGCTCGTGGAGCCGGTCGAGGCGCCAACGCCACCGACCCATGTGGTGGTCGTCCCGGATGGTGATGCCGAAGGGTCGCATGGGGAAGCCGCGGAGCCGAAGCGGCGGGCCGCGGGGGCTGCGGGGCCTGCGCGGCGCGCCCCGGCACCGACGTCGTCACGGGCGGGTGGCGGTGGGGGAACGGCTTCCGCGCCACGTGCGGCTGGACCGCCGCCGACAGCGTCGTTCGGAGGCCCGGCCGCCAACCTGACCGCACAAGGCGCCGATCGACTCCGCGCGGAGCTGGCCGAGCTGACCGGCGTCAAGCGACCCGAGGTGATCGGCCGCATCCGGGCGGCCAAGGAACTGGGCGACTTGAAGGAAAATGCCGATTACACCTCGGCTCGCGAGGAACAGTCGTTCCTCGAAGGGCGGATCCAGGCGCTCGAGGCTCGATTGCGTGACGCCGTCATCGCCGTGGTACCCGCGGCGGGTGCCGGTGCCGACCTCGGCTCGCGGGTGACGGTCGAGGTGGATGGATCAACGGACATCTACACGCTGGTCGGGTCGGCGGAAGCGGACCCCGGCGCCGGTCGCCTGTCGGTGGCGTCGCCGGTGGGGCGAGCCCTGCTGGGCGCGACGGCCGGGACGGACGTTGCGGTCAAGACGCCGCGGGGCGCGGTCACGTACCGGGTGGTCTCGGTCGATTGATCCGACAGCGACGGCACCGGAAGGGGCCACGGCGTCCGTTCCAGCTCCAGTTCGACGAGCGCATCAGCGCGCGGTCGAGGCGACGAATCGTTGGCTGTGCCGAGCCCCACAATGGATCGAGAAGGAAGTGCAACCATGCCCAGGATCGTTCACGACCTGCCCGGCGTCACGCCGAGCCGCAACCCATTGAGCCAGATCGTCGAGGCCAACGGGTTCGTGTTCCTTGCCGGCCAGGTCGGTGATGCGCCAGGTCATCCCGGCGCCGTCCCCGGCGGTATCGAGGCCGAGACCCGCGCGATGCTGGACAACGTTGTGCGCCTGCTTGAGGTCGTCGGGCTCGGCCTCACGGACGTGGTGAAATGTACGGTGTACCTGCGCGATTTCACCGAGTTCGCGGCGATGAATGCGGTCTATCGCGAATACTTTCCGAGCGAGCCGCCGACCCGTGCCACGGTCGGGGTGACGGCGCTCGCCGCCGACTACCGGATCGAGATCGAGGTCATGGCGGTCCGCTGACCCGAACCTCGCCGGGTCGGGTCGGAGACGAGGCCGGGTCGGAGACGGGCCGGGTTGGAGCGGGCCGGGTCCGGCGCACGGTCACGGCCCCCGACCCCAGTGACTACGGGACGACCACGAAGTCGTCGATCGCGACCATCGATCGGCCGGACGTGCCGACGACCACGATCCGGAGTGCGTGCTCGCCACGAGCCTTCCAGGCAAAGCGGAAGAGTCGGGCGCGTGCATCGAACGACGAGCGGTACAGGTTGACGGTCTTCACGTAGGCCCCATCGACGTAGACCTTCGCCTTGCCGCGGGTCGGCCCGAGCGGTCCGTTCCACGCCACGCTGGTGCCGACGAAGGTGAAGGTCGCCGAGGCGCCTTTTGACGTCGCGTAGGCGACGGTGTCGCCACTGTAGCCGGCGTGCCTTGCGCGCCGCCATGTACCGCTGTAGTCGATGGCCCGGGAGCCCTCATTCGAGATCTTTCCCTTTGGCGACTTCGCGCTGGGCTGGTCCGTGCCCCCGCCTTTCGTGTAGAGCCTGATGACCCGGTTGACATAGCCGGTCGCATACGCTGACCAGCCGCTCGTCCGAGACGAACCTGTCAGCCACCAGTAGGCGGTCCGGCGCCAGCTCCCAAGCCAGTTGTGCAGGGATGTCATCTTGCCCGCGGCGACCCGTTCCTGATTGGCCGGGGTCTGAGGAGCATTGGCGTTGCCGAGGTACTGGCGCGCCCACGACGGCCAGTTGGACGGCATGATCTGGTACTTGCCGTAGGCCCCCGACGAGCTGTTGCGGGCCTGATAGTTGCCGCCCGACTCAACCTCGCCCATGGCGTACATGAAGCGGGACAGGCCGGATGGTGCCTTGGCCGCAACGGCGGCGGATCCCATGGTCGCAAGCACGAGGATGGTCGTGAGAAGGGTGGCGAAGACCGCGCTTCGGCGGCCTGACAGCACGCGCAATGTGGCTCCTTCCTGCCCGATCGATGCGGTGAGCACATCGAACGTCGGATGGGTCGGGACCGGAGGCGATCGCGGGCTGGCCGCGGACTGGGCACTCCGGCAGCGACAGGATTGGTATTCGGCCGCGCGATCGGTTCGCCGCGGCCCCCCGGAGCGGCACAGGATACGGGCGCGAGCCTGGAACTGCAACCATCCGCAGGAGGGTTCGGGTCGAATTCCTGCGACCCATAGTGAGACATTCACCCGATGCCTACGGCCGAGGGCTACGCTCGGCCACCACGGCGCGGCGACATCGCCGTCACCCCGGTGAATGTCGCGCTTACGGCGGACGGGTGCGCCTTACCCGCACCGTCCGACGGGGTTGCACCCACGCCCGGCTATGACCCCTCCAGCGACCGGAGGAACGCGGCCACCCGATCGAGCACGTCGTCCAGCACCGGTTTGAGGCCGTGACCGAGCCGCGGATAGGTCACGAGCTCGGCGCGACCGCCCAGGCGCGGGACTGTCGCCCGCAGCAGCTCGATCCTGGCGAACGGATCCGATTCGCCTGACAGGAGCAGGACCGGGCAGCGGATCGATGGCCAATGGGCCGTTCGGGCTTCGGTCTTCTCGGGGGCGCCGGGTGGATGGAGCGGATAGCTGAACAGCACGAGCGCCGCATACGGCGCATCCGGTTCGGCCGCGGCGAGGCTCGCGACACGGCCGCCGTACGAATGCCCTCCGACAACGACATCCGCCGCCCCGGGCACGACCAGGTGAAAAGCCGGCAGCGCATCCTCGGCACGCCGCTTCGGCAGATCGATGGCGACCGCCGCGAAGCCACGCGACTGGAGTCCGTCGACGAACGGTGTCATGCTGACGGCCGTCCCCGACGCCCCATGCCCCAGAAAACAGCGGAGATCCATATCGACAGCGTAGCGGCCCGATAGGCCCTTTGGCTGGCTCGCCCGTGACCCATCGGGCCCATGGCCGCCGACCGTCCGCACCGGGCATGCTCCCTACCCGCCACAGAGGACCCGTGCCGCAAGACCACGTCCGCCCGCTCGTCCGCCCGACGACACTCGTCGCCATCGTCACCTTGCTGACGATGCTCGGGATGCTCGTGGCGGCAGCTCCGGGCGCGATCAGGGCGGCGGATCCTCGCGGCGCTCAATCCAGCCCCACGCCCCTCGATGCGAGCGTCACCTTCCACGGTCGTGGCTACGGCCACGGTGTCGGCATGAGTCAACATGGGGCGCGAGGCCGCGCTATCGCCGGTCAGACCGCGGAGGACATCCTCAGCCATTACTACGCCGGGACGACACTCGGCGCGATCGCGCTCGACACGCCGATCCGGGTCCGAGTCCTGTCCGGCTTCAAGGCCTCGACCGCGAAGCCGCTCGTGATCCACGGACGGCGCGCCGACTGGCGGATCGATGGCGTCGCGGGGGTCTTTCCGAAGGGCGCTCGGCTGGAGGTCCGGCCCACCGTCGCACCGGATCGGGTGACCTGGAAGATCCGCGTCATCGGCGCCGACGGAGCCGTCCTGCGCGATGCCCGGACCGGCACGTTCCGCCTGCGGGGCGCCACGAGCAGCACGATCTTCGAAGTCGATTCAAAGGCCTCGAAGTACGACACCTACCGCGGCGCGCTGCGGGTCGGGCTCCGATCGACGGCGCCAACCGCCACCGTCACCAACGAACTCAGGCTCGAGCGCTATCTGCGCGGCGTCGTTCCGGCCGAGATGCCATCGACCTGGCCGCTGGAGGCGCTCGAAGCGCAATCGATCGCCGCCCGTTCGTACGCCGCCCGTCGACTACGCCCGGGCGTGTCCTACTTCGACGTCCCGGACGACACCAGCTCGCAGGTCTATCTCGGCATCATCGGCGAGAAGGCGACCTCCACGGCGGCCATCGATGCGACCGGCGGCGTCGTGCTCCTGAGCGGATCGTCGATCGCCAACGCGATGTTCCACTCGACCGGCGGCGGAGCGACCGAACACAACGAGAACGTGTACGTGTCCGCGACCGGCCGCAAGGTTGCTGGTGCGGTGACCTACCTGCGTGGGTCGCCCGACCGCCGCGACGACGGCACGGCCTTCGACGACGGCTCGCCGCATGCCACCTGGGCGACGTTCACCTACACCCGTGAGCAGTTGTCGGCCTGGTTCGCGCGTGATCCTCGGACAAACGTCGGGTCCCTGATCGCCCTGGACCTGGGCGATCGCGGCGTGTCCGGCAGGCTGATCAGCGTCACCCTGGTCGGGTCGCTCGGGTCCAGGAAGGTGTCAGGTGGCGTCTTCCGGAGCGTGTTCAATGCGAACCGCCCGAGCGGCGACCCCTCGATACGCAGCACCCTCCTCGATACGCAGCCGCTGCCGTAGCCTTCGTCGCCATGATCGATCCGCTGGCCCGATGCTGGTGGTCCGGCGCGGACGGCGCGCGGCCGGACCCGCGCATGGTTGCGTACCACGACGATGAATGGGGGATGCCCTGCCACGACGATGTCGAGCTGTTCGAGCGGCTCGCCCTGGAATCGTTCCAGGCGGGTCTGTCGTGGTCCACCATCCTCTACAAACGGGCAGCGTTTCGCGCGGCGTTCCGAGGTTTCTCGCCGGTGGTCGTGGCGAAGTTCGACGATGACGACCGGGGCCGCCTGATGGCCGATGCCGGGATCGTCCGCAACCGGGCCAAGATCGAGGCGACGATCAGCAACGCCGAGGCATTCCTGGCGACGGCCCATGCGTTCGGATCGTTCGATTCGTACCTGGCGACGATGGTGCCGGATCCGCCGGCCCGGTTGACGGCTGGCGCGACCTCGGCGGACGTGCCGGCGACGACGCCGGTCTCGGATGCGCTCTCGGCGGATCTGCGGGCGCGCGGCTTCCGGTTCGTCGGTTCGACGATCGTGTATGCCCTCATGCAGAGCGTCGGCCTCGTGGACGACCACGTGCCCGGATGCTTCCGGTACGGCGTGACACGCTAGCTGTCACACGCGGGGCGGATGGTTCGGTCATCGGAACCCGCAGTCTGGAGTCCACGAGGATGTTCACCATCGATTGCCCGCTGTGCGCGGGCCAGGCCACCACGGACGAGGCACTGACCGTGGTCGCATGCGACGGCTGTGGCGCGACGGTCGAGGTCGCCCCTGATCCATCCCTCCTCCTCGCGGCGGCGGCCTAAACCCGGCGACGCGGCAGGATGGTCGCTCGGCGGAGTGCGCCGACCGGTACGAAGACCAGACTGACGATGGCCATGCCGATGCAGATCACCGCGAGCGTGGTCGAACCGTTGGTCAGGTCGATCAGGACGCCACCGGCCAGCAGTCCGATGGGCTGGAGCCCGAGCGAGATCGTGCGCGCAGTACCACCGATCCGCCCGAGCAGGGCATCCGGGGAATGCGCCGTGCGCGTCGTGAGGTAGGTCACAAGGACCATCGATTGGGCGACGCCGGACACGGCGGCGGCGACGAACAGGATGGGCACCTGCGCGGTCGAGGCCATGAGGAGGAGCATCGCACCGGTCACGAGCGTGCCGCCGAGCAGCGTGAGTGCGACCGGCCGGTTGGGGCTCCGCGCCGCAATCAGGGCACCCGCGACCGTACCGACCCCATACGCGGTGAGGACCAGCCCGAGAACCGACGCCTCGAGACCGAGATCTCGCGTGACATGGACCGCCAGTGCCGTGACCAGGGGCGCGGCCGAGATGGAGACGATGCCCCAAAACAGGATCATGGACCGCAGCAGGGCGTGGCCAAGGATGAAATCGATGCCTTCGCGAATCTCCGTGACCAGACGCGTCCGCGGGCGATCCACGGGTGCGCGCAGGTCCCCTCGCACCAGGATCAGGGCGAACCCGGACAGGGCGAACGACACCGCATCGATGGCGAGGGTCGGGCCCGGTCCGATGGTCGAGGCCAGCAGGCCGGCGATCGCCGGCCCGATGATGTAGCCGACGGAGTAGATGGCCTCGAAGTACGAGTTCGCGCGGCTGATCTGTGAACGTCCCACGACGGCCGGCACAGACGCCGTATACGCGGCCAGGAACAGGGAACGCAGCACGCTCATCGGCGCGGCCACGATGAAGATGACGACCATGGTCGGCCCACCCAGGAACACGCTGAGCGGGATCGCGGCGGTCAGGACGGCTCGGCCCACGTCCGCGATGAACATCATCTTGCGACGGTCGTGCCGATCGGCGAGGGCACCCGCGACCATCCCGATGAAGAGGTCCGGCAGCGTCTGGAGCGCCCCGACGATGCCCATCGCGAGGCCGGACCCGGTCAGGGCGAGGACGAGCAGCGGCAGGGCCGTGAAACTGACTGCGTCACCGATGGCAGACACGCCCTGCGACGACAGCAGGACCTTGAAGTCACGGTTGGCGGCGAGGGGCGTGGCGTGGTCGATGGAACGCGGCGAGACGACAGTCGGGGCCGGGATCGGGGTCACCGACGGAGGGTACGGGAGGCCCGAGCGCCCGGGCTGATCGCGGTCAGGCGGGTGTCGCCTCCAGCGGGGAGGGGATACCCAGGCCGTCGGCCACACGAGCCGCATAGTCCGCGTCACACTGGGCAAAGAGCGAGACCATCCGGTCCTGGATCTGGCGCTCACACTGGCCGAGCAACGCGATCATGTTGCCCACCAGGTCCTCGCGCTCCGCATCCGGCATCGTCCGGTAGCGCTCGCCGGCCTGGGCGAAATCGTTGGTGCGCTCGAGCTTGGCGCGCACGAGACGTCCGCTGATCTCCGGCTCGTAGTCCGGTCCGCTCCGCTCGGCCTCACGCAGGCCGCCGGTCGAATTCGGCTCGAAGTTGATATGCGGGTTCTGGCCTGTAGCGTCGACGGCATAGGCCATCTGGCCGTCGCGCTGGTTGGTCGCCGGCCGGGTGAGGGGCTGGTTGATCGGCAACTGGAGGTAGTTCGTTCCCACACGATGACGCTGCGTGTCGGAGTACGAGAACGTTCGCCCGACGAGCATCTTGTCGTCGGAGAAATCGAGCCCATCGACGAGTACGCCGGTCCCGAACGCCGACTGTTCGTTCTCGGCAAAGACGTTGTCGACATTCCGATCGAGGGTCATCATCCCGGCGGGACGGAGCGGGAAGACGTCCTCCGGCCAGGTCTTCGTGTCGTCGAGCGGATCGAAATCGAGCTCCGGGTGGGCATCGTCGGACATGATCTGGACGTTCAGCTCCCAGCGCGGGTGGTCGCCTCGATCGATCGCCTCGTACAGGTCCCGCGAAGCACTGCCGAGGTCCGTCGCCTGGATGGCATCGGCCTGGGCCTGGGTCAACGTCTCGACTCCCTGTTGTGTCTTCCAGTGGTACTTGACCAGCACGGCGTCCCCGGCCGCATCGACCATCCGGTACGTGTTCACCCCGAAGCCGTCCATGTGCCGGTAATCCTTCGGGATCCCGCGCGGGCTGAACAGCCAGGTCAGCATGTGCATCGATTCAGGGGTCAGGCTCATGAAGTCGAAGATCCGGTTGGGCTCCTGGCGGAAGGTCACCGGATCCGGCTTGAGTGAGTGAATCACGTCCGGAAACTTGATCGCGTCACGGATGAAGAACACCGGCAGGTTGTTGCCGACGAGATCCCAGTTGCCGTCCTCGGTCTTGAACTTGACGGCGAAGCCGCGCGGATCGCGGGCGACCTCGGACGAATCGCGCCCACCGATGACCGTGGAGAAGCGGATGACGACCGGCGTGCGCTTGCCCTTGCTCGCGAACAGCTTGGCCCGCGTGTAGGTCGAGGCCGGTTCGTCGCCGATCGTGCCGTAGGCCTCGAAGAAACCATGGGCAACGAATCCACGGGCATGGACCACGCGCTCGGGGATCCGCTCACGATCGAAGTGGCTGATCTTTTCGAGGAAGTGGTAGTTCTCGAGTGTTGCTGGGCCGCGACTGCCGACCGTTCGCTGGTTCTGGTTGTCCGCGACAGGGTGACCCTGCCGCGTCGTCAGACGCGGGCCTGGAGCCGTCGTTCCGTCCGTCCCGTTGTCACGCCCGTTGATGCTCTTGTCGCCCATGATCGTCTTCTCCCTGACCGCTTCGATGGCGGCGAGTTCTCCGCTGACACCTGCGACGACATTATCCACCCTTCATGGCTTTGTCCGTGGCGACGCTGCCGCCCGCGGTCGGCGCCGCGGCGGGCATCATGGGCAGGGCCCGGCCGCCGCCCTCGGCCATTTCCGGTTCGGCGAGCCAGCACGCCGCGGATTGACCGCCACCCACGTCGAACAGTGGCGGCTCCTCGACCCGGCATCGGTCGAACGCGCTCGGACAGCGTGGGTTGAAGCGGCAGCCGGTCGGGATATGCGCCGCGTCCGGGGTTTCACCACGCAGGATCGTGCGCCGTGCCCGCTCGCCGGCTGTCGGCGGATCCGGCGACGGCGACACAGAGACCAGGGCCTGGGTATAGGGATTGCGCGGCGAGCGGATGACCGCTTCCGCCGGACCGATCTCCATGATCTTGCCGAGATACATCACCGCGATGCGATCCGCGATGACCCACGCCAACGACAGGTCGTGGGTGATGAACAGGTAGGTCAGCCCGCGCTCTCGGCGCAGGTCGAGCATGAGTCGCAGCAGCTCGGTCCGGATCGACACATCCAGCATGGACACGGGCTCGTCCGCGATGACGAGCTCCGGCTCCATCACGAGCGCACCAGCGATCACCACCCGCTGACGCTGGCCGCCGGACAGTTCGTGCGGGTAGCGGAGCGCGTATTCGGCTGCCGGCCGCAGCCCTGCGGCGTCGAGTGCCGCCAGCACCGTCTTCGTACGCTCGGACGCTCGGCCGATCTTGTTCACGGCGAGCGGCTCGGCGACAAAATCGAAGATCGTCTGCTTCGGGTTGAGCGTCTCGTACGGATCCTGGAAGATCATCTGCACCCGGCGCCGGTAGCCGCGCAGGGCTCGCGTGCCCCACAGGCCGCTCACATCCGCCCCGTCGAACCAGATGGACCCACCGGTCTGGCGAGTCAGCTTGACGATCGCTCGCCCGGTCGTGGTCTTGCCACTGCCCGATTCACCGACCAGGGCGAGGACCTCGCCCTTCTCGAGCGTCAGATCGATGCCGTCGACGGCCCGTATCACGCCAGCCGGTCGTCGCGCGATGGTATCCACGAAGCCGCCACGCACGGG
>JANOIS010000266.1:0-2777 GCA_031407755.1 Chloroflexota bacterium | reverse complement strand
CTCGTCGGCGCGGAGCACCGACGAGCCCGACCCGGCACCCGTTACGCTGCACCCGACGGACGTGACGGACGTGACGGAGGAACGACGAGCGCGATGGAGCACGCCCGGGTGGTCATCATCGGCGGTGGGGTCGGTGGCACGTCCATCGCCTACCACCTGGCCGAACGCGGCTGGACGGACATCGTCCTGGTCGACCGGGCGGAGCTGACCAGTGGCTCCACGTTCCACTCGGCCGGCATGGTCGGACAACTCCGCGGTAGCGTGACCCTGACAAGGATGATGATGTACGGGGCGGACCTGTATCGACGGCTCGCCGCGGAGACCGGCACGGATCCGTCCTGGCACGAGGTCGGCAGCCTGCGCCTGGCGTCAACCCCGGCGCGGTTCCAGGAGCTGCGTCGCCAGACCGGTTGGGCCACGACCTTCGGGCTGCCGATGGACCTCATCTCGGCCGCTGAGGCTCAGGCCCTCTTCCCGCTGATGTCGACCGACGGCGTGCTGGGCGCCGTCTACCTCCCGACGGACGGGTGGCTGGAGCCATCCGGGCTGGCCATTGCCCTGGCGGCGGGGGCGCGGCAGTACGGCGCCTCGATCCGCACCCACACCCGCGTCGTCGGCATCGGCGTGACGGACGGTCCGCGGCCGCGCGTCACCGGCGTGACCGTGGAGCACCGTGGCGATCGTGAGGTGATCGCCGCGGACGTCGTCGTCAACGCGGGCGGCATGTTCGCGGCAGAGATCGGGCGGATGGTAGGGGTCACGGTGCCGCTCATCCCGATGGCCCACGAGTATCTGTTCACGGAGGCGATGGCCGGGGTGCACCCTGGACTGCCGCAGTTGCGCGATCCGGACAACCTGTTTTATGCCCGCGAGGAGGTCGGTGGTCTGTGCATGGGTGGGTACGAACGCCACCCGGCACCGTGGGGCCTGGACGGGATCCCGGCGGACTTCAACGGCAAGCTCCTTGCGCCTGACTGGCCTCGCTTCGAGGAGATCATGGAGGGCGCCGTCCGACGCATCCCGGCCATCGCCGATGCCGGTGTCAGCCGGATGATCAACGGCCCGGAGGCCTTCACGCCGGACAACGAGTTCATCCTGGGCGAGTCGGACGTTCGCGGCTTCTGGGTCGCGGCCGGGTTCTCTGCCCACGGCATTGCCGGCGCCGGCGGGATCGGGCGTCAGATGGCCAGCTGGATCGTGGACGGCGAGCCGGAGCTGGACCTCTGGAAGATGGACATCCGTCGGTTCGGGCCGGCATACCAGTCGCCGTCGTACACGCTGGCCCGCTGCATCGAGAACTACGCCACCTACTACGACATCCACTATCCCAACGAGGAACGCCAGGCTGGCCGACCGCTCCGAACGGCGCCCGCCTATGACGAACTGGGCCGCCTGGGTGCCGTCTTCGGCGAGAAGTCCGGCTGGGAGCGGCCCAACTGGTTCGAGCCCAACGCGGACGATCCGCGGTTCGGAGGACGTGAGGCCCTGGAAGCGCTGCGGCCGCGTGGCTGGGCGGGGCAGTATTGGTCGCCGGCCATCGCCGCGGAGGCACTGGCGACACGCCGGGCCGCCGCCCTGTTCGACGAATCGTCGTTCGCAAAGCTGGAGGTCGTGGGTCCAGGCGCCGCCGCCTTCCTCCAGGGGATGGCCGCCAACGACGTGGACCGGCCGGTGGGCACCATCGTGTACACCCAGCTATTGGATCAGCGCGCCGGGATCCAGGCGGACCTGACCATCACCCGCCTGGCCGATGACCGGTTCCTCATCGTCACGGGCACCGCCTTCGGCAACCACGATGCGGCATGGCTGCGCCGCCACCTGCCGGACGATGGCTCGGTCCAGATCCGCGACATCACCTCGTCGCTCGTCTGCTATGGCCTGTGGGGTCCGGCGGCGCGTGACATCCTGGCGTCCGTCACGGCACAACCGGATGACGTCACGGACGCCGGCTTCCCCTACCTCACTGGGCGTGAGATCACCGTGGGCGCTGTGCCGGTCCTTGCCCTGCGCGTCACCTACGTCGGCGAGCTGGGCTGGGAGCTCTACGCCCCGACCGAGTACGGCCGCTCCCTGTGGACCGCGCTCTGGGAGGCTGGCCGTCCGCACGGGATGGTCGCGGCCGGCTATCGCGCCATCGACGCGCTCCGTCTGGAGAAGGGCTACCGGGTCTGGTCCAGCGACATCACGCCCGACGAGACCCCGTTTGAGGCGGGCCTCGGCTTTGCCGTCGCGCTGGAGAAGGGCACTGATTTCCTGGGTCGAGACGCACTCGTTGCCGCCAGGACCGCAGGTCCACGAAGGCGCTTGCGCTGCCTCGTTCTGGACGATCCGCGGTCCGTCTGCCTGGGCAACGAGCCCGTCCGGGTCGCAGGCAACATCGTCGGGCGGGTGACCAGCGGCGGGTACGGCTTCGCGGTTCAGCGCTCCATCGCCTTTGCGTATCTGCCACCGGACCGGGCGGCCATCGGCACCCGCGGTGAGATCGATGTCTTTGGGGAATGGGTCGGATTCGAAGTCGTCCGTGACCCCATCTACGACCCGACGAATGAGAGGATCCGGTCATGAGCGATCCGATCCACGGCACGGCGACGTTTGGGACGGCGTGGTCCGCCGGCCTACGACGAGGCAGTGACCGGGAGCTGCGGGGCTGGCTGGACGTGGCCCAGGCAGCCTGTGACGAGGCGGACGATATGGCCCGGAGCCATTTCCGCCGCGACATGCAGATCGATCGAAAGCCCGATCGCACGTTCGTCACGGAGGCCGACCAGGGCATCGAG
>JANOIS010000254.1:0-3582 GCA_031407755.1 Chloroflexota bacterium | reverse complement strand
GGCCGTCGCAGCGAGCGGTAATGCCGGGGGTCCTCGTCTGGAGACGACCGTCTTTCCGTTCATCCTGCGCGGCGTCGCATTGCTCGGGATGGATTCGGTGACGGTGGAGATCGGCCGGCGGCGGATGATCTGGGACCGCCTCGCCACGGACCTGCGGCCACGGGCGCTTGGGGAGCATGTGCAGGAAGTGACACTGGACACGCTGGATACGGCGCTCGATGCGATCATCGCCGGGGCTGCGCGCGGCCGCTGGATCGTGCGGGTCGGCGACTGACATTGGAGGCCGCCAGGCCCCCCAATGTGCATCGATACGTCCCACCCGCCAGCGATGCATGGTAGAGTCGCGTCGGCCTTCGGGGCAGGGTGAGATTCCCGACCGGTGGTAGTCCCGCGTTCAGGCGCGGGGAGCCCACGAGCGGCCCGTCGAACGACGGGTGTCAGCAGATCCGAGGGTCGCCTCTCGAGGCGACCGTGACGGAGCCGACGGTACAGTCCGGATGGAAGAAGGCGGCGTCGCATCGCGTCCCTTTGGGGCGCGTCCCCGCGGTTCGTCTGTGCCCCGGAACCGGATGAGGTGACGTGGCGCGATGACCGGGCCGGTGCGGGATCCGATGGGGAGAGCCTTGGAGCTCGCCACCCTGGGCCGCGGGCGAACGGCACCGAATCCGCCCGTCGGCGCGGTCGTCGTGCGCGATGGGCAGATCGTCGGCGAGGGATACCACGCGGCTGCCGGTGAGGCTCACGCCGAGACGATCGCCCTGGCGGAGGCCGGCCCCCTCGCGCGGGGCGCCACCCTCTACGTCACGCTCGAGCCGTGCTGCCATCACGGCCGGACGCCTCCCTGCACGGACGCGATCATCGGCGCTGGTGTCGCCGAGGTCCGCTATGCGGTCGGGGACCCCGATCCGCGTGTCGCGGGCGGCGGCCACCGTGCCCTGGTCGAGGCCGGGATCCGGGTCGAGGCCGGCGAGTCGGAGGAGGCCGCCAGGGAGCTCCTGCGTGGCTACCTGCTCCGCCGGCGGCTCGGTCGCCCGTGGGTGACCGCGAAGTACGCCATGAGCCTCGACGGCAAGATCGCGACCCGCTCCGGGGACGCTCGTTGGATCAGCGGCGACGCCTCCCGGGCGTACGCTCATGTGCTTCGGGACCGCTCGGACGCGATCATCGTGGGCATCGGGACCGTGCTCGTCGACGATCCCAGTCTGACTGTCCGCCCGATGCCGCCCGACGGCCGCCAGCCCCATCGGATCGTCGTCGACACGCGACTGCGGATGCCCCTGGCCGCCGCCCTGGCCGGGCCCGAGCTTGCTGCCGGAACAACGCTGGCCTTCGTTGCAGCGGTCGATGTCACCCAGGCTGGCGCGGCGCTCAAGGATCGCGGCCTGCAGCTGCTGCCGCTGCCGGCCGATCCATCGGGGCGGGTCGACCTCCGCGCGCTCCTCAACGCCCTGGGCCGGCGAGGCTACAACGAGGTGCTCGTCGAGGGCGGCGGCGAACTGCTGGCGGGGCTCTTCGCCCTCGAGCTCGTGGATCACGTCGAGGCCTGCGTGGCACCGCTCGTCATCGGTGGCCGGACGGCGGCCACGCCGATCGGCGGGATCGGTGTCGAACGGATCGAGCAGGCCGGCCGGTTCGAGATCGTGGATCTCATTCGGCGGGATGAAGATGCCTGGATCGTGGCGCGCCCGGCAGGGCCGCCCATGGAGGTCGCGAATGTTTAGCGGGATCGTCGCCGGAATGGGGCGGGTCGTCGCCCTCAGTTCGCTGGAGCCGGAGATCCGGTTGGTGGTGCATGCGCCGGGACTCCTCGACGGCGTCGTAGATGGCGAAAGCGTCGCGGTGAACGGGGTCTGCCTGACCGCGGCCGGCCGCCCGGCGACCGACGAGCTCGCCTTCGACCTGATGCCGGAGACACTCCGACGCTCGAACCTCGGCGGGCTCGTCGCCGGCGATCCGGTCAACCTGGAACGGTCGCTCCGGTTCGGAGATCGGCTCGGCGGCCACCTCGTCCAGGGCCACATCGACGGGACCGCGGAGGTCGTCTCGGTCGTCGCCGAGGGCGACGCCCGCCTGGTGCGCTTCCGTCTGCGCGAAAAGCGGCTCGCCCGGGCGATCGTGGAGAAGGGCTTCGTCACGGTGGACGGGGTGAGCCTGACCGTGGTCCGCTCGATGCCCGACGGCTTCGTCGTCTCCCTGGTCCGGACGACGCTCGACGTCACGATCCTGGGTACGGCGCAGCCCGGCGCGATCGTGAACGTCGAGGTCGACCTCTTCGCGCGCCACCTCCTGGACGGCGCGCCGGCCCCTCGCCCGCTGGCCGCGAGCGCGGTAGCGGCGGGGGCGGGAGACGATCGGTCGGTCGCGCTCGCCGACGCGCTCGATGCGCTCCGGGCCGGGCGGCCCGTCCTCGTGCTCGACGATGCGGATCGGGAGAACGAAGGCGACCTCGTCCTCGCCGCCGAGTTCGCGACCGCCGAATGGCTCGCCTTCCTCATCCGGGAGGCGGGCGGGTTCGTATGCGTGGCGATGGACGGCGAGCGGCTCGACGCGCTCGAGATCCCGCTCATGGTCGATGCGAACACGTCGCGCCAGGGGACCGCCTTCACCGTCAGCGTCGATGCCGCGAGCGTCACGACCGGGGTCTCGGCGGCCGAGCGGGCGGCGACCGTGCGCGCCCTCATCGACCCCGCGACCACCCCGGCTGACCTGGTCCGACCGGGTCACGTCTTCCCGCTCCGCGCCGCGGACGGGGGGTTGGGCGAGCGGCGGGGGCACACGGAGGCGGCCGTGGAGCTATGCCGTCTGGCCGGCCTCGGAGCTGCCGCGGTGATCGTGGAGGTGATGAATCCGGATGGCACGATGGCCCGGCGGCCGGAGTTGGCAGCGTTCGCGGCCGCCCACGATCTGCCGCTCATCACGGTCGGCGAGATCGCAGCGGTCGTCGGCACCGCGGGGGTCGTCGGCGCCGCGGATGGATCTCGACCATTGGACCGGCCGGCGGCGACGCGGCCGGCGGTCGTCCGGGTCGCGGAGAGCTTCCTTCCGACCGATCACGGCCGCTTCCGGATGGTCGTCTACGGCGCCGGGGACGGGCTCAACGATCTCGCCCTCATCCTGGGCGAGCCGGCGACGGACCAGGCCCTTGTCCGCGTCCACTCCGAATGCCTCACCGGCGACGTGCTCGGCTCGCTGCGCTGCGACTGCGGCCCCCAGCTGGGGCAGTCGCTGGCGACCATCGCCGCGCACGGATCCGGGATCCTCGTCTACCTGCGCCAGGAAGGTCGCGGCATCGGGCTCGCCAACAAGGCGCGCGCCTACGCGCTCCAGGACGCCGGGCTCGATACCGTCGACGCCAACCTCGCACTCGGCTTCCCGGCCGATCTGCGTGACTACGGACGGGCAGCGGCGATCCTGGCCGACCTCGGCATCGATCGGGTCCGTCTGCTCACGAACAACCCGGCCAAGGTGCGCGGGCTCGAGGACGCCGGGGTCAGCGTGCTGGAACGTCGTCCGCTCGAGGTCGCGGCCGGCCCGGAGAACGCCGCCTACCTCGCGACGAAGCGAGCCCGCCTTGGCCATCTC
>JANOIS010000244.1:0-3305 GCA_031407755.1 Chloroflexota bacterium | reverse complement strand
CAGAAGCGTCGATATGGCGAACCCGAGTCCCGGAACGAAGTAGAGGACCGAAGCGATTCGACGAGCCAAGCGACGAACTCCCTCTGACGCGAGTCGTCGGAGTCTAATGTCTACGCCGGCGCGGCGTCGTGCGAAAAAAGGTCGAGCACCAGATCTTACGCACCTCGGCGCGGCCGCCGGTGTGGCAATCCTTGAACGAGGCTGACGTGCCAGGGGAGAAGACCGACCTGCTGCACGCAATCTATGACCGGTCGTTGTTTCCGATCAAAGGCAACGAATGAGTGGGTCACTGCTGCTGGCGCGCGATCTGCCTGAGAGCCTTCTGTACGCCGGACGGGCTGGCGGCTGGTTGGTCGTCCCGATTTTGGAGCCCAGCTGAGCGAGACCTCCTCAGCCACAAGCACACCCGCGCCGTCGACCTCGGCTCCTACTCCCTCAGCCCGTCGCGAATCGCCCGGATGAGGTCCTCGGCCCGGCAGCGGGGAACTCAGGTCGCGCACGACACGCCAATTGCCAGGGCGTCAGCCCAGGCTTCGGCGACCCACCAGAACGAGGGCCACCCGAACAGGTACACCGAGGAGAATGAGGGGCAGGCCGAACCCCGCACCGAGCGCAAGCACCAAGGGCGATGTCGCGAGCCCCAGCCTGGCTCCCCATCGACGGCCGCGCCAGAGCCCGACGCCGGCGACCACGTCGGCGGCACAGACTCCGACGAAGGTCCAGCCAAGGGCAGTGAACGCCTCCGGACCGAGCTGTTCGAAGGGGCCGGCCATCGACCGGAACCAGAACGTCATCGGCAACTCGCCATTGCGTTCGAGATACGCCAGCACGAAGGGCACCGAGGCGCCGAACGCAACGCCGAGGAAGAGGAACAGGAACGCCGCGATCCGAACCGTCCACGGGAGTCGGAGGTGTCTCGAATCGCTGGTCCCTGTCATCGGCGTTCCCTCTTGGCACAGCATCGCCATCCGTACACCTCGCCCGTAGCGGTCAAGAGCGCGCTCACCCGAGCTTCGCTTTCGCTGCCGCGCGGTACGCCACGAGTCCGGCGGCCCCACCGATCGCGATCAGGGCGACGTCCGTCGTCCATGCCGCAAGTTCGTCAGACTGCAGCACGGTGAGCACGGCATAGAGGACGATCCACACCACGCTGACGGCGTTCGACGCGGACACGACCAGGGCGCCCGGGCGCGCGATCAGCCACAGACCTACGACGGCGGCGACCACGCCGATCGCAATCGTGACGACCCACTGGACTGGGTCAGTCCTGAAGATGAGCGTCATCGCGATCGCGAATCCGGTCGCTACGAGCCACAGGGCCCCAGCGATTCCGAGCCTATTCATCGGTGCCTCCCACGCGGTTCGTCCGACCATGTCTCACAGAAATACTCATCGTTGCCTCCTGATCTGATCGCCAAGAAGTCATCAGTTGGATGGTCGAGCTCGTCGAGGCCCTCCTGCCCGTGCATCACCAGCGGAACAGCAGCGCAAGGCCAATGAGGAGGGTCGGGAGATAGAGCACCGCGGGCACCGCGTCCCCAGACCTGAGGTAGCCCAGGAACACGACCGCCGGAATCAACGTCGTGAGCCAGGCCACCGGGGCCGCGATTAAGCCGCTCCCCGCGAGGGTGGCGCCGAGGACGACCAGCGCTGCGCTGGTCGCGAGGATGAAGGCTGCGAACAGTCCTCCGAGCGCGGCGCCGAGCAGGGTCTCGGCGGGTTCCGTGGGCGTGCCGGCCACAACCATCTCGGCGAGGGCCGTGGTGGTCCGGGTGCGGATCGCGAGGACGGCACACCAGAGCGATCCCGCGATGGCGTACGCGACCACCGCGGAGGTCAGGACGGCCCGCGGGCCGTCAGCCGCATCAATGTTTCCCGCCAGCACGGCGAGACCCGCCGACGTGACGACGGTCGCGATCGTGAAGCCGGCGTTGATCGCCGCCCACCCTCGGCGATGGGCGCGGACCAACGCCAGGTGCTCGTCCCGGGGCAGGAACCAGACGCGGAAGAGAGCCGGGTTGGAAAGTGCGACGCCGGGCACGACCGGGCCGACCACGAGGAGCACCGCGGCAACGGTGAGGCCGTCAGTCATCGCCGAGGGCCCGCGAAAGGCTCCCGCACTTCCTGTAGGACGGCGACTGGGATCTGCCGAGCCGCCTTGTCCTGGTAACCGGCGAAGAACGGGTAGACCGCGAGGATCTGCTGCCAGAGAGCTTCGCGTTGCTCGCCCTCGGTAACGGTGACCGTGACGTCCCGGGTTACACCACCGATCTCGGCGATGGCACGGTCGGCGACGCGAAGATTGCGGAACCACTGTGGCTCATCGCGCATGCCGCCGGCCGACCCAGTCACGATCCATCGGCCCTCATCGCTTAGATAGCCGACCGGAGCCGTGCGGGGGATATCCGTCTTGCGACCCCGAACCGTGAGGAGCAGGATGGGCATCCCCTTGACCTTTCCCGCTACCTTGCCGCGGGATGCGCGGTAGATCCGTACGTGCAACGCGTTCGCCGTGAGCATGGCTCGGCGCAGAGTGCCATTCATGGATTCTCCTTCCGTCTGGCTGGTCGGTGGACGAACTCGAACGTCTCGAGCGCGACCCTGGGGCCGTCACTCATCGCTAACGTCGGCGAGAAACATTCATGGGCCGGTCACGCGGAGCGTTCCGGTCAGTCGGGCGTGCCGTCATCCTCAGCCCTCGCGAGCATGCAGATATCGCTCCGCTCCGGCGCCCGGGCTCGAGACGGGCTCCCCCGCCAGGCGGAGGAGGTGGCGGCCCAACCAGACGGCCCAGATCGGGTAGCCGACGTAGGTCGCGGCGAGTAGACCCATTCGGACGCCATGGGGAAGGACTCCGCTCGAACTCCCGAGATAACCGATCATCACGAACCAGACGACGAGGACGAGGAAGGCGACCAGGACGGGCCCGACCTCCTCCTGGAACGTCAGCGCTCCGACGACAAGCAGCGACTGCAGCACGATGATCGCCAGGTTCGCGTCGATCCCGATCGTCATCGCCAACCACCCAGCCGCAGCACGGTCGCGGTCTGGGCTCGCTGCGGCATCACTGGGTCACCTCCAATGTCCCTTCCATCGTGGAGCGATGGCCGGGAATGGCACACCAGTAGGAATAGCTGCCGGCCGCCGCCAGGTCCAGCACGACAGCCGCCGTGGAACGGGCCGGGACAGGGTAGGAAAGAACGCGGCCGTTCAGCTCGATGTCGAACGTGTGCGGGCCGGCGTCGGCGTTGACCACGTAGACCGTGCCCGGCCCGGTGCTCAGTTGGAGGGTCTTCTGGCTGAAC
>JANOIS010000229.1:0-8073 GCA_031407755.1 Chloroflexota bacterium | reverse complement strand
CCGGGAGCGCCACGGACGTGGCCCGGGCGCGCTACGGCGGGGCGCGCTACGGCGGGGCGCACTACGGCGGGGCGCTCGGCGGTGTCGCTGCCGCTGCCGCTGCCGCTGCCGGGATGGCCTACGACGGCATCGGCCGGGCGGCGGCCGTCGGCGGCGATCGGATCGTCGTCGGCCGGGACCTCGATAAAGGTGGGATCGTGACGAGCCTGGTCGAGACCTTCGAGCTGCGCGAACCGAATGCGCAGGCCGCGCGGGTTCCGGGCGCGCAGCTGAGCCTCGTCTGGGCGGGTCGGGTCGCCCACGGCAAGGGGCTTGAGGGCCTGCTGGCGTCGCTCGCCGTGATGGGCGACCGCGTGAACCTGACCTTGATCGGCGATGGACCGGCACGAACGGAGTTCGAGGCGACGGCGGCGGCACTCGGACTGGGCGGGCGCGTGCACTGGGCCGGCTATATCGCGGACCGCAAGCCGTACCTCGAGATGCTGGCCGGTCGCGACCTGTTTGTCTTTCCCTCGGAGGCGGAGGGGTTTCCCAAGGTCGTGCTGGATGCGCTGGCGGTCGGTCTGCCGGTGCTTGCCCGACCGTCGGGAGCCCTGCGCGACCTGGACGTCATCATGCCCATGGCCGATCTCGAGCGGGACGTGGCCACGTTGGACGCCGGCGGGACGGACGCCCGGTCGATGCTGGCCCGACGGGGACACGCCTTCGCCCGTGACCATGTTCGAGCCGCAGAGCTGGATCGGCTGGTACAGCATTGGCATCGACGCTGGCCGAACCTGCCCTGGGTCTGACCCGCTACCCTGTGTGGCGTGATTGCCACCGTCGCCCTGTGGACCGCGTCCGCGACGCTCGGCTGGGTCTACATCGGCTATCCGGTGATCGTGGCGGTGCTGGCTCGCGTCGCACCGCGCCGACCGAGGCGCGATGGACCGCGGCCGAGTCTCACGGTGGCCATCGCGGTCCACGATGAGGCCGACCAGATCGCGGAGCGCGTCGCCGATGCGCTGATGCAGGCCGGTCCGGAGCTCGATCTCGTGGAGGTCCTCGTCGGCTCGGACGGATCCACGGACGACACGGACCCGATCGTCGCCCGCCTGGCGAGAGACGACGACCGTGTCCGCCTCCTGTCACTGCCGCGCGCCGGCCAGACGGCCACGCAGCACGCGATGTTCGAGGTCGCGCGCGGGGATGTGGTCGTCCTGACGGACGCCGAGACGCGCTTCGCGCCCGATTGCCTGGCGGCGCTCGCCGACGCCTTCCGTGACTCGCGGGTGGGGGCGGCCACCGGTCGGCTCGACTGGCGCGCGGAGGACGCCACCGCGACCTCGTCCAACGAGGGTCTGTACTGGCGCTATGAGCGGTTGATCCGCGAACTCGAGAGCCGAGCCGACTGCCTGACCGCAGTGACCGGCGCATTGCTCGCGGTCCGGCGTTCGCGCTACCGACCGGTTCCGCCGACAGCATCCATGGACCATCTACT
Source organism: Chloroflexota bacterium (assembly GCA_031407755.1). GTDB lineage: Bacteria > Chloroflexota > Limnocylindria > Limnocylindrales > CSP1-4 > SPCO01. Next base: position 6,593 of record JANOIS010000229.1, on the reverse strand, counting down.
GCCGTTATATGTGCGCGAATGCGGCGACACGGTGACGTACGTTCCGGCGGCCGTGGCGACCGACCGGCCGATCAGTGGGCTGCGTGAACAGCTGCGTAATCGAACCCGAACGGCATCGCGTGGCATCCGGGCCAACCTGACGATGGTCGGACGCCTCGCGCCATGGAGTCACCCACGAATCGCCCTCGCCCTGTGGTCGCACAAGATCCTGCGCTGGTCCACACCGTGGCTGCTGCTCGTGGTGGCCGCCTCTGGGCTGCTGGAGGCCACGAAGGGCGATCGCGTCGGGGCGCTGGCCACGATCGTGGTCGGTGGTGGACTGGTCGCCGCGGCCGGTGGCCAGGTCATCGCGTCGGTCGGGCACCGGCCGCCTCGACCGCTGGCCTTCGCTCGGGCGTTCGCCATCGTCAATCTCGCATTCGCCCACGGTTGGCTCGAAGTGCTCCGGGGCCGACGGATCGAGACGTGGCAGCGCGTCGAGGTTCAGCGCAACCAGGACTTGAGCATGACCCGCAGGAAGCCGAGGCCGTAGCGCAGGTTGGTCCCCTTTTTGGTCGTCCCGGCCGTCCGCCGCCGGATCGTCACTGGAACGTCCACGACGCGCAGACCCGCGCGGGCCGCTCCGAGCAGCAACTCCGGGTTGTGGAACTGGTCCTCGGTGAACGCGATCTCGGCCAGCCGCGAGGCGCGGATCGCCCGGTAGCCGTTGGCGATATCGCTCACCGCCGTGCCGCCGATGAGGTTGATCAGCCGGGTGAACACGGTGATCCCGGCGTCCCGCGCCCGGGATTCCGACTCGTGTTCGCCCATCCGACGGGAACCGACCACGAAGTCCGCCGTATCCCGCACGATCGGCTCGACGAGGCGCTCCATCTGGGTCGGATCGTGCTGTCCATCTGCGTCGAGGGTCACGACGACGTCGACACCGAGTCGCTCACCGACAAGATAGCCGGTCTGGAGGGCGGCGCCCTGCCCGCTGTTGACCGGATGGCTCACGACATGCGCCCCGAGCGAGCGCGCGACCGCCGCCGTCCCGTCGCGCGAGCCATCATCGATGACCAGGATGTGCGTTCGCAGGCCGGCGACGACCGGCGGGATCTCGGCTATCACGCCCGGGAGGCTATCGGCCTCCTCGTAGGCCGGGATGCACACCAGGACGCCGCCCCAGCGACCGCCGACCTGGGCGGCCTCGAGCTGGGCCGCGGACAGGGCCCGAACCAGGCGGCTCACCCGCTGGTTGGCTCGATCGGCCCGGGCGATGGCGTAGAAGACGAGCAGGAACGCCAGCGCCGTGGACACGACGAGGACCGTGATCAGGCGCCCCAGTGGCTCGCCGTCCAGGCCGAGGATGCCCTGCAGCGGGCGGACGAGGTCCGGAAACAGGGCGACCGCGGCAAGGGCCAGGCCAACGGCGAGGAGACCGCTGGATGGCACTCGGCTGCCGGCACCGCGCCGGCGCAGCCGACCGAGCGCGACGATGATGAACACCATCGCCAGGGCCAGGCCGGCGATGCGCAGGAGGCTGATCGGCATCGGGGTCAGTGTAGCGCCGCAGCGGGGCCGACTTCGAAGATCAGGACCTCCCCGGCCCCGCCGCCGACTGCGCCATCGCCGAACGCCGCGAGCAACCGAAACCGTGGATTCGCACGCAGCGCGGCGACATCCGTGTCGAACAGGAGGTAGCCGCCCAGATCCGATCCGGTCGAGCCACGGTCCGCGGCCGCGACGACCAGGTGGGTCACACGTTCGCGGGCGAGGTACGTCCCGGCGCCCTGTGACGACGGATCGGCGAAGACGACCCGAGCGCCCAGACACAGCGCGGTTGCCTCCGCCAGGAATGCCGGGTCCTCGAGGTACACCGCTCGGCCATCGATGATCCCGAGACGGCTGGCCACCGCGGCGATGGCGCCATCGGTGTAGGCGTTGGCCAGGATTCGGGCATCGGACGGCAGATTCGTGGCGACCCACCGATAGGCGTCAAAGCCGGTCCGACTGAGCGACGCCTCGTCCTCGGCGACGGGCGCGCCGGGGCGCGGCGGTGCGCCGGCCACGGCGGCGGCCGTGATCAGGGCGAGGGCTGCACACGAGGCCAGCACACGCCCGCGGCCCGGGAGCAGGGCGCGCCAGCCGGGAGCGGCCAGTCGAGCGAGTCCCCAGAGCAGGATCCCGAAGCTCGCTACCGGCAGGAACAACAGGTACGGCATCAGTCGCCGTCCGCCGGTCCGTTGTGGCACGTACGTGCTGGACAGCTCGAACAGGAGCATCGAGCCCGCGGTCAGGGCCAGCCCGAACACGACCACGGTGACCACCAGGCGACGCCGCTTGCGATCCAGGAACGGAAGGAGCAGCAGCGGCGCCACCAGCAGGCCACCCAGGATCGCCTTGCCGTCACGCGTGCGGGCATCGAGCCCGGGCCACACATGCAAGATGGACCTGGGCAGCAGGATCGCGTCGGTGAACGCATCGGGCGGCGGCAGGCCGAGCAGCCCAGGGCTGACCGACGCCACGTAGAAGTCCCAGGTCGGATCGTCCGTGAAGCTCCAGCCGGCCGGGATCTCCCCGGGGCGACCCCGCACGCCGTCCTCGATCGAGGGCGCGCCGGCGGCCGAGCTGGCGCCGGACCCGGCGCCGGTCAGGTAGCCGATGACGCCCGGCCCACCGGTCAGGACCCAGCCCGCGATCGTGGCCAGTACAACGCCACCGCCGAGCAGCGTGCCCGCGGCGGCAAGCGGAAGGAGCCGCCTGATCGAAGGCTGTGCAGCACGCAGCGGGACGACCACGCGCGCGACGGCCATGCCGAGCAGCAGGGCCGCCATGACCAGGAACACCTCAGCGTGCGACAGCCAGACCAGCGCCGCACCGAGGAGGGTAACCACCAGCGTTCGTCGGTCTCGCTGCATGAAGGCGCGATCCGCCACCCACAGCGTGAACAGCGCGATCACGAGACCCATCGTCTCGGGCCGGTAGGCATCGAATTTGTCTGCGAGGCGGACCGTCGCAAGCAGGCTGATCGCCGCCAGGGCCGCGATCCAGCCCGGAAGCCATCGCCGGAACAGGAGCGCGGCGAACAGGGCGGCCAGGACCAGCGTCGCGACCCGGTAGATCTCGATGACCACGAGCTGGCCACCGGGCATGAGCAGCAGGGCGGACGCGGTGTGGGCGGTGGTCGGCAGGTAGTCGGTCTGATACGGGCGGCTGCTCCCCCACTCGGCGAGCTGGTCGGGGATCGCGCCCGCATCGGCCATGGTCTGGGCGAGGTTGATGTAGTACCAGCTAGTCGAGCTCTTGGGTCGCAGGTCGTCTCCGGTCCGCATGATCGACGGCACGATGAGGAGCAGGACCAGGACGGCCAGCGCGGCCACCGTCCACAGCCAGCCTCGGCGCCGGCGGGCTCCCGACCCGCGCGTCAACTCGCCGCGTCGATAGCGGACGGCGAGACCGGCGCCGATGATGGCCAGCAGGACGACGACCAGCACGGGCCCCGTCAAGGCGCCGAGCCACGCCAGAATGGTGCAGGCCGTGAGGGTCGCCAGTAGACTGACGCCCGCCGCTCGGCCAACGATCACCAGGGGCGACGCGGCTCCGGGAAGAATGATGGGCCCGACGGCGAGTCCCGGAAGCAGAAACAGGAGGGCCGCTACGATCGCTGCCACGAGGGCGGAGCTCACGAGCGCGATGGCATCCATGGATGGACCGGTAGACCTCGTTCCGGGCGCGTGAGGGGCCAACAGGCCGGGGATGGCCGCACCGACGGGACCGACCGGAGTGTACGCGAGCGGTCACGTCGCCTGGGACGGCTGGACCCGTGGCTGGTGGTGATCCTGGCGGTGATAACGGCCATCGGCGGGGCGCGGATGCTCAGCCCCTTCTTCATCCGAGGTGATCTCCTCTACCACTGGGGCCTGACAAGGACGATGCTGCTGGGGGCCATACCGCCGGAGGGCCCATACGACGGCCTGCCCGCGTACTACCCACCCGGCTTTCATGCCCTGCTGGCGGCCGGGTCAGCCGCATTCCGAATCGACGTCGAATCGGTCACCGCGTTACTGGGCCTGCTCTGGCTTCCGGTGATCCCCCTCGCGGCCTACGTGCTTGCGTATACGCTCATCGGCCGACGGTCGGTCGCCCTGACGGCCGCCGTCTTGACCGCGTTCGCGGGTGGCCTGGATCTGTCGGCTGATCGACTGTGGGTCAACTCGATGACCATGGTCGGGCAGGTGGCCGTGCCGATCTACCCACGCGATCTCGTGTTCGGACTGTTGCCCTTTGCGGTCCTCGCGTTCGTGCGGGCGGTCGAGCCTCGGCGGCGCTGGGCGGGCTGGGCGATCGTGGCCGGGCTGCTCCTGGGTGCCTGCGCCTGGCTCCAGGTGCAGCTGCTCCTGCCGATCCCGCCGACGCTGTTCGCCCTGGCCGTGATCGTCGGCTTGCGGCGCCACGATCGGGCACGCCAGGCGGCGCTCGCCCTCGCCTTGACGGGCGCAGTGGCGAGCGCAGTGATCGCGCCGTGGCTGGTCGGTATCGTCGCGACGATCTCCGCCAACGGCGGCGTGTCCATCGATTCGTCCGAGGAGCTCATGCCATTCCGGATCGGATTCTGGGATTACCCGATCCAGTTCGGCCTGCTGCTGCCCCTGGCGATCATCGGGGCCGGTGTCGTGCTGCTGCTCCTGCGTCGCCCGGATGGACCACGGCTGGACGACGGCACCGGCCGATGGACCCAGGCGCGGGCCGACACGGCCGTGCTGCTCGTTCCGTGGTGGCTCCTGCCATTCGCTCTCGCCGTCCTGTATCAACCGTCGTGGCCGCTCGAGGATGCGGTCAGACCGCAGCGGATGTGGTTGCTGGCGAGCCAGCCTGGGCTGGTGCTGGCGGCGATCGGCGTCGTGGCTGCCGCCGAGGCGCTGGTCGCGCGGTTGCGTATGCCGTCGGTCCGGCTGCCACTGGCCCCGGCGCGGCTCCGACTGGCAACCATCGGACTCGTGATGCTGACCTGTGCCGCAGCATCGCTGCCCGCCACGATCGCCACGCAACGTCTGGTGTGGTCCATCTGGCGCCAGCCGACCTACGCGCACCTGTCGCTGACCGCCGACCGCGTACCGGATATGCAAGCCCTGCTGCCGGTCGCCGCGCCGCGGCCGACGATCCTGTCGTATGAGGACTGGTCGGCACGCATCTGGTACGAGACCGGTGCCGGAGTGGTGGCCATCGAGCCTCCGGGTTACGCCAAGCTCGCGTTCGATCCGGAGGCGTTCACCGGTCACGGCCAGGCGGAACGCAGGATGGATGTGACGACGGCGTTCCGAGGCGACGTGAACGACCTGATCCGCATCGCCGGCGAGTACGCGGCCGAGCGTATCGTCCTCGCCCGGCGCGGTGCCTCGATCGGACTCATCAGCCTGCCGGCGACCATCGCGGCCGGATCACAGCCCGAAGCCGGCGGTCGCCGGACCATTCGCGGCAACGGCTGGGATGCCGTCGTCCTTGAGCCCGGGGCGACCCTGTCGTTCGATCTGAGCGCGGCCACGCCGATCGATCTCCAGATCCGGATGCTGCGGCGGCTCGAGGGCCCGCGGGCGATCGCAGATCTTGGCACCGGGCGGTTCGAGCTGCGCATGGACGGCCGATCGGCGACCCCCCTCATCGGCCCGACCGGTCTCGGTTCGGAATTCGCGACGGTCACGACGACGATAACCGTTGACAGCGGGGATCGGCTGGTCGTCCATGCCATCGATCGGATAGCGATCCAGGCGATCACCGGATTCGTTGTGGATCCGGGGCCGCCGCCAGGGTGGCGGATCGAGCGCGTCACCGACGACGCAACCGTGTGGGCACGCCAGCCGTGAGGCGCGTCCTGCGCCACCCGCTCGTGTGGGGGACGCTCTCCATCGCACTCCTCGCGCTGGTGGCGTGGCGCTCGCGGGCCTGGGAGATCGGCGATCGGCTGGCGAGCGCGGACCCGCGCCCCATCGTCGTCGCCATTGCGCTCAACGGGTTGATCGCCACGGCCTGGGCGATCCGCTCGAGCGACCTGCTGACCGGTGCCGGTCGCCCGGTCGGGTGGATCCCGCTGCTTCCGATGACGGCCTTCGCCAATACCATCAACAACATCACCCCAGGGTCGGTCGGGGAGCTGGTCCGGCTGTATCTGTTACGCGCCCATCACGGCGTCGACTACACCACCGGCGCGGCCGTCGTGGTCGTCGAGCGCGTGGTCGCCATCGCCTATCTCGGGGCGAGTGCCGCCGTGGCCTGGGCGGCATGGAGCATCGCCCTGCCCGTCCCACTGACGATCGGTCTACTCGTTGCGATCGCGGCCCTGCCCGGCATCGCGTATGCCGCTGGACTTCGGCCAAGTCGATTCGTGGTGGCCCTGCCGTTGCAGCGCCTGATCGGCGCGGGCCGGTGGGTCATCATCGCGGCCGCCGTGCGTCGGCTGGACGAGACGGTCGCCATGCTTCTCCGATCACCTCGTCGGGCCGCGGCGTTCGCCGCCTGGACCAGCATCATCTTCGCCGCCTACACGGCCCAGCTGGTGCTGGTCGGTTCGGCCATCGGAGTCGAGATCGATCCCGTCGCGGCATGGGGTGCGCTTG
>JANOIS010000223.1:0-1617 GCA_031407755.1 Chloroflexota bacterium | reverse complement strand
GAGCGGCCAGTCCGGCCGCGTAGCTCTCGTCGCTTGGATCCCCCGGGAACGATGCAGTCAAGGCCAACCGAGGGGTTGCCTCGTGTGCCTTCGTACCCGCGGCAAGAAGCCGACTCGACAAGATCACGATCGTCGACGAGTCGAGGCCGCCGGAGAGGCAGCTGCCCAGGGGAACGTCGGCCCGGAGCTGGAGGCGGATGGAACTCTCCAGGATGCCCCTGAATTCTTCGACGGTTCGATCGTCCGAAGGCGCTGTACGTGGGTCGGCATCGCCCGACCCACGAGGGAGTTCCCAGTACCGCTCGACTCGTCTGCCGGTCTCGGAGATGACCATGAAGGTACCGGCAGACAGGGCACTGACGCCGCTGTAGAAGGTCTCCGACGAGTGGTCAACGAGACCGTCCCAAGCGTAGTCGCGAACCGCTGAGAGGTTGGGCTCGCGACGGGGCAGGGTGTCCAGGAGCGCCTTGATCTCGCTCGCGAAGATCGTCCCGCCGGCGGCCGCCGCGTAATAGAGCGGCTTGACGCCGAGACGGTCTCTGGACAGGACCAGCCGTTGCTCCTTGGTGTCCAGGATCGCCAATGCCCAGATGCCGTTGAAGCGGGCGAAACAATCTGTGTCCCACTCCTCGAACGCCGCGAGGATCACCTCCGTGTCCGTTTCCGTTCGAAAGGCGTGCCCAAGGCCGCGGAGCAGTTCGCGGAGCTCGAGGTAGTTGTAGATCTCGCCGTTATGAATGACGAGATACCGGCCATCCCGGCGGGCCATCGGCTGGTGACCGGCCGTGGAGGTATCCAGGATGCTCAAGCGTCGATGAACAAGCGAGACGCCACAACCTGAATAGGCCCCGTGGTCGTCCGGTCCACGGTGAGCGAGGCGAATGTTCGCCGACTCGGCGAAGGCGCTTTCCAGGGTGCTATCGGCCAGCCCGAAGCTACCTGCGATGCCGCACATGTCAGGCTTCTTTCAACTTCCACGGGTGGAGGCCACCCGCAGTGGGGCGCCATCGTAGACTACGCTGCGAGGACCGCCGGGGTGTCCTTCGGCCCTTCCTGGGAGGTTTCCATCGGACCTCGATCGCCTTCGTCCCGCTGGCTTCGGGCGGCGGAATCTCCCCAGCGACTCCTGCCGTTGTTGCTGGGCGTCTTCGCGCTGATCCTTCCCCTTGTCGCGTCACTCCCGACCTGGCAGCTCCTCGCGGGCATCCTGATCGTCGCGGGCGTCATGCTGGCGTTTGTCTTCCGAGGCCAACCCCACTACCTGATCGGTATCGTCGCGGCGCTCGCCTGGGCGTCGAGGCCAACGTTCCAGATCTTCGACATCGACATACGGGTCGAGCAACCGGTCGTGGCGATGCTCCTGGTCATCGTACTTGCGAAGCACCGGGCTGCTGCAACGTCGATCATTCGCCGTGCCTGGCCGCTCGGCGTCGGCCTGGGACTGTGGCTTGGAGCGGACATCGCTTCAAGTCTGCTTTTCGCTCCGGATAGCATTCTGAGTCTGCGGATCGTGGTCTGGCTGGCGACATCGGTCGGGGCCGGATGCATCGTGGCCATCCTGGCGATGGTCACCGATCCGGATCGAGACCTGCGGTCCGTGCTCGTCTTCGCCGGGGT
>JANOIS010000064.1:0-2118 GCA_031407755.1 Chloroflexota bacterium | reverse complement strand
CAGTCCGGAGCATCATGGAGCTGGGCCGGTCCGACACGACTCATGACGAGCATCCAAGACCACCGGGGAGGGAACCGATCAGCAGCGATGCGGGCGCTGTCGGTCCGATGGCCGGCCACCCCGATGAACGGGCGATCGTGGCTGCTGTCCTCGGCGGCGACCGCGACGCATTCCGAGGCCTCGTGGAGCGTGAGGCTCCCGCGGTCGTTCGGGCCTGTCACCGAATCCTCGGCGACCACGCCGAGGCCGAGGACGCCGCTCAGGAGGCCTTCGTGATCGCCTACAAGTCGCTGGCCACGTGGCGAGCGGACGGTCCGTTCGGGGCCTGGCTCACGCGGATCGCCGTCCGGATCGCCCTGCGCATGGCGACGCGGCGACGGACCGTGGCCTGGCGCGATCCGGGATCCCGCGATCACGACGGCAGCGGATCCACGGGCGCCGCAGACCGAGCCGCGGACCGGGCCTCCGTCGCGGCGACCACCTGGACCGACCCTGCGCTCCTGTCCATGCGAGCCGAGCGAGCCACGGAGATCCGCGCCGCCGTCATCGCCCTGCCGGAGCCCTACCGCGAGGTTGTCGCGCTCCGGTTCTTCGCCGACGCGTCGCTGGCTCAGATCGCCACCCAGACCGGCCGACCCCTGGGCACCGTCAAGACACATCTGCATCGTGGTCTGGCGCGGCTGCGCGCCGGCCTGGAAGGGCTCGACCGATGAGCGGTCTCGGACCCCGGTTCGACCCGAGCGAGCTCGCCGATGCGGGTGGCGGCCCCCTTCGTGACGCGGAAGCGGCCGGCGTGCTGGCCACCGCGCGCGATCTTGAGGAGTTCGCCCGCGCCGAAACCCTGATGCCCACGGTCGGGTTCGAGGATCGGGTCATGGCGGCCGTCGCCGCGGAAGCCCCGCCGCACCTTGTGGCGAGCGGAGGGTTCCTGCCCGGCCTGATCGCGGCAGTCCGCGACGCGTGGCGGATCACCTGGTCCGGTGGTCGGCCCCTTGCCGTTCGCGCCCAGGCACTCGCGCTCGTGTTACTGGTTGCCGTCGCGGCCGGGTCCGCAGGCACCCTCGTGGCGGCCGGGGCGGCTAGCCTTCTCTCCGTTGACGACGCCACGCCTACGCCAACGGTCGACCCGAGTCCGCCGCCGATCAGCCCATCGCCGTCGCCGAGTTTCTCGCCCAGTCCGTCACCGTCACCGAGCGAGAGTGCTGAGCCCAGCGAGACCCCGGACAGCTCCGAAAGCGCTGAACCCACGTCCACGAACAACGGATCGGGCGCGACGCAGACCCCCACCCGCACGCCGCCGCCCACCGCCAGGCCGACCGCTACCCCGCAGCCAACGCAGACGCCGTCCGGGACCGACACGCCGGAGCCCAGCGATACACCCGGCCCCAGCGGCACGGACGACTCGTCCGAAACCCCGGGGCCGACGAGAACGTGATCGGCGTTCGCGGGGTCAGCGACTCTCAGTGGCGCCGCGCGACTCGGAAGGTGCGACGCTACTTGGTGAGAGGTCGGAGCGCGGTCGACTGGCTGATGCCGGCGATCGAGCGGCTGGGCCGGGCGGGCCAGAACCAATGCATCGGGTCGATCCAGACCGTCGCCGCGACGACGAGTCCGATGACCGGGCCCGCCACCCTCGGCACCCCGGTCAGCGACCAGAGTAGCTCGTACATCAACCAGAACGACAGGAACCACATCGGGCCGGCAACGAAACGCTTCATGTCGCCATGATGGGACCGGGTGGAGGAATGGCTACCCTGCGGTTCGTACTACCGAGATTCGGCGTTCAGATGGCCGCGGCCGGCGCTAACGGACGAGGCCCTTCAGCTTTAAGTCATAGAACTTGCTGGGATCGTAGGGCATCCTGAGGATGCCGCCGCCGCCGACCTCCCAGGTGTTCGAGATGATCTGTACCGAGGCACAGTTCGTGTTCCCAAGGGCATCCGGAATGCAACCGGAGCTGAGACTGTTACCGGTGATCTTGACATTCCCCTTGGCCGTATAGATCGTGCCCTCGACGTACAGGCTGCCCGAGCCTGAGATGTTGATGTCCGCGTTTGCCGTTCCCGCCCCGCTGGCCTTCGCGTCCTGCCAGAACAGCAGCCCGCCGAATGGGCATCC
>JANOIS010000187.1:0-16516 GCA_031407755.1 Chloroflexota bacterium | reverse complement strand
CGCGGCCTGCAGCGGGTCGGGCAGCGGGGCCGTGGGAGGCGTCGTCGCCACCCCCGCGCCGACCGCCGCGCCGACCGCCGCGCCCGGTGATCCATGGTCGGTACCCTTCGCCAGCCGACCGTCATCACCGGCAATCCGCCTGTCCAACTGCTCCAACGTGGTCATAGAGAACAAGACCTTCCGCGACCTCGGTGCCGGCGTGGTCGCCATCCGGATCGAGAACTGCTCCAACGTGACCATTCGGTCGGTCGACTTCCTGAATGTCGCCGAAGGCGTCTACGCCCTTAACTCCTCGAACATCACCGTCGTCGACTCGCGCTACAGCAACATCACCGGTCCGGCGCAGCCGCGGACCGGTGCCAACGTCGCCAACTTCGTGCAGTTCAACAACGTTGCCGGCGGGCTCATCGACCACAACAAGGGCAAGGGCGGCGACACGGAGGACATCGTGTCCGTTTACCAGTCGGACCACGTGACGGTCGAGGACAACCACTTCGAGGGCACCAACTGGACCAGTGCCTCGGGATCCGGGATCGCCCTGTCGGATGGCGGCGGATCGTACAACGTCGCCCAGCGCAACATCCTGCTGAACCCGGGCCAGGTTGGCATCTTCATCGCGGGGGGCACGAACAACAAGATCCTCGACAACGTCATCTACGGCGCCCAACGGACCAGCTCCAATGTCGGCCTGTATGTCTGGAACCAGTCCTCGACGCCGTGCTCCGACCAGGAGGTGGCCCGGAACCAGGTCTTCTGGCGCAACGGCGCGGGCGCGTCCAATCCGGCATGGAACGCAGGTAACTGCGGGACGGTCGCCGGCTGGTCGACCAACGTCTGGAACGCCACCCTCGACCCGCTCGCCCTGCGCGTGACCCTCTAGCGACTTCGGGTCGGGGGCCTCGCCGGCGGGCCGCAAGGGCATGCGGCCGTATCATCGGCCGCATGCCGACCCACCGCCGCCATCGATTCTTCTGGCCGGCCGCTGGCGCGGCTGCCATGATCACCGTCGCCGTCATCGCTATCGTCGCGCCACGGTCCGGGCAGCCGACGCCCGCCCCGTCGCCGCAGCCGGGAAGGGATCCGTCCAGCGTGGCCTTCCTCGGTCGTCCGGCGTCCGGTCAGATCCACCTGAACGGATGCCGGAACATCGTGATCGAGGATCATTCGTTCGCCGACCTCGGCGCGGACGTCGAAGCCATCCGCCTGCGCAACTGCGACGGCGTGACCATCCGAAACAATGATTTCGCCAGGGTTGCCCAGGCGATCACCGTGATCGATTCGACGAATGTGCGGATCGAGTGGAACCGCTACGAGGACATTCTGGGCCCGCATGAGCGGGTCGGCCAGAATCGCGCCAACTTTGTCCAGTTCGACAAGGTCCGTGGTGGGTACATCGGCCACAACGTGGGGCGCGGCGGCGACACCGAGGACATCGTCAGCATCCATGCCTCTGGCGGCAGCGCAGCGGATCCGCTGATCATCGAGCACAACCACTTCGAGGGAACCACCTGGACCAGCGATTCCGGCTCGGGCATCGCTCTCGGGGACGGCGGCTCTGACTACACCATTGCTCGGAACAACATCCTGCTCAATCCGGGGCAGGTCGGGATCTTCATCGCCGGCGGCACGAACAACGCGATCATCGACAACATCATCTACGGCGAGCAACGGCCGGCGTCCAACGTCGGTGTCTACGTCTGGAACCAGTCGGATGGCCGATGTGGCGAGCACGAGGTGCGCGGTAACCAGGTGGCCTGGGAGCGCGCCGATGGCGAGGCCAACCCGGCCTGGAATCCTGGGGACTGCGGGACGATCAGCGGCTGGGACGCCGCCAACGACTGGGAGGCCCGCCTCGATCCGACGGCGCTACGTGTGGAGCTCGATCCTGACGACGCACCGGCCGCTCAGAAGTAACGACCCCTCGCCATGAACCGCTCCTTGATCCGCGAGATCAGAAAGCTCGGCGCGAGCACGGCCGCGGCACCGCGCGTCAGCTGGCGCACGCTGAACGGCCAGCCGGGAGCCTGATACGTCGCCCGCAACAGGTCACTGACCGCTCCGACGCGACCCCGGCCGCCCGGGCGGTATCGATGCATCAACGCCCGCCCGACGAGTTGATCCGCCACCTGGGCCCGGATGTAGCGACGCTCGGCGGCCGAGACATCGCGGCGATGCTCATGCACAACCATCGCTGACAGCAGCGCGGCTGCGACCGGCGGCAGGCTGCCCGGACGAGCCAGGTTCAGGCGTGACAGGCCGAGCGTGAGCGAATCACCACGGACCGTGTAGTGCAGCAGCGGTTCCGCGATGTAGCCGACCGGCCCGTAGGCGGCGGTGCGGAGCGACATCTCGACGTCCGAGGTCAACCCGATCTCCTCCCGGAAGAAGCCCCCCATCACCCGGTGGACATCGGCCGAGATCGCCAGCGACCCGATATTCCAGGGCGGTGCTCCCGGCGCCGCCACGGACTCGAACCAGGCCGCCGGATCGAGGATGCCGGTCGTCATCGTCTTGAGGTGCCAGGTTCCGTAGTACACCTGTTCCGCCGGCCGCCCGAGCTCATCGAAACGCCCGCAACCGGTCAGGACCATGGCCAGATCCCGGTTCGCGGCCGCGGCCTCCGCCACCATGGCCGCCATGCGTTCAAGACACGTCGGCAGCAGGCGATCGTCCGCGGACAGGTACTGGAGCCACTCGAACCGACACAGCCCGATCGTCCGGTTCGCGTTGCCGGCGTAATCGATGTGGTTCGGCCAGCGGTGGTAGCGGATCCGCTCGTCCGGATAGCGTGCCGAGATCGCTTGCAGATCTTCGTCGGAAGCGTTGTCGCCGATGATCAGCTCCCAGTCCTGGTGGGTCTGAGCGAGCAGGCTCTCGATTGCGCCGGGCAGCCAGGGGGCGTCGTTCCAGACGGGGATGAATACCGAGAAACGCGTCGTCATGGGTTCCTCATTTCAGGCCACCCCAGCGCGGCCGGTCCGGCGCTCAAGAGCCAGCTGGTAGATCTCCTGCAGTCGCCGGTAGCTGACCGCGGCCGTGAACCGTTCAAGATATCGGCTTCGCGCAGCGTGGCCGAAGGCCGCCATCTCAGCGGGATGCCGGCTGGCCCACGCGAGACAGGCGGCGAGGGCCGACCCGTCCCCAGGCGCGAAGGTCAGACCGGTGACCCGGTCCTCGACCAGGGCCGCAGCCGCCCCGATCCGGGCGGCGATGACCGGGACTCCCGCCGCGAATGCCTCCAGGATGGTCATCGGCATGCCCTCGTACCAGATCGATGGGAACACCAGCGCTCGACTCCGGGCGAGCTCGGTGCGGACATCGGAGGGGCTGAGCCGGCCGAGGGCGACCACGCCCGCGTGTCGCTCCGCCGCCTCCGTGACTCGGTCCGATTCTGGACCGTCGCCGGCGATGCGGACCGTGATCTCGGGTCCGCCTTGAGCGGCAGCGTCGATGATCGTCCTGATGCCCTTGTCGATGGTGAGACGTCCGACGAACAAGAAATCCCGGCCAGGCCCTTCGCGCTCACCCGGGTCTGGCGCCACGAAATTCGCCTTGATATGGATCCGCTCGCTCGGCAGCCCGCCACGCACCAGCTTGGTCGCCGCAAAGTCGGTCAGGGCGATGAACGCGTCGACATCCTCCCAGGTCCCGAGAGCTCGATGGGTCGCCAGCATCGCAACGACCGGCAGGGTCTGCAGACGCGAGTCTCGATAGCAACCGTGGATCAGGCCGGGCAGCGCCACCGGACGCCCGACGCAATCCTCGCACGGACGTCCGTCACGAAACAGCGTAGCCGCCGGACAGACCAGCCGGTAGTTGTGGAGGGTCTGAACGACGGCCGCTCCCCGTTGCTTCGCGACCCGGTAGATCGAGGGCGACAGCAACGGGAACGTGTTGTGCACATGGACGACGTCGGGGCCGTCCTCCATGGCTTGCGCCATCAGCCGCCCGGCTCGCGCCGACCAGATCGTCTCGACGCCCAGCCGGAGTCGCTGGCCGGTCGACGGCTGGTCCGGTATCGCGTCGTTGTCCACGATGAGGGTCCGCACCTGGTGGCCGTTCGACCGGAGAAGTTTGACTTCGGCGTCGAACACGGTGTCCTCGCCGGCTCGCTGGCGGTAACGCTCGTGGACAAGCAGGACCGACGGACGGGATGCGGAGTTGGGCATGAGACGGGGTATGGTACCGCGACGCTGAGGCCCGTCCGGGTGCGCCCCATCGACCATGAACCGCTTCGCAACGTCAGAGGTTCGGATGCACATCCTCCACGTCGTCACGCGCCTGGGTCTCGGCGGAGCCGAGCGCGTCGTGGAGACCCTGGCGCGCGGCAGCATCGCCCGTGGTCACGAGGTCACGGTCTTCCCGATCGCCGGTCCCACCGATGCGTCCATGGCCGGTCATCTGCGCGACAGCCTTCGGGCCAGCGGCGCGATCGTTGTCGAGGGTTCGCCACGACCATCGGCCAGGGTGGCCGTCATCGGGGCTGTCCCAAGGCTTGCCAGGACCGTGGCGCGATCGCGGCCCGGCGTCGTCCACCTCCACACGGAGATCCCGGAGTTCGCCTGGGCCATGGCCAGCCTGACGTCCCAGGCTGTCCGTCGCACGCCGATCGTCCGGACCATCCACAACAGCGAGCTGTGGGGCGGCTGGGGGCGCCTGGGGGGACTGGCCGAGTCGCGACTGGATGGGGCCGGGGTCGCGGCGGTCAGCGCCGCCGCCGGCGATGCGTTCGTCCGCTGGCGCGCCAGCGTCGGTCGACCGGCGCGACACCCCAAGCTCATCTACAACGGCATCGACCTGACCGCGCTGCCGTCCGGACCGGGCTCACCGTCCCATCCGCCGCTGCTCGGTTTTGCCGGGCGGTTCGAACGGCAGAAGGGCATCGACATCCTTCTTGAGAGCGTGGCCCTGCTGGCGGTCGGTGGTCCTCCGTTTCGCGTGGCCATCCACGGAGCGGGGCGATTGGAGCCGCTCGTCGCGGCCGCAGCGGAGCGTTGGCCGGATCGGGTGTCGGTGGGGCCGCCCATCCCTGACCTGTCGCGCCGGCTCGGCCGCTTCGACGCGATCCTCATGCCGTCGCGCTTCGAGGGACTCGGTTTGCTCGCCGTCGAGGCGATGTGCGTGGGCATCCCGGTCCTGGCCACCCAGGCGCCCGGCCTCGATGAGGTCTTTCCGCCGGAATACCCCGGACGCTGCCAGCCAGGCGACGCCGCCGCTTACGCCGACCTCATGGCCGACTACCTGGCCAACGAGGCCAGATGGCGGGCTCAGGCCGCAGGCGCGCGACAGCACGCCCGAGAGCGATTCGCGATGGCTTCGATGGTCGACGCCTACGAACAGCTCTACGAGGAGGTCTCCGGCTGATCAGCATCATCCGGGCCGTACGCTCGGGCCCACACGATGGTCCAGATCAGGTGCGCTACAAACAGTGCCGCGAGCGCTCCGGCGATCCCGTACGCGACGGTCAGCATCGTCCCGACGATCAGCGAGAACGGCATGGCGATCACGTATCCGGTGAAGATCGATCGTGTCTGGTGGTGCACGCGTAGGCCGACCGACAGGAGATGGCTGTGATAACCGAGGACGCGGATCGCGGCGGCGATCGCCACCACCCATCCAAAGTCCGCGTAGGCCGGACCGAACACCAGGCCGAGGACCGAGCCGCCGAGGAGTGCCGCCGCAAGACAGTACAGCCCGACGATCGGAACGGACAGCCGGTACGCCTGGCCCAGCTCGCGCCGTGACGCTCGCTCGCCGAGACGTTGCCGGGCCCGGCTGAGCTGGATCGGGAGGGCGGTGCCGACGGCGAACCAGATGATGTTGAGGGGATTGAGGAGCAGCATCGCCGCGGAGTAGACGGCGACCGCTTCTGCCCCGGTCGTTGCTGCGAGCAGGAACGGGTAGCTGCTGGAGCTGATGAACGCCCCAACCTCCGCGCCGAGCAACCACCGTCCATGTGCGACATTCCGCCCGATCGCCCCGAGCATCGGGGAATGGAAGAGGGTCGAGCGCAGGAGCACGACGCCGACGATGGCCGCCACGCCCGAGGTCGCTGCCGCCGCGAGGAGGCCGCTGGTCACGCTGAACCGGCCCGTGGAGGCGAGGGCGATGATGACGGCCAACTGTCCGCCGAAGCTGATCACGTCCAGCGCAAAGACCCCGGAACGGCGGCCCTCGAAGAACAGCACCCGACGGAGGAACTCCTGCGCCTGCCAGGCGATCACGGCGGCGCCGGCAGCGAGCAGGGACGGGCCGGCACCGGTGGCCTGGGCGAGCAGGCCGGCGATCAGGAGGGGCAGCCCCAGGATCCCACTCAATCCGACTTGCATCAGCGCGCTCGCGCTCGTGTAGCGGCGATACGCGGCGGTGTCCGTGTGCGACGCCAGGACGCTGTGCGGCTGCGTGATCAGCGACGACTGGATCCCGTTGAGTGCCCAGATGCCGGTGTACGCGAGTACATACGCACCGAAATCCCCGGTGGTCAGCGTTCGGGCGGCGATGACCATGCCCAGGAAGTTCGTGGCCGACACGAAGGCCTGATCGGCCACCACCCAGCCCGCGCTGTGAAGCAGGCCCAGGGCGGCGCCGGAGTGCTGCCGGAGCCAGCCGGCAACACCGATCCCCCGAGATCCGGAATAGGTCAACGCTCAGCCTCGCGACGGCAGGTGCACGGACATGGCGGACACCCTGGCCCCTGGTGAGGTTAGCAAGGATCTCGTTGCATCGGCGCCGCGCCCTTGACAGGCGGCATATCGTTCACCCGATGTCCGTGCCCGGCATCGAGTGGTCGCGGCCTGTGGCCAAGCGGATCTGCGAGGCTGCCGCGCGACCTGCCCATGGGTTGGTGACCCCGACGAATGGAGCCGGGCCAGATGGACCTCACCCTCGCCGTCATCGCTGTCCTCGCCGCCAATCTCACGGTCCTGACGGCCGGGATGCTGATCGCTGCCGTGCGGTCGAAGCGGTCTCGGCGGCGGCGTGGCGCCTGACCGGCCGTGCGACCGTCCCGATCCGATCCGGTGCGCGGACGCACCAGACAATGGTCCTGCAACGCCCCTGCTACTTTTGGCCGGGCCATTGACCGAATATGCTCCACTCAGAAAAGCCGATGATGGGGACGGGACGACAATCCGGGACCTGAGGGCGGTCCACCAGGACCAGGGGGAGACACAACACGTGATTCGGAGACACGGCACGGAATTTCGCGCCGCGATGATGCTCGCGGACATCGGTCTGGCCGCGCTCCTCGCGCTGGTCGTGTCCGAGGCCATGTTCGTCGGCGGCCACGCCATCTTCTGGGGCAGGGTCCTGCCCCAGCCCGATCTCGGACTCGCGCTGTTCGTGTCGGCGTGGGTCCTGATCCTCTGGGCACATGGGGCGTACCGGTTGCGGGCCCACTGGTCGATCGGCTCGGAGGCCCGCGTCATCCTGCGCGCCGTTGCCCTGCTCGCGCTGATCTCGTTCTCGTTCCTCTATCTGGCCAAGATGCCGGACGTGAGCCGGCTCTACATGATCGTCCTGGTGGGCATGCTCCTCACCGCGGCCATCGCCACTCGGGTGGCCCTGCGCTGGTCCTTCGAGCGCGCGCGGCTTCATGGCCGCAACCTTCGCACGATGCTGGTCATCGGCACGGGCGTCCAAGGCCGGAATTTCGCCACCAATCTCTCCGATCACCCGGAGCTCGGGTTGTCGATCATCGGCTTCCTGGGTGAGCCGACCGATCAGCTGCCGGCCAAGTGGCCACACCTCGGCGCGGTCGAGGATCTGCCGGAGCTGCTCCACAGTGAGGTCGTTGATGAGGTCGCCATCTGCCTCGTGACCGAGGACTGGGCGCTCATCGAATCGATCGCGGCGCTGTGCGAATCGGAGGGCAAGATCGTGCGCATGCCCGTGCCGATGCCACGCCTGTCGATCGCCACGAGCCACGTCGAGGATCTCGACGGCATGCCCATCCTGTCGCTGCTGTCCGGACCGCGCTCCGCGGTCGCGCTGGCCGGGAAGCGCGTGGTCGATCTCGTCGGAGGCATCGCCGGGCTGGTCATCCTCAGCCCTTTGTTGGGCTCGATCGCGCTGGCCCTGATGCTGAGCGACGGCCACCCGGTCCTCTTCCGGCAGGAACGGGTGGGCCTTCAGGGTCGCCGCTTCTGCGTCGTCAAGTTCCGCTCCATGGTCAAGGACGCTGAGGCCCGTCTGGAAGGACTCAAGGACCGCAACGAGATCAACGGCCACGCCTTCAAGATGACGGCCGATCCGCGGACGACCCGGGTCGGGCAGTTCCTGCGCAGATCCAGCCTGGACGAACTGCCCCAGCTGTGGAACGTCGTGCGCGGCGAGATGAGCCTCGTCGGCCCTCGTCCCCCCCTGCCGACCGAGGTCGCGGGTTACGACGCCTGGCACCGTCGCCGGCTGTCGATGAAGCCAGGGATGACCGGTCTGTGGCAGATCGAGGGGCGGCACGACCCGGAGTTCGACCAGTGGGTTCAGAAGGACCTCGAGTACATCGATCGCTGGTCCCCGTGGCTGGACATCAAGATCATCCTGCGCACGATCCCGGCGATGCTCCGGACCGAGGGTCGCTAAGCCCGTCCGGGACGATCGGTCGGCCGACGCCGGCCGGCGAGACGATCACGCACCAGCAGGATCACGAACAGGGCGTTCGTGACGACGTAGCGCCGGGCCAGTCGGCGCGGCTCCGCGTACAGGCGGAACAGCCATTCCAGGCCCCGCCGCTGCATCCAGATCGGCGCTCGGCGCAGGCCGCCGCTGTGGAAATCGAACGCGGCGCCGACCGCCAGGATGACGGCGGCGTCCAGGTGCGGTCGCTGGCGGGCCGCCCAGAGGTCCTGTTTCGGGGCCCCGAGGCCAACCCACACGAAGTCCGGCAGGGCGGCATTGATCAGCTCGATCTCCGCCGCATCCTCTCGTGCGGTCAGGGCGCGAAACGGCGGCGAGTGGGTGCCGACCACCTCCAGGCCCGGGTATGCCTCGACCATGCGCGCCGCCAACCGTGCCGCGACGCCGGGGGCCCCACCGTAGAAGAAGTGCCGCCCGCCGACCGATCGAGCCCGGTCCAGCAGGGCCGGCATCAGGTCCGGGCCACAGACCCGCTCGACCCTGAGGCCGCGCGCCCGCCCGACCCAGACGATCGGCATACCGTCCGGGGTGGCGATCGAATCCGGGGCGGCGAACACGGCCCGCAGGGTCGCGTCCTCGGCCGCTTCGACCAGCGAATGCACCGTGCAGAAATGGACGTGCAGCCGCCGCCCGTCGGCTGGTGCGGAGACGAGGGACTGGATGGCTCCCTCCATGGTCAGGGTGGCGATCGGTGTCCCGATGACGGTAAATGTGGTGATCGAGGACATACGGGAATTCCTGTTGCGGACTGGGCCGCCGACGCTACCACGGCTGCCCGATTTCAACGCCGATGGTCCCGCCCGACCATCTCCACACGAACGAGGCGGACCGCCTCACAGGGCACCGCACGGCGGTGACCCCGGGCACCACCGACCCGCCGGCCGCGACGCCACCCCGACCATCGAGCCAGTGACAGCGGGGACACCCACGCCGACACTTCGGGCCTCGATCAGACCTCGGAGGATGTCGTGGCCCAGCTTCCCCGCGCCGCCCGTCACCGGACCCGGCGGCTCGCGGCGATCCTCGTCGCGATCGCGCTCATCGGCATTCCGTGGATCGGCTCGGACCGCGTCGAGACGACGACGGCCGCCGTCCCTTGCTTCCGACTGGTCGACGGACGGTTCGATGCTGTCGGCCCCGATTCCACCAACCTCAACGGCGAGTGGGTCGTAGTCAAGAACGCGTGCGGCAGGACGATCTCCCTCGGTGGCTGGCGGATCCGTGACCGGGACGGTCACACCTACCGGTTCCCGTCCTGGCTGCGCATGGCGAACCGGTCCGCGATCAAGGTCCATAGCGGACGCGGATCGGCCAGGGTGGGCCACCGGTTCATGGGCCGGACAACGCCGATCTGGAACAATCGATCGTGGGAACGCGCCTACCTGGTTAACAGCGCCGGGGTCCGGGTGTCGACCTGGCCGCGAGCGATCGTGACCTCAGTCCCGGCCCCGGACCCTGCTCCGACTCCGGCCGCGACCCCGGCGCCGACGGCGGGACCTGACGGCGGCGATGCCTGGTCCGTGCCGTTCCTGAGCCGGCCCACCTCGGGCGCGATCCGCCGGTCCGGCAACTGCGACGGCATCGTCATCGAAAACCTCACCTTCAAGGACCTGGGTCCCGATGTGGAAGCGATCCACCTTGAGGGCTGCGCCAACGTGACGATCCGGAACAACGACTTCGCGCGAGTCGCCCAGGCCGTGACCGTCCTCGACTCGACCAATGTCCGGATCGAATGGAACCGCTACCTCGACATCGTCGGCCCGCACGCCCGGGTCGGGAAGCACCGCGCCAACTTCGTCCAGTTGGTCCGGGTGAGCCGCGGCTATATCGGCCACAACAAGGGCAGAGGCGGCGACACCGAGGACATCGTCAGCATGTACGAGTCGGGCGGCACGGAGGCCTCGCCCTTCGTCATCGAGCGCAACCACTTCGAGGGCTCCACCTGGACCTCGACATCGGGCTCGGGCATCGCCCTGGGCGACGGCGCCTCCGCCTGGTCGATCGCCCGAGGCAACACACTTCTCAACGTCGGTCAGGTCGGCATGTTCATCGCCGGGGGGACCAACCAGCGGATCATCGACAACGTGATCTTCGGCGAGCAGCGCACGTCGTCGAATGTCGGTCTGTATGTCTGGAACCAGTCTGGCTCGCCGTGCTCCGGTCACGAGGTCAGCGGCAACCAGGTCAGCTGGCGCCGGGCGGACGGCGCCTCCAATCCGGCCTGGAACGCGGGCAACTGCGGGACGGTCAGCGGCTGGTCGTCCAACACCTGGAATGCGGTGCTGGACCCGGCCAGCCTTCGCGTGGGCCTCTGACCGTCCCCATCCGGGACCATCGGGTCATGCCCGACTGAGCGGAGGTCCGGCTGGGCGCTCGGCCGAGCCCGTGTCACCCTGTGCGGGCATGGATCCCGTCGCCGCCGTCATCGTGGTCGTGGTCGCCGCCAACGTCGGCGTCCTGACGTTCGGCTGTCTCGTCGCCATCGCCCGGGGAGCACATCGACCGCGATCGACGTCGCGTCCGGCGCCCACCGCCCAGGCGACTTCCGGCGCCCACCGGGGCCTCCGATCCATCTGGCGCCACCCTCACTGAAAGATCGGTCCGCACGAGAAACGTTGGTTGCCCCATTGGACGGACGCGGCCCGAGCGTGCACCATGGAGTGGTGGATCCCCTGTTGATGGCCCTGATCCCGGCTGCCGGGAGCCTGATCGTCCTGGCCCTGGGCACCGCCCTGGCCGTAGCGCGGAGATCGAGCCGCCCTGCCGCACCATCGGTGACCGGTCGCCGACGATCGGACCGCTGACCACCGGGGATGTCTGACCCGACCCGTGCGCGGCCGGCGGCGCGGATCGCGTCGATCGCCGGCTGGATCGTCATCATGGCGGTGGTGGCGCGGATCGCCTCGGGCGGCGGGACACTGCGCGGGGTGAATTTCGTGCTGCTGACCGAGCCGCTCGTCGCGGTCCTGGCGGGCGCCATGACGCTCCTCGCCGCGGCCGTCGCACTGTTCGACCTTCTGCGAGCGCGCCCCGGGGCGTGGCGGCTGTCGATCGGTGGTGGGCTGGTGGCCCTGGTAACGCACGGACTGCTGTACCTGGTCGGCCACGAATCGGCCCTGCTGGGCGCCGCCGCCGCCGTCCTGGTGATCGGGGCCGGCGTCCTTGGCCGGCGCCGCGGCCCCCCCGTCACGACGCGTCCCCCTGCTCGATGACCTCAACCCTGCGGTGCCCGTCGCGGGTCACGAGGTCGATGATCGTCCAGGTGTCGTTGTTGGTCTCGTCCAGTTCCTCGATCAGGTCGCCGGGATCGGCGATCGCGCGCAGCCGATAGCGACCGTCCGGGATCGATCCGATCTCGATGGTCTGATCCAGCAGGTACCACTGGTATTCATCGCCCCAGCCGACGGACAGACCCATCGTCACGCTCCGATCGAGCCCGCCCCCGCACTCGCCGGCCGTATGAACGGCGGCAGCCGGCGCCGAAGGGAGATCCGGGGCGTGGGCGACGTTGTCAAAGAAGCAGAACCCGGTCTTCACCAGGCGGGCGACCACGCTGCCGTCGAGGGTTTCGAGCTGATGGGCCTCGGCTTGCACCATATGCCAGTGCTCGTGCCCGTCGCCGCCGAAGACGAGGGTCGCGCCGGTCGGGCGCTCGCTGTAGCCACCGGTCCGATCATCGATCTGCTGCCACACATCCCACGATGAGCTCCACGGCGCGGCGCGGTGAGCCGCCAGGCGCAACGGGCCGGCGCCGACGTTGACGATCGTCGCGGAGAACCGCAGGAACACCTCGGCGGAGGTTCGCGATTCACCAACGAGAAGGCTGGTCAGCGGCGCCATGCCGAGGTCCGGACGCAGCGGATCCGCGGGAACGGCGAGGGGCGCGGGTGGTCGGGGCGGCGCATAGGCCGCGGTCAGCGCGACCGCGGTGCCCACGACGATCACGAGCGTGAGAACGACCATCGCGATGGTGCGCCGACGAGGCGGTGGCCGGCCCGGCGTGGTCGCATCCGTCACCGCGCCACTCTAGAGGAAATGGCTTCAATGGTCAGCCGGCTGGCGACGCGCGACGCGCGAAGCCACGGTCCGATACCGTTGCGCCACGTGACCAGCAACCCATGAGTTGGACGAAGCGCGCCGATATCGCCGTCATCGGCGGCGGAATCCTCGGGCTGGCCGTGGCGCGTGAGCTGCTCGCCCAGCGACCGGACCTCCACGTCACCATCCTGGAACGCGAGGCAACGCTCGCCAGCCATCAATCCGGTCATAACAGCGGGGTCCTGCACGCCGGCCTCTACTACCCGCCGGGGTCACTCAAGGCGCGCCTGTGCCGGGAGGGCAAGGCGGCCCTCGAGGCGTACGCCGCCGAGCGAGGGATCCCGATCGAGCGGTGCGGCAAGCTCGTGGTGGCGCTTGACGCGAGCGAGATGGACCGCTTCGAGGTACTCCGCGGACGAGCCGTTGCCAACGCCGTTCCCGGACTCGAGGTCGTCGGGCGCGAGCGACTGGCGGAGATCGAGCCGGCCGCGGCCGGGATCCGTGCCCTGTGGAGTCCACATACCGCGATCATCGACTTTCGACGCGTCGCCCTGGCCTATGCGGCCGACGTCGAGGCCGCCGGTGGCACGATCCACACCAGTCGGGAGGTCACGGCGGTGAAGGCGCGCACGGATGGTCTCGTCCTGGCCACGACGCGCGGCGAGCTGGTGGCCGGCCATGTCATCGCCTGTGCCGGTCTGTGGGCGGACCGGGTCGCGACGATGACCGGTGATCCGAATCCCGCCCGTATCGTGCCGTTCCGGGGTGACTACTACACGCTCCGCCCGGACGCCCGCTCCCTCGTCCGCGGCCTGATCTATCCCGTCCCGGATCCTCGCTTCCCGTTCCTCGGGGTCCATTTCACGCGACGCGTCGATGGCCACGTGTGGGCCGGACCCAATGCCGTCCTGGCTTTCGCGCGGACCGGCTACCGGCGCCGTGACGTGAACCTTCGCGACCTCGCCGAAACCCTCACCGACCCAGGCTTCCGCCGACTCGCCCGCCGGTTCTGGCGGACCGGGGCCGCCGAGATATGGCGCGACTGGTCGAAGCCCGCCTTCGTGCGTGAGCTCCAACGCTTCGTGCCGGCCATCACCGCGGCCGATCTGACCTTTGGTCCGTCGGGTGTTCGAGCCCAGGCGCTTGACCCGGATGGCACCCTCGTCGACGACTTCCGACTGGGTGGCTCGGAACGCGTCCTCCACGTCATCAACGCCCCGTCGCCCGCGGCGACCGCATCGCTGGCCATCGGGCGTGAGCTGACGACCCGCGCGATCGAGCGGTTCGGTCTGTAACCGCGATCAGCTACTCGATGACGGCGACCGTGCGCACGCCGTCGGCCGTGGTTCCGATCTCCAGCAGGACCGATGTCGGTGCTTTGGGGGCACCACGAACCGGCTGTGGACGACTCTCGGGGTCCGCGGTCCAGCTGGGTAGCAGACTCGGTCAATCGGTCGTGGCGTGCGGCGATGCGCTGCGCTCCCCGGCGGCCCGCCCGCTTTCCGCCAGGCGTTCGTCGTAGCGTCCATCACGCCAGGCCAAGGCCGCTTTCAGGCCGTCGCGCCGGACGATGGCGTCCCATTCGCGCTGCTCGGGCGTGTCCGCGGCGTTGATGATCGCCCCAAGATCGATTCCGGCCTCGACGGCGAGCCTGAACCCGGCCGCATCCATCGCGCGGTTGAGCATCCGCTTGGTCGGGCCCATGACCTCGGGCGGCGTGCGCGCCAATCGATCGGCCAGGGCGTCCACCTCGGCCGCCAGGCGGTCCGCCGCCACGACCCGGTTGACCAGACCGATCCGTTCGCCTTCCGCGGCATCGATCAGATCGCCGGTCAGCAGCAACTCCCGGGTCCGCTTCTGCCCGATCAGATACGGCATGAGGAGCGTCACCGGCGCCGACCCATAGCGGATCTCCGGTTCGCCGAGCTTCGTGCCGTCGGCGGCGACGACGAGGTCGCAGGCCATCGCGAGTTCCAGCCCACCCGCCAGCGCATAACCGTGGATCTGGGCGATGACTGGCTTGGGCGAATCAAGGAATCGAAGCGTCGCCGCGACGTCCGCAGCCAGCAGCTCGCGCCATTGGACAGGGCCGCCAACGCCCCCTTCGGCCTCCTCCGTCAGGTCGTACCCCGAGCAGAATGCCCGGCCGGCGCCCTCCAGCACGATCACCCGGACGCGGTCATCCGCCTCGGCCGCGTCAAGGGCGGTGACGAGCGCCGTCACCAGCGGCCCGTTGAGGGCATTGAGCTTGGCCGGCCGGTTCAGCGTCAGCCGGACGCCCCACGGCGTCGCCGTCGTCAGCAGCAGCGGCTCGTCAACCATCGGCGAGCACCACCAGGGCGTCAACGGCGAGCGCTCCATCGGGCGACGCGATGACCGGATTGAGATCGATCTCCGCGATGTCCGGTCGAGCTTCGCCGAGACACCCCAGCGCGACGATCAGGTCCGCCACCGCCTCTCGATCGATGGCGGGCCGGCCGCGCACACCGTCCAGGAGGCGCGCGCCGCGCAGTTCGCCAAGCATCACCAGCGCCTCGTCCTGACTGACCGGCGCGAGCCTGATCGCGACGTCGTCGAGGACCTCGGCCAGCACGCCACCGAACCCGACCACCACCGCCGGCCCGAACGAGGGGTCGCGCCGCAGGCCCACGATGAGCTCCACTCCGGGGTCGGCCATCGGCTCGAGGAGGAGACCGCGGGCGTCGATGCCATGCCGGCGCGCCGCCGAAAACAGCTCGTTCGCAGCCGCCCGCACGGCCTCATCGCCGCTGAGACCGAGCCTGACAAGGCCCAGGTCGCTCTTGTGCGGAAGGTCCAGCGCGTCGAGTTTCAAGGCCACGGCATGACCCCCGAGCGGTCGGGCGGCATCGACGGCGGCGTCGGCATCGGGCACGGCGATCGCGGCCGTCACCGCGAGGCCGGCGGCCCGCAACAGGTCGAGGCTCTCGCGTTCCGGCAGGGCACGCAGCGAAGGGGGCGGCCCAGAGCCATGACCGGGTTCGCACCCAAACCACGTACGGTCCGCACCAAGCGCAGGCCATCCCGGCCGCCACGGACCGTTCGCCAGCCGCCGGGCGCGGCGACCCTCCCAGCGCGCGAGCGACGCGATCGCCGTAAATGCCTCCAACGCACCGCGCAACAGGGGCGCCCCGGCGCCATGCTCGTCCAGCACGGCCTTGGTCTCCGGCGGCGGCTCACCCGATGTCAGCGACACGTACACCGGCAGCAGATGCGGTCGCTCGCGGGTGGCCGCAAGCAACGGGAACGTGACGTCGTTCGCGGTCGCTACCTCGGCCGGCATCGACTTGTACGGGAAGTCATGGACAAGCACCAGGACGTCGTACGCTCCCGACGCGGCCATCGCTTCGAACGCCGCACCGTAGGCGGTAGGCGGGTCGGCGGCACCCCACGGATCGAGCGGGTTGCCGATATAGCCCATCGTGGGCAGCTGCTTCAGGATGGCCTCGCGGGCCGACTCGGGGAGTGGCGGGAGGTCCAACCCGGTGCGCGGGGCGAGATCGGCGACGAGTGACGCCTCGCCCGTGCTCACGGTCACGACGCCGGTCCGACCACGACCCACGCGGCGACCGGTCCGCCGCATCCCTTCTACCAGCTCCGCGGTTTCGAGCAGCTCGTCGAGGTCGCCACAGCGGATGACGCCGGCCGCGTCGAGGGCCGCCTCGGTCACCCGGGTCTCGCCCGCGAGAGAGCCCGAGTGGGCCACCGCGGCCGCCTGCGCCTGGTCGCTCCGCCCGACCTTGACGGCCATGATCGGTTTGCCCATCGCCAGGGCCCGATCCGCCAGCGCGAGGAAGCGCTCCGGCCGCTTGAAGCCCTCCACGAA
>JANOIS010000501.1:0-2127 GCA_031407755.1 Chloroflexota bacterium | reverse complement strand
CGCCGCTCTCAGTGTTCGACGACCGTGGGCAGACCCTTTGAGCGATCGATCCAGCCCTGGATCTCCTTCTCGCTGGGGATGCGGCGGACGATGCCGGGGCGGGCCGCAACCACTTCCTGCATCGTGGTGGCCAGATTCGCGGCGTTGCGCAGGTTCAGCTCCGCCCGCGAATCGACACCGGCTGCCTCCAGCAGGTCCGCGTACTCCGGTCCCACACCGTTGATCCGCATCAGGTCGACGTGGTTGACCCACTCAAGCAGCAGCTTTGGCGAGATGCCGGTCGCCGTTTCCAGCGCGTTTCGTCCGCCCGGTTTGGCGCCCTTGTCCAGCAGGTCGTCGGTGGTCGCGACCCCTGCCGTCTGGAGCTTGGAGGCATAGGCTGGCCCGATTCCCTCGATCTCGTCGACACGCATCGTCGAATCTCCCTCGTGAGCGACGCTTGGCGGCCGCTCCAGGCCCGATGGTACTCTTCCAGCCCCACGCGAACCATCCCGGAGGACCCGATGGACCAGGCATTCCGCGACGCCATGACCGCCGGCTACACGCTCGCGGAACCGTCCATCGTGATCGGCAGCGCGATGCACGAGGGCGAGTTGTTCAACGACACGCGGGTCCAGCTCGCCCTGTCCATGGTCAATCGCCACGGCCTCGTTGCGGGCGCCACGGGTACCGGCAAGACCAAGACCCTCCAGCTCCTCGCCGGCCAGCTCAGCAAGGCCGGGGTGCCGGTCTTCGCCGCCGATATCAAGGGCGACCTGTCCGGCATAGCGCTTCCCGGCGACCCGGCCAACACTCGTGTCCAGGAGCGCGCAACGTCCCTCGCCTGGGAGTTCAAGGCAGGCGGGCACCCGGTCGAGTTCCTGTCGTTGACCGGGGCCCAGGGTGCCCAGGTCCGGGCCACGGTCAGCTCGTTCGGCCCGCTGCTCCTCGGCAAGGTGCTCGATCTGAACGAGACCCAGACCAGCATCCTGGCCCTGATCTTCAAGTACTGCGACGACAACGACCTGCCACTGCTGGACCTGAAGGACCTCGCCACGTCCGTCAAGTTCCTGGCCTCGGACGAGGGCAAGCCGATCCTCGAGGAGTACGGGGGCATGTCGGCCGCGTCGGTCGGTGTCATCCTGCGCTCCATCGTGGTGCTCGAGCAGGAGGGCGCGGACGTCTTCTTCGGGGAGCCCGAATTCGAGGTCGAAGACCTCCTGCGAACGACCGCCGACGGCCAGGGCGTCATCAGCGTCCTGGAGCTGTCGGACGTCATGGATCAACCGCGGCTGTTCTCGACGTTCATGCTGTGGATGCTCGCCCAGCTGTATGAGAGCCTGCCGGAAGCCGGCGACCTGCCCAAACCCAAGCTGTGCTTCTTCTTCGATGAGGCGCACCTGCTGTTCGATGACGCCTCCGAGGCGCTGATGGACCAGATCGAGCGTACGGCCCGACTCATTCGCTCGAAGGGGGTCGGTGTGTACTTCGTGACCCAGGCCCCGACCGATGTCCCGGCGGCCGTGCTGGCCCAGCTCGGCAACCGCATCCAGCACGCCCTGCGCGCGTTCACGCCGGACGATGCCGATGCGCTGCGCAAGACCGCGCGGACGTTCCCGATGACCGATTTCTATGACGTCGAGACGGCGATCACCTCGCTCGGGACGGGCGAAGCGCTGGTCACGGTCCTGTCGCCCCGCGGCGTCCCGACGCCGCTCGCGGCGACCCGCCTGCTGCCGCCCGACTCGATGATGGCCCCGATGCCGCCGGACCAGTTCGCGGCAGCCGTGGCCGGCAGCACGTTCCGGACCAAGTACGGCGCCACGGTGGACCGCGACAGCGCCCATGAGCGCATCACCGCACGACTCGCCGCGGCCAGGGCGGCGGCCATCGCGGCCACGCAGGAAGCCGCGATCCGGGCCGGTGTAGAGCCGACGACCGCGACGGGCATGAACGCGATGACGCCGGCCCAGCTGGAACGCGAGATGAAGCGCCAGCAGAAGGAGCTGGATGCTGCCCAGGCGCGCGCCGCACGCGAGGCCGAGCGCCAGCGCCGAGCCGAGCAGACTGCCGCGGTCGCTGCCTCGAAGGCGCGCCAGAAGACGATCGATACGGCGCTGCGCACCGGCGGCAAGGTCGTGACCTCAC
>JANOIS010000500.1:0-11867 GCA_031407755.1 Chloroflexota bacterium | reverse complement strand
ACCGAGGTGACCGGTATCGATGTCGTCGACGGACGTGTGACAAGGGTCCGGACCGACGCCGGCGACATCGAGACGGACACCGTGGTGATCGCGTGCGGTGTGTGGAGTCCGCGGATCGCCCGGATGGCCGGCGCCTCGATCCCGCTCACGCCCGCGGTCCACCAGATGATCAGCGTGGGACCCGTGCCGCAGCTGGCGGACACCGTCGGCGAGATCTCGTTCCCGATCGTGCGCGACATGGATACCAACATGTACGAGCGCCAGCACGGTGGCGATCTCGAAGTCGGTTCGTATGCCCATCGACCGATCCTGATGGACGCCGACGACATCCCATCGATCGCCCAATCGGCGCTGTCGCCGACGGAGCTGCCCTTCACCCAGGAGGACTTCGAGCTCCAGATGGAGCAGGGCCTGGAGCTCGTGCCGGAGATCCTGGGCGACGATCGGGTCGGGATCCGCCACGCCATCAATGGCCTGCTGTCGTTGACGCCGGACGGCATGCCGATCCTGGGTGAAACGCCGGAGGTCAAGGGTCTCTGGTCCGCGGCGGCGATCTGGATCAAGGAAGCCCCGGGTATCGCCAAAGCCGTGGCGGAATGGATGACCCACGGCAGCCCGGAGATCGATCTCCACTCGTCCGATATCGCGCGGTTCTACGACCACCAGCGCACCGAGCATCACATCGCGGCACGCAGTGCCGAGGGCTTCAACAAGACCTACGGCATCGTCCACCCGATGGAGCAGTGGGCCAGCAATCGGGATGTCCGCTTGAGCCCGGTCCATCGCCGCCAGGTCGAGCTCGGGGCCACATTCTTCGAGGCCGCCGGATGGGAGCGGCCGTTCTGGTATGGCGCCAACGAGGCGCTGCTCGCGGAGTACGGCGAGCGGATCATGTCGCGCGACGCCGAGTGGGACTCGCGCTGGTGGTCGCCGATCATCAGCGCCGAGCATCTGGCGATGCGTGATCGGGTCGGGATGGTGGACCTCGCGGCCTTCGTCATCTTCGATATCAGCGGACCCGGCGCGCTGGCCTATCTCCAGGGCCTGGTCGTCAACCAGGTGGATGTCCCGGTGGGCCGGGTCGTCTACACGCCGCTGCTCAGTGCCGCCGGCGGGATCATCGCGGACCTCACGATCATGCGCCTCCGCCACGATTTGTTCCGGGTGGTCACGGGCGGCGGGATGGGGATGCGCGACAAGAAATGGTTCGTGGACCGACTCCCGGCTGATGGCTCCGCCCAGCTCCAGGACGTGACCTCGGCCTGGTACACGGTCGGGGTGTGGGGGCCGCGGGCCCGCGATCTCGTGGCCGCGGCGACGGCGCAGCCGCGCGACGTCTCGAATGCCGGGTTCCCGTTTGGGACCTGCCGCACGATCGAGATCGGTGGCGTCCGGGCCCTCGCGTCGCGAATCTCGTACGTCGGCGAGCTCGGCTGGGAGATCTACGCGCCGATGGAGGAAGGGCTTCGGTTGTGGGACTCGCTGTGGGAGGCCGGGGCGGCGTTCGGGGTCGTGGCCGTCGGGATCGGGGTGTACGGCACCACCGGCCGGATCGAGAAGGGGTATCGCGCGCACGGGGCGGAACTCGAGCTGGAGTTCGATCTGGTCGAGGCCGGGATGGCGCGGCCCAAGGTCAAGGACGCGGACTTCGTGGGCAAGGCCGCCTATCTACGCCAGCGGGCCGGGTCGCCGGCGGCCATCCTGTGTTCGTTGACGGTCGATGACCCGATGTCGGCGACCGGGGTCGCCCGGTACATGCTCGGGCGCGAGCCGATCCTGGGGCTGGACGGGAGCTCGCTCGTGGATGCCAAGGGGCGGCGGTCATACGTGACGAGTGCGGGGTCCGGGCCATCCATCGGCAAGCACATCCTGATGTCGTATCTGCCGCCGGAACAGGCCGTGGTCGGGACGCGGCTCCTTGTCGAGTATTTCGGCGAGCGCTATCCGGTGACCGTTGCGGCCGCCGGCAGCACGCCGCTGTTCGACCCGGACAACGACCGGATCCGGGGCTGAGGGTGTCTCGCTGATGCGCGTCCTGGTCTGCGTCAAGCGTGTCCCGGCGACGGGCGGGCAGATCGCCCTGACCGCGGATGCCCTGGACATCGATACCCGCTTTCTGGGGTTCACCGTCAGCCCGCACGAGGAGTGCGCCGTGGAGGAGGCGGTCCGTCTCGTGGAGGCGCATGGTGGGTCCTCAGTCGTGC
Organism: Chloroflexota bacterium; assembly: GCA_031407755.1. Lineage (GTDB taxonomy): Bacteria > Chloroflexota > Limnocylindria > Limnocylindrales > CSP1-4 > SPCO01. The sequence goes on along the minus strand of JANOIS010000500.1, from coordinate 9,663 downwards.
TGACCCTGGGGCCCGAGGTCGCGGCCGACCAGCTCCGTGATGCGATGGCCATCGGCATCGATCGGGCGATCCTGCTCGAGACGGATGGCCGCGACTGGGATCCGGGCGCGACGGCGAGTGCGATCACCGACGCGGTGCGCTCGCAGGAGGCCGTTGACGGCCCGTTCGATCTGATCCTGTTCGGCAATGAATCGGCCGATTCCGGTGGGTTCCAGGTCGGCATCCGGGTGGCCGTGGCGCTCGATCGGCCGTGCGTAACCGGCGCCAAGGGGCTCGCGGTCGATGGCGGGGCCGCAACGGTCCGGCGTCAGGCCGCGGGCGGGTGGGAAGAGTTCGATGTGGAGCTTCCGGCGGTCGTATCCGTGCGCGAGGGGATCAACCTGCCTCGCTATCCGTCCGTGCCGGGACGCCTTCGGGCGAAACGGAAGGAGATCGAGCGAATGGTGCCGGATCGTCGGCCGCTGGGTCCGGAGCTGATGAGACTCACCGTCCCGGTCGAGAAGTCCGCAACGGCGGAGATCCTTGGGACCGGCCCGGAGGCGGCCCCCCGGGTGGTCGAGATCATGCGCGAGCTGGGCGTCCTGTGAGCGGGGTGTTGGTCCTCGTCGAGCAAGAGGGTGGCCGGCCGGATCGGCTGAGCCTGGAGGCGCTGTGGCTCGGCGGGCGGATCGGTGCGTCGCTGGGTGCGACCGTCGAGGCTGTGATCGTTGGTCCGGGGGCGGACGCGGCGGCTGGTGGACTCGGGGCGTTTGGGGTGTCGGTCGTCCATGTCGTCACCCACGATCGCCTGGACAGCTACGCGCCCGCGGCGTGGGCCGTTTCGGTCGGAGCGGTCGTGGCGGGCGGATCGTTCGACGCGGTGCTGGCCCCGGGAAGCGAGCGGGGGACGGAGGTGCTGGCCCATCTCGCGGCACGGACCGGGCTCCCGATGGCGTCCAACGTCGTCGATGTCGAGCCCGCTGATCGATGGAAGGTCACCCGTCAGCGCTGGGCCGGAAGCCTGCTCGAGACGGCGTGGCTGGATGGGTTGCCTCGGCTCATCACTGTGGCGCCGCACGGGGTGCCTGCCCTCGAGCCGACGGCTGAGGCGATGGCACCGACGATCGTGACGCTGACGCCCGAACTGTCCGATGCCGACCTGCGGGTTCGGGTCAGCCGCCACGTCCCAGCCGACACGGATCGCGTGTCGCTGACGGATGCCAAGGTCGTCGTCGGCGGGGGTCGCGGGATGGGCAGCGCTGAAGGATTCGCGATGCTCGAGGAGCTGGCGGGCCTGTTGGGAGGCGCCGTCGGGGTGTCGCGGGTGGCGACCAGCCTCGGCTGGCGTCCGCATGCCGAACAGGTCGGTCAGACGGGCGCTCGGATCGCGCCTGACCTGTACATCGCATGCGGCATCAGCGGGGCCATCCAGCACGTCGTCGGCTGCAAGGCCGCCAAACGCATCCTGGTCATCAACAAGGACCCGGACGCCCCGATCTTTGGCCGGGCTTCCTACGCGGTGGTCGGGGACGTGCACACGATCGTCCCGGCGATCTCGGCGGAGATCCGCCGGGTTCGCGCTGGGTAGGTCGTAGTCGCGTACTCCCAGACGGTCCCGACCCATGGCCCGGAGGCGACCGCTTCGTCGAGGTGCCACCGATAGACTCGTCGTCGGCGATGCCTGCGAGGGCGAGGCGCGACGGGTGATGCACAAGGTCCGGACCAGGGCGAAGTGTCGAATCGTGATGCACATAGGCCGCATCACCGGGGACAGGCCCGGCGTGCATCGGCACTCGACGCGGCCTCGTCGGGCGGCCCACCGCGAGGCGGCCCGCTTGATGCGGCCTAGGTGCATCGGCACTCGACGCGGTCTCGTCGCACGAGCCACCACGGGCGGCCCGGCTTGATGCGTCCTAGGTGCATCGGCACTCGACGCGGTCTCGTCGCACCAGCCACCACGGGCCGCCCGGCTTGAGGCGGCCCAGGGTCTCCCACAAGGTCTCAAGCCCTTGATTCGCGGGTGGTCGTAGACTGGCGGTCGAGCGGCACGAGACCCGCCCGAAGCGGAGGCGAAATCGATGGGATTCATTCGTGGCGTGATCACCGGTGTCGCCGTGGCGGGCGGGGCGGCTGCCTGGTACCTGTCCAAGTCCGGGGCGACGTTCCGGAACCAGTACCGGGTGGACCGCAAACTCGGGGCACTCGGCGATGACATCGAGGAGCGCACCCGGGACGTCCGATCGCGAGCCAACGCACAGGTGGCAGAGATGCGCCTGCGGGCCGATCACGAAGCCGCTGCGGCGGTCGCGGACAAGCTCGATGAGGCACAGGCCTCCGCGGCCGAGGCCGCCGCCAAGATCGCAGCCGACGTCGAGGCTCGCGCGGCCAAGGTCAAGAAGCAGGCCAGGGACTCGGCCTCGAGCTAGGCCGAGCCCTCCGCAACAGCGCCCGATCGAGGACCTGCGACACGGGCTATTGCGCAGATGTGCGATGGTTCGCACCGTCAGGCCTTGACGTTCGAGGTCTCCCCGCCAACAGGAGAGCCAGTGCGAAAACGTAAAGTCACCTACCCGCCGGCCAAGACCTCGAATCGGCCCGCGCCCGCCAGTGGACTCCCCACCGATGCGCCCTACGTGCGCCCCACCGTTGCCACCATCGATCTAAACGCCGGCAAGGGCCGCGCCGGTCTCTCCGTCGGAGGACGCGTGCGCATCGCCGGCAGCGGACTGTATGCCGGTGAGATCGCCGTCATCGAGAAGCTCGTCACGGGCGTCATCCCCCAGGCCGTCGTACGCACCGAGGCCGGCAAGACCCGCCAGGTCCGGACCATCGACCTGGAGCCGGTGAGCGCCAGCACCTCGCCGGCCAGCCCACCCGCAGCGGCACCCGCGCCCGCCGAATAGCGGCGCCGGACCGAGCCGTTGAACGGCATCCTCGTAGGGCGCGCCGCCGAGCTGGCCGCACTCCATTCCGTGGCAGCGGCGGGGGAAGCATTCAACCGACCCGGCGTCGCCTTCATCCTGGGAGAGGCTGGGCTCGGCAAGACAAGGCTTCTCCTTGAAGTCGCTGGATCGCTCCGGGTCGACGCGCGCGTCGATCTTGTCGGCTACGAGCCGGAGCAGTCCGTTCCGCTCGGGGCGGCGCGGCCTTTGCTTGCGCTGATTCGCCCTCCGGCCAGTGCCCAGGGCCCGGATGAGCCGCATCCGAACGTCGTCGAGCTCGTGAACGTCGTCGAGCCGTCGATCGGCGATCAGCGCTGGCTGGAGCCGGTCCGGATCTTCGAAGCGTGTCATCAAGCCATACGCGGCCTGGGTCGAGTGCTCCTGACGCTGGACGACGTCCAATGGATGGACGAGCAGTCCATCGCGCTCTGCCATTACCTGCTGCGGGCCGCCGAGCACGACGCCCGCGCCACGACGGTCATCGTCTCCGGCCGCCCGACATCTGTCGTACGTCAGGTCGTCGAGTCGTTCTCACGCCTGATTACCGATCCTGCGCGTTTCTCATCAATCGACCTCGGGCCATTGGATCGCGAGGCCGGCATTCGACTCATCCACGCGCTCAATCCTGAGCTCGACGAGCAGCGAGCCGCCGAGTCATGGGCGATTGCCGGCGGGTCGCCGTTCTGGATGACCGCGATGAGCCGTCTCGACGCGGCGTCGCCGGAGGCGGCCTCGGCCATCCGACTGCGCCGGCTGGATCCCGATGCCGCGATGCTGCTCGGATTACTCGCGGTCGCCGGGCGGCCGATAGCGGATCAGGATCTGGGTGATCAGTTGCGCTGGACGTCGGAGCGCGTGACCCGCGCCGCCGATGCGCTCGGCAAGGCCGGCCTGGCGTCGGGAGGGTCCGAGTCACGTCAGCCGGCCCACGACCTGATCCGGGATGCTGCGACTCGCGAAATGCCCGCCGAATTGCGGTCCAGGCTGCATCGGATGGTTGCGGAAAGCCTTGAGCGCCGGACCGGCCACGATGTGAGCGTGCTGTGGGCAGCATTGGGACACCGCCAAGCCGCCGGAGATCCGGTCCTCGACCTCGCCGGTCGGATCGCAGCGTCGCCCGGTCGTCGCTGGCTAGAAGGGGAAGCGGTGAAGGAACTCACCCGAATCGCGGATGCTGCGGACTCCCTGGATCCGGTGGCGGTGGAGCTGGATGCCGACCTCGCCGCCCTGGCCGCCGACCTTGGCGACCACCGGACGGCGATGGACCGTTGGGCGCGGGCCGCCGACCGGCGCTCCGAACCGGGGGCACAGGCCGAGGCGGCCCTGGGCGCTGCACGGGCTGCGCACGCGCTCGGCCTTGCCATGGATGCCCATGCCTTCCTTGACCGCGCGCGGTCGTTGACCGACGTCCCATGGGTGACGATCGCAGCGGGCGCGCTCGAGGCGACCGTGCTTCTTTGGAGCGAGCATCGCACCCGCGACGGGCTCCGCATCGCGCAGGCGACGGTGGTGGCTGCCCGGACGGCGCGGCTGGGTGACTCGGTGCCTCCGGAGCACACGGACACGGAGCGCCTGGCTAGGGCGTTCTTGGGGGCGCTTGAATCTGCCTTCGACGGTGCGATGCAGACCCAGGACGTCACGCTGATGGCCCAGATGGCCGACGAGATGATCGACGTTGCACGAGCGATCGGGACCGAGGCGTACCTCCGAGCCCTCCAACGCGGTGGCGTGGCCCAGGATCACCTGGGGCATGTCCGGGAAGCCGGGCGCCGGTATCGCGAGGTCTGGGATGGTGCCCGCCGGCAGGTCCTCCCGATCCTTGCCGTGGAGGCTGGGACGAGCGCCTCGCTCGCACTCCTGGATCTGGGACATGTCCAGGACGCGATGGTCATCGCTAGAGAGGTCGTCGCCCTACACGAGCGGATGGGCCGTCCAGAGATCCACCGGATCCGGCCCCTGCGAGCGCTTCGGGAAGCTTCGTTGTCTGGTGGCGACTGGAGAGAGGCGATCGCCGCGCTCGAGGACGATGTGCGCCAGGAACGCGACCCTCACTACCGAATCAGCACCCATCAGCTGATCGCCGTCTGGTTGTCCAGGGTCGGACGGGATGCGATGGCCGGGGACGTGGACCGACATCTCGAAGCGGGCCGCCGCGACGTCGAGGCGGCTGGTTGCCCGCGTTGCGGTGCGGAATTCGAGCTTCGCGCGGCGGAGGCCCTTGCGCGAAGTGGCCGTACCGAGGCGGCTGCCCTGGCCATCAAGGCAACACCTCCGGTCAAGGACGCACGGCCGCAGGAGCTCGCCTATCGCCGGTGGATCGCCGGAATGGGGGTCGATCTGACGGTGGATCCGCTGTTGGCACTGTCCGACGCCTTGCGCGAACTGACGGCCCTGGGTCACCGGCAGGATGAGATCTGGCTTCGGATCGACCTGGGGCGGGCATTGGAGGCGAGCGACCTGGCCGCAGCCATCGACCAGTACCGTCTCGGTTCTGATCTCGCCGCGGAGGCGGGCGCCCAGACTGAACAACGGTTGGCCGACCAGGAGTTGCGTCGGCTGGGCGAACGAACGTGGCGCCGGGGCAAGGCAAGGTCCCAGGGGTCACGGCTGGGCGGACACGGGTCGGGTGGCGACGGCCCTGCCCTGGGCGACCTGAGCCCTCGCGAGATCGAGATCGCCCGCTCGGTCGCCGTTGGCCTCAGCAACCCCGAGATCGCCGAGATGCTGTTTTTGTCGCGCCGCACGGTGGAGCATCACGTATCCACGATCCTGCGGAAGCTGGATCTCCGCAATCGGACAGAACTGGCCGCCGTGGACGGCATCCGCAGTGTCTGGCCCCTGCCTGGGCCGCCCATCGATTAGGTGAACTCCCCGATGAACCGCCACTGATTCGCCCGCTACGTTCTCACCGTCCTGCGGTTGGCAGGGAACGGAAGGAGCGGATCGGCGTGGCGATGGTGGTCCTGCTGGTGGATGGGCACAACGGAGGCATCTCCGTCGGTCCCGACGTGGCAGATCACCTGGCGCGACTGGGTGTCACCAACGTGGCGGTTGTCGGCGATCGCCAGACGACCGGGCTCGTCCTGGAAGGGTGGCTCTTCGATGTCGTGTCCGCGCCGGAAGCGGCGCGAGCTGTCGTCGGTCCGGACCGTTCGTTCCGCGTGCTCCAGCCGCGCATCCACCTGGCCGTTTCGGCCAGACTCGACGGAGGAACCGATGTCTCCCAAGCGACGAACCCGACTCGCGATCGCGGCGGGTCTGCTCCTGGCACTCAGCCTGACAAGCGCCGTCTCCGCGCACCCGCACAAGGCGGGTCCTAACGACCAGGTCATCGCCAACGGGCAGAACCACACCGGCTACACGAACGGCGTCTCGTGCGGTGGCGACCCGGCAGCGTTCGGCCTCGAGACCGCGCATCACGGACCTGATGCGGGCACGCCGGGCAAGAGCGACGGCTGCTACTCGACGACAGGCGGCGTGGCCCCGGGTCTCGACATCGCCAACCCCTCCATCCACTGAGAGCGTGCTCGGCCGGGGGACGCCAACGCGACCCCGGCCGGGATTTCAGGGTTCGCGCAGCCCCGCGGCGATCCGCGCCGCGCCCGTCACCACGAGCTGCGCGAGTTCCATCGTCCGTTCTGCCGGTGGGAATCGGTACGACGGGCCGTGGAGATGCACGGCCGCGACCACCTCGCCAGAGGCATCGGCGATCGGCGCGGCCACGGATGAGATCCCGGGGTCGAACTCCTCGATCGCCCAGGTGAAGCCCTGCCGGCGCACATCGTGCAGCCGCTCGCGCAAACGCGCGGAGTCGGTCAGGGTGCGAATCGTGAAGGACTCAAGGGGCTTGGCCAGGAGTCGGTCGATCGCCGCGCCGGACCGAAACGCGAGGAGAACCTGACCCGACGACACGGCGTGCAGGGGCGCCCGCGCGCCGGTCCAATCCCGGACCTGGACGGGGTTCGGAGTATCCACCTGGTCGATGTAATGGACCAGGTCACCGTCCGGAACACCAAGGCCTGCCGCCTCGCCGGACGCGGCCGCCATCTCCTGGAGCACCGGGCGGGCGATCGCAGCGAGGGATCGATTCAGGCTGAAGCCGCCGGCCAGGGTGATGATCCGCGGGCCCAGCCGGTACGAGGTCTCGCCCGGGACCTGCTCCACCGCGCCCTCGCCGACGAGCGTCGCGAGCAATCGAGCGGCGGTGGACTTTGGCAAGCCCGCCCGCTCCGCCACGTCGGTCACGCCCAGTGGGCCGTCACCGAGCACACCCAGCACGTCGAAGGCTCGTCTGATGGACTGGACGCTGGACACGGTTCCCCTTGTCGGGTAGATTTGCGGCTCGCGGGTCCATCATACGGCACGGTTCCACGATGTGGAACTTCCGCGGCCGCCGGGAGCCAAGCACCATGACCGACGACCTCCAGGACATCGATCTCAACGCCCTTTCCGACGACGACCTCGTCGAGCAGATGCACAACGACCTGTACGACGGCATGCGGGAGGAGATCGTCGAGGGCACCAACATCCTGCTGGGGCGTGGCTTCGCGCCGACCAAAGTGCTCGACGACGCCCTGGTGGCCGGCATGAAGATCGTCGGGATCGACTTTCGCGACGGGATCCTGTTCGTACCCGAGGTTCTCCTCGCGGCGAACGCGATGAAGGCCGGCATGTCGATCCTTCGTCCGCTGCTCGCCGAGACCGGGGCTGAGCCGGTCGGCAAGGTCGTCATCGGAACCGTCAAGGGCGACATCCACGACATCGGCAAGAACCTCGTCGGGATGATGCTTGAGGGAGCGGGGTTCGAGGTCGTGGACCTCGGCATCAACACGGACGCCGAGAAGTTCCTGAACGCCCTGGCGGAGCACAAGCCGGACATCCTCGGCATGAGCGCCTTGCTCACCACGACGATGCCGTACATGAAGGTCGTCATCCAGACCCTCAAGGATCGTGGCCTGCGCGACGATTACATCGTGCTGGTCGGCGGGGCTCCGCTCAACGAGGAGTTCGGGATGGCTGTCGGGGCGGATGCCTACTGTCGCGACGCCGGTGTGGCTGCCGAGACAGCGCGGCGCCTCATCGACGAGCGACGGGCGTCGCGTGCCAGCGTCCCGGCCTGAACCGGCGTCCCGGCCCCGCGTGCCAGCGTCCCAACGTGACGAGGTCGCCCCGCGGGTCGTCGTCATCGGCTGCGGCGCCCTGGCGCGGGAGCTGCTCGCCCTGACCAGGGGCTTCCCGGCGGTCAAGGTCCACTGCGTCGACGCGCGACTGCACATGCAACCAGGCCGGATCGCCGGCGCCGTGGCGTCGCGCATCGCGAAGACTCGAGCTCAGTACGGCACCGACGTGCGCATCTTCGTGGCCTACTCGGACTGCGGCACGGTCGGCACCCTGGACGCGGTCCTCGAGCGGGAGGGCGTGGAGCGCATCGCCGGCGCCCACTGCTACGAGTTCTATGCCGGCTCGGCGGCCTACGCCGCGATGCAGGACGAGGAGCTTGGCACGTTCTACCTGACCGACTTCCTGGCCCGCCAGTTCGAGACGCTCGTGCTGACCGGTCTTGGCCTGGACCGTCATCCGGAGCTCCTGCCAGATTACTTCGGGAGCTATCGGCGCCTCGTGTACCTCGCCCAGACCGACGATCCCGAGCTCACGGCGAAAGCCATGGCTGCTGCGGACCGACTGGGCCTCGCATTCGAGCGCCGAACGACCGGCTTCGGCCAGCTTGCCCCGGCGATCACAAGCGCGATCTCTGCAGGAGCCTGAAGACCATGGCAACGATGACGATCATCTGGTGGCGTGATATCCCGGCCCAGGTCACGGCCCGCGACGGTCGGCGGTCCAGCAAGATCGTGCTCCACCCAAGGTTCCAGGTCGCCATCGACAAGGCCGCCAGCCGCGCCGGCAAGCGCTCATACGATGCCTACATCGAGGAGTGGCGCAAGGTCACGCGACCGAGCGGCGAGGAGCTCGATAGCGAGGTGGCCGCCGAAGTCGATCGGCTCGAGGCCGAATACGACAAGCATCGACTGGCGCTGCTGATCACGTCAGGCGGACTGGATGGCGGACCGGCGCTCGCCCCGGCCCATGACGAGACAACGGGCAAGGCGGCTCGTCGCGACGGCGGCCCGGACCCCGCCGCGGAGCCGGCATGACCCGGACCGTCATCAGCTCCGCCACCCGCGCGGTCGTCATCGGTGATGACCAGCCGTTCGTCATCATCGGCGAGCGGATCAACCCGACCGGCCGCAGGATCCTCATGGAGGAGATGAAGGCCGGAGACTTCTCGCGCGTGGAGCGTGACACCATCGCCCAGGTGGCAGCCGGGGCTCAGATGCTGGACGTCAACGCGGGCATCCCCCTCGCGGACGAGCCGGCGATCCTGGCCCGGACCATCCAGCTCGTCCAGTCCCTGACGGACCTCCCGCTATCGATCGATTCATCGATCGTCGAGGCGCTCGAGGCCGGACTCGCGGTCTACCGGGGCAAGGCGCTGCTCAACAGCGTGACCGGCGAGGAGGAGCGTCTCGAGCGCGTCCTGCCGCTCGTGAAGAAGTACGGCTGCGCGGTCGTGGCCATCAGCAACGATGAGACCGGCATTTCGATGGATCCTGATGTCCGGTTTGCGGTCGCCAGGCGGATCGTGGAGCGGGCTGCGGATCACGGCATCCCGCGCGAGGACATCGTCGTCGATCCGCTGCTCATGCCGATCGGGGCCCTCAGCGGAGCGGGACGCCAGGTC
>JANOIS010000110.1:0-8222 GCA_031407755.1 Chloroflexota bacterium | reverse complement strand
GGGCTCGCTATGACGATCTGAGCGATCGATCGTGCACGGCTGTGCCGAAATGGTGGGTGGTACCGACACGCCCCCGCGGATCGTGCACGGCTGTGCCGGAATGGTGGGTGGGGCCGACACGCCCCCGCGGGGCCCCGGCCGAGCCCCGGTCTGCGGGACTGACGGTCTAGCTCCGGAACACGTCCCCGGCGCGGTACCGCTCGCGATGGCGACCGCGCCAGACCGTGACCCGCCCCGCGCCATGGACCTGCCACGACCCGTCCCGGCCCACGACCGCCGTCGCCTCGTCGATACCCAACACGATCGAATCACGCGGCGCCTGCAACGCGATCAGGGCACGCAAGGGTTCCGGCTGCGCGTCGTAGTGCGGTAGCACGGACACCCCGGCCGCGAAACCCAGGCCCGGCCCCCAGCGTAACGGCCATGGCGCGACACGCAGCCGGAAGTCGAAGGCGTGGGCAGCCAGGGCCATGGCGCCGGCGGAGCATCCGGCCAGCACCGTACCCCGCACGTTGGCCTCGGCCAGCGCGCGGCCGACGACGCTCCCCGCCAGCTCCCGCAAGAGATAACGAGCCTTGCCGCCGGCGAGGTAGATGAGGTCCGCCTCCCCGATGGCCTGCGCCGCAGCGGAATCGTCCGCGCCAGCCCGATCTCGCACGAGCACAGGCTCGACCTCCGCCCCAAGCCCGTCAAAATGTGCGACCCCCATCGCGGCCCAGCGCTGGAACACCGCCTCGCCGTCGGGGAACGATGCGATCTGGAGGATCGCCACGCGCGGACGGGTGACCCCGGTCGACGCGAGCAGCTCGGCATCGAATGAGGACATCGACGGAAGGAATTCACCGGCGCCCACCAGCGCCACGGGTCCGGGCATACCGCGAGAGTCTATCTGCGAGACTGCGAACGTGACGCCACGCCGACGCTGGACCCTCCTCGCGACGATCATCGGATCGGGCGCGTCCCCGACGGTCGCGCGCGGGTGAACGCGGGCGGGACGCCGCGGGATTGGGACGCCCGCTCCTACGACCGCGTCGCCGACCCGATGACCCGCTGGGGCACGACCGTTCTGGATCGCCTGGTCCTTGCCGGCGACGAGCGCGTCCTCGATGCCGGCTGCGGCAGTGGTCGGGTGACGGAACTACTCGCCGAGCGCCTGCCGCGTGGCCGGGTGATCGCGCTCGATGGCTCCCCGTCCATGGTGGACGCTGCACGCCATCGACTCGGGCGCTTCGGCGATCGGATCGAATACGTCGTCGCCGACCTCGGCGCGCCCCTTCCGATCGAGGGCTCGATCGATGCGGCCCTGTCCACGGCCACCTTCCACTGGGTGCCAGATCACGACGCCCTGTTTGCCCATCTCGCGGCGGTCATCCGGCCGGGCGGCTGGCTCGTTGCGCAATGCGGCGGCGTCGGCAATATCGCCTCCATCCAGCGCGTGCTCGCGAAGATCGGCGATGGCTGGCTGGGGGCCGTACATTTCGAGACGGTCCTGGCCACGACGCGACGGCTCGATAACGCGGGGTTTGTCGATATCGAATGCTGGCTGACGGACGAGCCGACGCGGTTCGATAGCGGTGAGCCATTCGCCACGTACCTGCGGACGGTGGTCCTTGGCGGCCACCTTGAGCGCCTTCCGGCGGCGGACCATGACGCCTTCATCGATTCCGTTGTCGCCGGGCTCGGGGAGCCCATGATCGATTACGTCCGGCTCAACATCGTGGCGCGCCGGTCCGGTCGCTGAGCGCGGCCGCGGGACGCGTCAGTCGCGGACGCGGAACGGACCGCCGTGCCCAGGGACCACGATATCCGCGGCGGCGAGGACCCGTGCCCGGCCGCGTTCGAGCGCGATCTGATCCGAGGCGACGGGATCGATCTCCGGCGTCCGATCCGCGCCCCACCACAGATGGGTCATGGCATAGACCCCGTCGTCCGCCTCGACGATGAGCGTGATGTCCTCCTCGGTGTGACCGGGCGTCAGCCACAGCTGGGTGTGCGACGCGAGGTGGTAGCCGTCGCCGTCGTGATCGAGCCACAGGTCGTCGCGGTAGCGGGCCCAGAAATCGACCACCTCGGCGTTGGGGAACAGCGCGATGTTCACGGTGTGGTCCGGGTGGTGGTGCGACAGGGCCACGTGGGTCACGGCATCCGGCACGACGCCGAGGGCCGCCAGGGGATCCAGGATCAGTGCTCGACGGGCGACCATTCCAGGGTCCACGACGATCAGGGCGTCTCCATCGCGCACGAGGACCACGGTGGAGGCTACGCGCTCGCCGACGTAACCGGCATGAAGCAGATGGACGGAGGTCATGGCCGCGATGCTACGTCGTCCGCGGCCGGCCCGTGGCCCGATCCGGCGTGCCCACCGTCGCCGCCGTAGAGCAGCCAGTCCGAGGCAACGCCGCCGAGGAGCGACCGGGCCAGCGCCGGGTCCGACCCGAGTCGCCAATCGATCACGCGTCCGACCTCTGGCTCGTGCTTGCGCCACTCGAACCAACTGATGAGGGCGATCCGCGGGAACTCGGTGCGGGTCGATGGCGCGAAGACTTGCTGAAACCAGGCGGTCTTGAGCTGCGCTTCCGGCGGGCCGTGCGTGGCGGCTGGATCGAACAGGATGGCAGTCTCGACGATCGCCATCGGCTTGTCGTGCCCGACGGCGTAGGTCGCGTAGAAATCGGGCGCGCCGCTGGTGTCCTCGCCTCGGAGCATGGTGGCGAAACTGCCGGGCCGGGGCAGCTCGTTCTCGCCCCACGGATAGTCCAGGCCCCAGTGATACAGGCTCATCCCGACCCAATCGACCGCATCGTCACCCGGGTAATAGGGCGCGTACGGGTCGTCCGCGCTGGTGACTTCGCCGTCACCGTCTGTGTCGAGGTCGACGATCGCGACCGTCCCGGGCCCGGCCTCGAAGGTCCCACCGCTGAACGGGTAGCCGGTCCCGTGGTTCGGGGCCCAGACCATGGCCGACGCGGGGGAGCGCTCGTGGATGGCGCGAGCCACCCGCCGGAACGCCGCGATGTAGGCGATCGGCTGCTGGGCCCACGGATACCACGAGCCGTTCATCTCGTGAGCGAAGCGGACGAGGCTGCGGACGCCGTGTCGGGTCCACGCATCGGCGAGGTAATCGGCGAGGTCCTCGGACGCTTCGTCGGTCACCGCGGCGAGGCCGTCGTGCGGCTCAAGCGTGATGAGCGCGATGCCGCCCACGGCGGCAACCTGCGTCAGGAAGGCATCGAGGTTGGTCCGGGTGCCATCGTCGAGCGGGAACCGCGCGAACTGGACCCATACCGCGGGTGACCTGCCCAGTCGATCGACGGCGGACCGGGCGCTGTCATCTCCCCAGTCGAGGTTGAGTCCGAGGTAGGTTCCTTCGTTCGGCTCGAGGCGGGCGAGGCCAGTGGCCGCGGGAGGCGGCAGGCCGAAGTTGGTCGGACCCGGCATCGGATCCGTCGCCGGTGCGGCGCGTGCGGCGCTCGCGGCCGCGGCGGCAGCCGTCGCGGATGTCGATGGGGTTCCGCTCGCACTCGGCATGCCGGACGAGGAGGCCGCCGAGCACCCCGCCATCGATGTGGTCAGGACCAGGGCGGCAAGCGTTCGATACATGTGCCCGAGGGTCAACCACGGGTGCATCGGCGCACCATGGACCATTGGTCCCGGGGTGGGGAGGGCCACGCGTCGCGGGGTGCGGGATGCGTCGGTTCGGCCGCGTCGCGGCTGCCAGACTCCGGCCACCGTCATGTCGTGCCTGGAGATCGCCCGTGTCATCGACAACCGCCGAGCAGCCCGCCGATCTCGTCCTGACCGGCGGCCGGATCGCCACGATGGACGCCGCTCGTCGTTGGGCCGGCGCCCTGGCCGTCCGTGCCGGGAGGATCGTGGCCGTGGGACCGGATGCGGCCATCGGGCCGCACATCGGGCCGTCCACAAGGGTCATCCAGCTGCGCGGCCGGACCGTCACTCCGGGGTTCCAGGACGCGCACGTCCACCCGGTCCACGGCGGCCTTGCCAGGCTCCGCTGCGAGCTGCACGACACCCGGGGGCGCGAGGCCTACCTGGCGGTCATTTCCGAGTACGCGCGGACCCACCCCGATGAAACCTGGATCCGCGGTGGCGGATGGTACATGGACGACTTCCCGGGTGGCACGCCCCGTCGCGAGGACCTCGACACGATCGTGCCGGACCGCCCGGTGTTCCTGTCCAACCGTGATGGCCACGGCGCCTGGGCGAACTCGAAGGCACTGGGACTCGCCGGCGTGACCGCGGACACGGCCGATCCAAGCGACGGTCGGATCGAACGCGACCCCGACGGCTCCCCAACCGGCACGCTCCACGAGGGCGCGATGGACCTCGTCGAGCGGTTCGAGCCGGATGACACGCCGGCGGACCTCGAGGCCGCGCTTCGCCTCGGCCAGGCCTACCTGCATTCGCTCGGCATCACCGCCTGGCAGGACGCCATCGTCCGGCCAGCGACCGAGGAACGCGCCTATGTCGCCCTGGCCTCACGTGGCGAGCTCACGGCACGCGTGATCGGGGCGATGTGGTGGGAGCGACAGCGAGGCGTCGAGCAGATCGAGGAGTTCGTCGAGCGACGCCGGGTCACCTCCATCGGGCGCTACCAGGCGACCAGCGTGAAACTGATGATGGACGGGGTCCTGGAGAACTTCACCGGCGCGCTGATCGATCCCTACGGCGACGGCAAGGGCGGCATGACGGACAACCGGGGCCTCAGCCAGATCGATCCCGAGGGCCTCCTGACGTGGGTGCCGCGGCTGGATGCGCTCGGGTTCCAGCCGCATTTTCATGCCATCGGTGATCGGGCCGTACGGGAATCACTGGACGCCGTGGCGGCGGCCCGTCGCGCCAACGGCCCGTCCGACACGAGGCCGCATATCGCCCATATCCAGGTCATCCACCCGGACGACATCGGCCGCTTCCGAGAGCTCGACGTGGCTGCCAACGCCCAGCCGTACTGGGCCTGCCATGAAGGCCAGATGGACAACCTCACGATCCCGTTCCTTGGCGACCGATGGCGCTGGCAGTACCCGTTCCGATCGCTGCGCGCCGCCGGCGCGGTCCTTGCCATGGGCTCCGACTGGAGCGTTTCCACCCCGGATCCGCTGCTGGAGATGGAGCTGGCGGTGGAGCGGGTGGCCGACGACAGCCGCGGCAAAAAGCCGGCATTCCTGCCCGACGAGCGGATCGAGCTCATCGATGCACTCGCAGCGTTCACGGCCGGCTCGGCGTACGTCAACCACCTCGACGACGTGACCGGCACGCTCGAGGTCGGCAAGTTCGCTGACCTTGCCGTCCTGGATCGCGACCTGTTCGATCGCGGGGCGGGCGCCATCGGCGAGGCGCGGGTCGTGGCCACATTCATCGAGGGTGTCTCGGTGTACGAGGACGCCGCGCTCGACGGCTGAGCGCGGCGCCAACCGCCGGCCGACGATTCGGACGGATGACGAAGTCGAATCGTCAACGGAGGTCAGCGCAGATCGAACGGCGTATCGATGTCGCGCCGGGTCGCGCCGGCCACATCGAGCACCCGCCACGTCGCCTCGGGGAGGAGGCGAAACTGGAGGGAGTTCCGGAGCAAGCCGAGGCGGCGCTCGCCGGTCGTGAGGATGGCCGCGGCGGCGGCACCTGCGGCGTGGCGGTCGACGGCCATGGGCAACAGATCGCGTTCTCCGAGGCCCCCCAGGATCGCGCCCGTGACGCCGTCGCCGAGCGAATCGATCAGCACACGCAGGACCGGCGGCACCATGAACGGCATATCGCCACCGACGATGATCGCCCGATCGATGTCCGGCTCCAGGGCAGCGAGCCCGACAGCGAGGCCCGCGAGCGGGCCCTGGAACGCATCGGTGTCGTGGATAAGGCGGGCGCCGGCCGGGACGGCACGGACCGCATCGGGGGCGACGACCACGACGACATCGGACGCGACAGCCTGCACCGCTCCCACGGCCCGGTCCAGCATGGGCAGCCCATCGATCAGCTCGGCGAGTTTGTCTCCCCCGAAGCGCGAAGAGCGGCCCCCGGCCAACACGATGGCCCCGATCCGACCTCCGCTCATGGTGGGGCGCCCGCGCGGACCGCGGCCGGTGCCCTGGGTCCAGGCACATGACCAGCCGGCGTTCGCCTCAGGATGGTCCGTCGGTCCAGGTCATCCAGGATGGCCATGACGTATTTGCGGCTGGTACCGGTCGCGTCACGCAGGGCGGCCGGGGTGAGCGGTTCGCTGGTCGCCAGTCGAAGCGCCGTCGCCTCGAGGTCGCGGTAGGTCGCCATCGCGTAGGCCAGGTCCGGCTCCAGCACTACGATCCGGGCCGCCTTCTCCAGGGCGCGGATCCCCTCCGGCGAGCATCCGGCCGCGCGGGCGGCATCGGACAGGGACGGGGGCGCAGCGAACGAGAGGGCGGCCTCCAGCCGGTCCATCGCCGGCGCCAGGGCCGGATCCGGCGCCGCCCTCGCGGCGCCCGCCGGTCGGACCGTCTCGCCATCCCGGACGAGCCGTCCGCCATCGATCAGCTGATCGATGAGACCGACGGCCGCTGCGGCGGCGTCATCGCGGCGGAGCGTCGCAAGTCGGCGGATCGCGTCCGCGGTGGCCGCCCGGATCCGGGCAAGCGCGGCACCATCCCCCATCGCCGTCATGGTCGCCGATGTCGCGGCGTCGATCACGTCCTGGGCGAGGCCGACGCGACCGGCAACAGTTGCGATCGCCCCGTGAAGATCGAGCCGTGCGTCCAGCCCGCCGACCGCCAACGCCGCGACCCGCTCCGGCGACTGCCGACGACGCGAGATCCCACGTGGAGGGCATGTATCGAGCACCGTCCCACCGACCGGTGTGATCGCCTGCCCGCGGCGCAGGACGAAGCGGTCGCCCGGCCGAAGCGCCACGGGTCCCGCGAACCGGACGATCCCGGCCGCGCCACCGTCCGGTAGCAGCAAGGAATCGCGGCCACTGCGGCCGATCGCCGCGTCCACCGCGGCCGTGCCGACATGAACCCGACCGCGCGCCCGATCCGCGACTGGCGCAGTGAACGTGGCGAGGATGCGGTCCGTCGCGTGGACGGCAGGATCGGCCGTCAGGACGTGGCCCCGACGGAGTCGATCGACCGCCGCGCCGGCGAGGTTGAGCGCCGTCCGACCACCCCGGTCCACCTGCTCGACCGTCCCACCGTGGACCTGGATCTCCCGGATCCGCACCTCCTCGTCGCCGGGCATCACGCGAAGGCGGTCGCCGCGGGCCAGCGGACCACCACGGAGCGTGCCGGTCACGACGACCCCGCGCCCCTTCACCGAGAAGACGCGGTCGATCGCCAGCGTCGGCGGTCGGGTTGACGGGAGGTCGATCGAATCGCGCATCGAGAGC
This sequence comes from Chloroflexota bacterium, assembly GCA_031407755.1. Taxonomy (GTDB): domain Bacteria; phylum Chloroflexota; class Limnocylindria; order Limnocylindrales; family CSP1-4; genus SPCO01. Next base: position 853 of record JANOIS010000110.1, on the reverse strand, counting down.
AACGCGGCGCGAAGGGCATCCAGTCCCTCCCCGCTAACGCCGGACGCCGCGAGGACCACGGAACCGGCCAGCGACGTCGGCGCGAGCAGCTCTTGGACGGCCGCCACGACCTGCGCGACCCGCTCCGCCGGGACGGCGTCGATCTTGGTCACGACCACCAGGACCGGTCGGATGCCCAGCGCGTCGAGCAGCGCGAGGTGTTCCAGGGTCTGGGCGCGCGGCCCGTCGTCGGCGGCCACGACCAGCAGTGCGGCATCGACCTCGCCCGCCCCGACGAGCATGTTGCCGACCAAACGGTCGTGCCCCGGGACATCCACAAAGTCGATCGCCGTCCCGTCGTCGCACACCAGGTGCGCGTAGCCGACGTCGATGGTCATGCCGCGCCGGCGTTCCTCGGGAAGGCGGTCGGCGTCGATCCCCGTGAGCGCACGCAGCAGCGTCGTCTTGCCGTGATCGATATGCCCGGCCGTGCCGACGACGACGGTCATGATCGCGTGGCGAGGGCGCGCTCGACGGCCGCGGCGAGGTCACCGTCCAGTGCCGGCTTGACGGTCCGCATGTCCAGCACCACGCGGTCCGCCTCGATCCGTCCGATCACGATGGGCGTGCCCTGCCGAAGCGCAGCCAGAACACGGGTCGCCGAACGCCGCCCCCCATCCAGTGCCAGCCCGGCCGATGGCAGCGTCTCCCCTGGGAGCGAGCCCCCGCCGATGGTCGATCGCAGCTCCACGACCGTGGCCGCCGCCCCGATCCGTGCCGCCATGGCTTCCGCGCGTGCGCGCAGGTCGAGCAACGGTGTCGCGATCATCCGCCAGACCGGGATGTCGGTCGTGGCTCGGCCGGCGCGGTACAG
>JANOIS010000095.1:0-5562 GCA_031407755.1 Chloroflexota bacterium | reverse complement strand
GGTCGTCAACGCGACATTCGAGCCCGAAGTGCTGATCGTGTGCGATTTCCATCGTCTGAACGCCGATCGCGCGGTCGATATCGTGCGACCTCATGGCACGACTGGACGACGCGCATGGCAGGATGCCGCCATGCCCACGATGTCCCACAACTCCGGAGACCGCGACCGAAGCCCGTCCACCTCGAGCGGCTACTGGCTGCGCGACCCGGCGCTCGCGGGGACGGCCGACCCGCCGCTGGATCCTGGGGAGCATCGGGGCGTCGATATCGCGATCGTCGGGGCAGGGTTCACCGGGCTGTGGACTGCGCTCCAGCTGACCGACACAGACCCTACGTTACGTGTCGCCGTGCTCGAGATGGAGACCGTCGCATTCGGCGCCTCCGGGCGAAACGGCGGGTTCTGCGAGGCGAGCCTGACCCACGGCCTGGCCAACGGGATCCGGCACTTTCCGGACGAGCTGCCGCGGCTGGAACACGAGGGTATCGACAACCTCCAGGCGCTGATCGATTTCACCCGCGCGCACGGCATCGACTGCGACCTCGAGGAAACCGGAACGCTCGCCCTGGCCGATCAGCCGTACCAGGCGGACGAGTTCCGTGCGTGGGTGGACGAGGCGGCCGAGCACGGGGAGCATCTCCGATTCCTGGACCGGGATGCTGCCCGGGCCGAGGTGCACTCCCCGCTCTGGCACGCCGGCCTGTATCGGCCGCCGGGGCGCGACATCCTCGTGGACCCAGCGAAGCTGTGCCGGGGCCTGGCGCGCGTTGCCCGCGAGCGCGGGGTGCGCATCCACGAGCACACGCGGGTCACCGGCCTGGCCCGCCGCGCCGGTGGCGTCCACATCACCACGGCCGGCGGCGCCACGATCCGGGCGGATCACGTCGTCGTCGCGACGTCCGCCTATTCCGGCTGGCTCCGTCGGCTCTCCCCGCTGTTCGTGCCGGTCTACGACTACGTCCTCGTGTCCGAGCCACTGACCCCGGCCCAGCGCGCGTCGATCGGGTGGGCGCGACGCCAGGGTCTGAGCGACGCCAACAACCAGTTCCACTACTTCCGATTGACCGCCGACGACCGGATCCTGTGGGGCGGCTACGACGCCATCCACCACTTCGGCAGTCGGGTCGCGCCGGAGCTGGACCATCGACCCCAGACGTTCGACAGGCTCGAGGCCCAGTTCTTCCGCGCCTTCCCGCAACTCGATGGCCTCGGCTTTCCGTATCGCTGGGGCGGCGCCATCGATACGACCTCGCGCTTCACGGTCACGTTTGGGCAGACGATGGGCGGCCGCGTGACGTACGCCCTGGGCTACACCGGGCTTGGGGTCGGGGCGAGTCGGTGGGCTGCGGGCGTCGTGCGCGACTTCATCCTGCGACCCGCGGAGGATCGACTGCGGCTGCGACTCGTGAGCAGCCCGCCGATCCCGTTCCCCGGCGAGCCGCTGCGATCGATCACGGTCGACGCCGTCCGGCACGAACTGGATCGGGCAGATCGCAACGAAGGCCGCCGCGGGCTACTGCTGCGGACCCTTGACGCGCTCGGGATCGGCTTCGACTCCTAGGACCCGACGATCGGGACCGTTCGACGAGCGCTCGCCGAGCACCTCACGCTCAAGCGCGGCGCCGCCGACGTTCACGGGTGCGGGAGCCCGGCCCGTCTCCCGCCGCCCGGGCCCGCCGCCCGCCCGGCCTACCCCGAGTCCGCCAGATGTCGTCCCACAGAACGTTAGGCGGGCTGCCCGCGCTCCTGGAGCCGGCGCGTACCCGGAACGACGACACGCGCACGCACGATCAGGCGGATACGTGGCCGCTGCGAGGACGCACGAAGGGCCCATAGCGCGCCTAGTGATGCTGGCTGGCGTCATCTGGCGGGATCGGTCGGCGCGTGAGCTCCGGCGGAGTCTCGTCGGCCAGCCCGGGGATGGACGCATCGATCGGTCATCGACGACCAGGGGTCGTGGTCGTCACAGACTCGAGACCGTTCCGCCGATGGGCACCGGGCACGCCCACGTTCCACCGAGGCGCCGGCGACGCTTGGATATGCCGGCGTCGTCGCCGAATACGACGGTAGGTCATCGCTGACGAAGATCCGGGAGGGATCAGGGTTCAGGCGCCCGGCGCGACTCCCATCGGTCAACGACGTGACCGGAATCACATCTAGCGCCCCGGCTGCCACCCGCCGGCCGCCGGCCGCCACCCGCGGCGGCGGGGACGCCTTACTCGGCCGCGACCAGGACGGGCTTCTCGATCGGGACGCCGATCAGGCTGCCGTACTCGGTCCACGAGCCGTCGTAGTTGCGGACCCGCTCGTAGCCAAGCAGCTCGTGCAGCACGAACCATGAATGCGACGAACGCTCCCCGATCCGGCAGTAGGCGATGACGTCCTTGTCCGGCGTGATGCCCTTGCCCTCGTACAGCGTCCGCAGGTCGTCCGCCGACTTGAAGGTCCCGTCCTCCTTGACGGTCTGCGCCCACGGGATGGATGCGGCGCCCGGGATATGACCGGCACGCTGGGCCGTCTCGCTCATGCCCGGGGGCGCGATGATCTCCCCGTTGAACTCGGCTGGCGAGCGCACGTCCACGAGGGCCAGACCGGCGTCGCCCAACCGCGGCAGGATGTCATCGCGGAAGGCGCGCAGGGCGAAGTCGGGCTCCGGCAGGTCGTAATCGGTCGCTTCGTAGGACGGGATGTCCGTGGTCAGCGGCAGGCCGTTGTCCAGCCAGAACTTGCGGCCGCCGTTGAGGATGCGGACATCGCGGTGTCCGTACAGCTTGAGCTGCCAGTACGCCCACGCGGCGAACCAGTTGTTGTTGTCGCCGTACAGCACGATCGTCGTGTCCGGACCGATGCCGGAGTCCGACAGGAGCTTGCTGAAGTCATCGCGCGAGGCGATATCGCGGCGAGTGCCGTCCGACAGCTGGCTCGTCCAGTTCCAGGCAACGGCGCCGGGAATGTGGCTCTGCTCGTAGGACGTCGTGTCGACATCGACCTCGACGAAGCGAACATTCGGATCGTCGGCGTGGGCCTTCGCCCAATCGGCATCGACGAGGGCATCCTGGGTGGCGTATCCCTGAACGGTCATGAGGTCGACTCCTGTGGTTCGGTTTCGGGTGGTGGCCGGAACAGGTTCGCGGTCGTCGGGGTTCAGTCGCCGGACGGTCGGTCGCGGCGGCTGAAGGCGGCGAGCCGCTCGGTACAGTCGGCCGCGGCGCGCTGCGCCTGACGGACGATCCACGGGTCCACGCGGCTCGATTCCTCGATGGTCAGCTGCGGGCCCGCCGGCCCGTCGTCGATGACGATACCCGAGCTATTGCGATAGTCGGTCATCCAATTGGCCTGGAGCGCGACGGCGACGTCGGCTACGACCGGGACCGGAAACAGCCAGTCGAGGTACGTCGCGTTCAGACGGTCCGCGATGTCCGTCAGCCGGATCGGTCGGCCGCGCTCGATACGCGCCAGGAGATCGATGACGCGCAAGGAGGTGAAAGGGTCGCGTGTCTCGCCGATGGTCGGCGGGTTGATGACCGGGTCGGGCAGGCCGGCGGGTGCCGGTCGCAACTCGCCCAGGCCGATGGTCGTTGGTGCGGTCGCCGCTTCGGTCACGATCGTTGGATCTCCGAGTGGATCAGTAGGGCTTATGACCGAGTCTAGCGCAAGTGGGCCGATGGCCAATGAACCTTCACCGGTCTCCGACCGTGGCCGCAACCGATCTGATGCATCCTTGGGCGTGCCGGGCAGTCGTCCGGTGCCGTCCGCGCGGCTGCCGCGCGGCCGACCGTCACTGTCGCACGAGCCCGATGCCCCCGATGGATACCGACCGGATCCCGACCGAACCGACCACCGATGGACTGCCGCCGAGCGTGACCTCCCTCACGCCCGGTCCCTCCCAGGCGGAACCATCAATGGCGGCCGGTCGCGGACGCCGGACGGCGCTCATCGGTCTGGTCGTCGGTCTTGCGTTGGCCGTGACGTTCAGCGCCGGGATCGGGGTCGGTCGACTCGCGACACCATCGGGTGCCGCGGCCGACGCGACTCCGGACCCTGCGTCCCCTGCCGCCTCCGCACCGACCGAGTACGGCCTGATCCGCGAAGCATGGGACACACTCCATCGGGAGTTCGTGGGGCGCGACGAGATCGTCGATGCGGACCTCATCTACGGCGCGATCGAGGGCATGACCCAGGCGATCGGGGACACCGGCCATACCGATTTCATGACGCCCGCGGAGCGCGCGGAACGGAGTGATTCGCTCTCGGGGTCGTACGTCGGGATCGGCGTCCGGATCGATGCCGGGGAGGGTGAGTTGCCGCGCGTGGTCGGCGTGTTCGATGGCAGCCCGGCCAAGGCCGCGGGTCTGCTCCCCGACGATGTGATCCTGTCCGTGGACGGGCAGAAGACGGACGGCCAGACCCTCGATCAGGTCGCCGGGCGGGTCCGTGGCGAGGCCGGCACCAGCGTCACACTCATCGTCCGTCAAGGCGCCGATGGCCCGGAGCGAACGCTGGCCATCGTCCGCGCTGACGTCCCGATCCAGCCCGTGTCGTGGACCATCGTGCCGGGCACGACGACCGCCCTCATCCGCCTCGAGCAGTTCTCCAGCGGCGCCGCCGACGAGATGGTCAAGGCGCTCAACGAGGCTCGAAGCGCCGGCGCGGATCGGGTCGTGCTGGACCTGCGTGGCAACCCGGGTGGCTACGTCAACGAGGCGGTCGGCATCGCCAGCCAGTTCCTGTCGGGAGGGCTCGTGTATATCGAGCGCAACGCCGCCGACGAGCGGACCGAGCATCCGGTCTCGCCCGATGGTGTGGCCACGGATCTGCCGCTGGTCGTGGTCGTGGATGGCAACACGGCGAGTTCGTCCGAGATCGTATCCGGTGCGCTCCAGGACCAGGGCCGGGCCCAGATCGTCGGCGAGACGACGTACGGGACCGGAACCGTGCTGGGCGAGTTCGCGCTGTCCGATGGGTCGGCGCTGCGCATCGGGACCGTGGAGTGGCTGACCCCGGACGGTCGCCGGATCTGGCACGAGGGCATCGCCCCGGACGTCTCGGTAGTGCTCGGCGACGGCGTCGTGCCGTTGTCCCCGGATGATGTCCGGGCCCTGACGCCCGCGGCAGTCGGATCGCTGGCAGACATGCAGCTTGCCCGAGCCATTGATATCGTCGCGAACGAGGCGTTCGCCGGAGGCCGGCCCTAGTCTTGCTCCCCACCATGAATAACGTGCGATCCAGCCACGTTATGACAGATGCGGCCAGCCATATCGGGCCGGGACAGCCCGATTCGGCCCTGTAGATGACACACGGTGCGCGATACGCACGTTACGAACCGTTCCAGACGACAAGAGCTCCGGGGATCTGACATAACGTGGCCCACCTGCACGTTCTTCAAGGTTGCCGGGAACCCACAGGACCCGGCGGCGCCGCGGGCGCCTCGACCTCCACCGAGCCCGAAGCACAAGTACAAAGCGCGACCGCTTACAGCAACTACCCGCGTGTTTGAGGGCATCTGTGCCGTCAGCTGGCGGAGCGACCCTCGAGGCGCGCGGGCCGGTTCCGTGGCGCGTTCGG
>JANOIS010000091.1:0-15954 GCA_031407755.1 Chloroflexota bacterium | reverse complement strand
CAGGGCCACGCCCACCCGGAGCAACTCGTCATCATGGGCGGCAGCGCCGGCGGCTTCACCGTCTTGCAGGCGATGATCGAGCAGCCGACCTTCTTTAAGGCCGGCGTCTGTCTCTTCGGCGTCGCCAACCACTTCACGATGGCGGCCGAGACCCACAAGTTCGAGGCGCGCTACCTTGACAGTCTGCTCGGCCCGCTGCCGGAGGCCGCCGCCATCTACCGCGAGCGCTCGCCGATCTTCCATCTCGAGCGGATCGGGTGTCCGGTCCTCGTGCTTCAGGGACTCGACGACAAGGTCGTGCCGCCCGCCCAGGCGGAGCACCTCGTGGCGGCTCTGGCGGCCAATGGGATCCCGCACGCCTACCTCGCGTTCGCGGGGGAGGGGCACGGGTTCCGTGGCGCCGACGCCATCAGGCGGACGATCGAGGCCAGGCTGTCGTTCCTTGGCTCGATCTTCGGGTTCAGCCCGGCCGATACGTTCGAGCCGCTTGCGGTGATAGGTCTGGACGCCTGGCGCGGGCAACGCCGTGGCGCGGTCCTGCGGTAGCGGGTCAGGTCAAGATCACGCACCTTCCCCTCGCCATCACCGATAGCGCGGTCGCACAGCCACTGGGCCCGATCCAGCTCGTATTCATCGTGCTCTCGGTGGCCGTCGGTCTGACCTATCTGGCGCGCCGACTGGGCATCGCTGAACCGATCCTCCTCCTGCTCGGCGGGATCGCGCTGAGTCGCTTGCCGGGATCGCCCGAGATCGAGCTGGCGCCGGATGTCGTGTTCCTGCTGTTCCTGCCACCGATCCTGTTCGCTGCTGCCTACTTCACCACCATCCGCGATTTCAAGGCCAATCTGCGGGCGATCCTGCTCCTGGCCATCGGCCTCGTCCTGTTCACGACGGTCGCTGTGGCGATCGTGGCCCAGCAGCTCACGGGCATGCCGTTCGCTGCGGCATTCGCGCTCGGGGCCATCGTCGCGCCACCGGACGCCGTGGCCGCCACGGCCGTCTTCCAGCGGCTCGGCGTGTCGCGCCGGATGGTCACGATCCTCGAGGGCGAGAGCCTGATTAACGATGCGACGGCCCTGATCGTGTATCGGGCCGCGGTCGGGGCAGCGGCGGGCGCGGCTGGTGCGGCGGCCACCGGTGCAACGGCGTTCTCGCTCGGCGGCGCGGCGCTGGACTTCGTGGTCGTCGGCGTTGGTGGGCTGGTCGTCGGAGCGGTCGTCGGCGCCGTGGTGACGCGGACGCTCCACCGGACCGGGGAGCCCACCATCGAGATCATCGTGTCGTTGCTGGCACCCGTGACGGCGTACATCGCGGCCGAGGAGCTTGGCCTGTCCGGTGTCCTGGCCACGGTCGTGGCCGGGCTGATCACGGGGCAGCGGGCCGCCCACGTGCTGTCGCCCGACGCGCGCCTGATGGGTCGCGGCGTGTGGTCGGTCGTCATCTGGCTCATCAACGCGTTCGTGTTCATGCTCATCGGCCTGCAGTTGCCGTCGATCCTGGAAGCCGTCCGGGCCGACTACTCGGTGGTGCAGCTGCTCGGGCTCGGGCTCGCGGTGAGCCTGACCTGTGTGGTGGCGCGCATCGTGTGGGTCTTCCCGGGCACTTACCTGCCGCGGTTGCTGAGCCGGGGGATCCGCGAGCGCGAACCGTACCCACCACCACGGGCGGTGTTCGTCGTGTCGTGGGCGGGCATGCGCGGGGTCCTGTCGCTGGCCGCGGCCTTCGCGCTGCCGGCCGACTTCCCGGCGCGTGATCTCATCCTGTACCTGACCTTCTGCGTCATCGCCGTCACGCTCGTCGGCCAGGGCCTGACCCTGCCGTGGCTGATCCGCCACCTTGGGGTGCTCGTTACCGATGACGACGACTCCGAGGAGATCCACGCCCGTCTGGCCGCGGTTAAGGCGGCGCTCCAGCGACTCGAACTGCTCAAGCTCGACTTTCCGGCCCACTTGCCGCTCATCGAGCGGATGCGCCATGAATACGAGCACGAGGCCAGTCACGTCATGCCGAGTGCCGATGCCGATACCGACGCGGATCAGGAACTGCTCGACCACCGATCGATGCGCGCTGCCGTGCTTGGGGCGGAGCGCGAGGCCATCATCCGCCTGCGCGACGCCGGGGTCATCAACGACGAGACCCTGCGGCGCATCGAGCGTGACCTCGACCTCCAGGCGGTCCGCACCGGCGCCTGATCGCGCCCCGAGGTGCGGCCGCGGCGTCGGTCCTGGCGGGATCCGTCGGCCGACGCCGGTGATCGGTGCCATTGATCGATCCGGGGTCGATCACGGGGAGCTTCCTCCAAGGATCGCCATTCTCGGGTAGCAGCTCCTCGCGCACAGCCCGCGATCAATCAAGCAGAGCGATCAGGCGCGAAGCGCGGCCGCCGACCGCCCCCGTCTGGGCTAGCCGGATTGCTCCACGATCATCCCGGCCACCGACGCCTGGGCTCCGCGCTGACCAGACCGCCGCGCGTTCCGGGCCAACCCGGGTGCTCCGTTCCCTCAGCCAACGAGGATGAGATTGGCTTCCTCTTGCCACCGGACGACCACGGGATCGCCCGGACCGATACCTGGGGCGCCTCCTGCGCCCGCGGCATTCTGGTGACGGACGATCAGGTCACCTGCCTCCTCCGTCTCGACTCGATACTCGGTCTGATCGCCGAGGTAGGTGCCCTGCCGGACGCGCCCCCGGATCTGGGTGCTGCCGTTGACGGCCACGGCCGGCGTCGTCGCGTCCGCGGCGTCTGCGGGGATGACTTCCAGCCGTTCCGGCCGTGACGCGACCGTCACCACATCGCCAGCCGTCAGGGTCGCGCTGCCATCGGTCACCCGCCCGCGCAGGGTCAGCCCGCGTGCGCTGCGCACGACGATGTTGCCGTGTTCGTCGGGCGGCTCGACCACGGTCGCCTCGATGAAGTTGGACGTCCCGATGAAGTCCGCCACAAATCGATTGAGGGGCCGTTCGTATAGCTCGGTCGGGTCGCCCATCTGCTGGATCCGGCCGTCGCGCATGACGACGATGACGTCGCTCATGGTGAGCGCCTCCTCCTGGTCGTGGGTCACGTACACGAACGTGATCCCGACCTCACGCTGGAGGGCCTTGAGCTCGAGCTGCATCTCCTTGCGCAGCTTGAGGTCAAGCGCGCCAAGCGGTTCATCGAGGAGGAGGACGGTCGGCCGATTCACCAGGGCTCGTGCCAGGGCCACGCGCTGCTGCTGGCCGCCGGACATCTCCCAGGTCCGCCGCTTGCCGTAGCCACCGAGCCGGACGAGCTCCAGGGCCTCGGCGACCCGACGTTCCTCATCCGCTTTGCCGACCTTGCGCTGACGGAGTCCGTAGCCCACGTTCTGGGCCACGTCCATGTGCGGGAACAGGGCGTAGTGCTGGAAAACGGTGTTGACATTGCGCTGATATGGCGGCACGCCGGCGATCGGCTGGCCCGCGAGCAGGATCTCGCCCTCGGTCGGCTGCTCGAAGCCGGCGATCATGCGCAGGGTCGTGGTCTTGCCGCAGCCAGACGGGCCGAGCAACGAATAGAACGTTCCGCGGGCGATGGACAGATCCATGGCGTCGACCGCCGTGACGCTGCCAAATCGCTTGGTCACGCCGATGATGTCGACATCGGGGGCCGTGGCATCTCGCTTGTTCGAGGTGACGGATCCGACGATCGCTCCGCTGCCCGGAGCGTCGCTGGTGGCGGGGGCAGTCAACGGCGGTCCTCGCGCGGTGGTTCCGGTCGCTGAGCGGAATGCCTGTAGCTGGACTACAGCATCGCCGCATCGTAGTGGCGAGTAGGTCCCGCGTCAACGCGCCTTTGGTGCGAATCTCGCACCGTCTTCTGGGCCGGACACGACCCTACGGCTACCGGCTGAACCTATACTTCAGTCGCTGAAGCTCGATCGCCGCTCCGGAAGGGACGCCCATGGTCACCGAACTCGAGCTCGGGACGCGCATCCGATCCCTGCGCCAGGCCCGTCGCCTGACACTGCGTGACGTCGCCGAGCGTGCGGGGGTCACGGAGAGCTTCCTGTCACAGGTCGAGCGCGACGTCACGAGCCCGTCGATCGCCACCGTCCAGCGGATCGCCCGCGCGCTCGACCTGTCCATCGCCCAGCTGTTCGCGGAGGACGGCGATGGCGGTCGCGTCGTTCGGCGCGAGGCCCGTCGGCGGGTTGCCTATCCAGGTCTCGGGGCGATCGATGAGTTCCTCACGTCCAACATGGCCGGGCGGTTGCAGGTGATCATGTCGACCATCGAGCCCGGCGGGGGCACAGGCGCCGAGCCGTACACCCACGACTCCGACGAGGAGGTCGTCGTCGTCCTGGCCGGCGTGCTCGACCTGTGGGTGGGTGATGAGCGCTACGTCCTGCGCGAGGGCGATGCGATCACATTCCCGTCGCGGCTGCCGCACTGGAACGCGAACCACGGGGACGTCCCGGTCACCGTCCTGTTCTGTCTCACGCCGCCAAGCTTCTGAGGGCACGCGGCGCGGCCACCCGGCTGCACGGCCGTCCGGCCGGACCATCGAGGATGGTGGCCGAGGACCATCGACAGGGGAGTGCCACGGCGAATCGGTCGATAGGCTCCGGTCCATGGATGATCGAGCCGTGCCGCGGCGTGGTGGCGCACACCTGATACTCGCCGTCGGCCTCGCGCTGGCGATCCTTGGCGGCGCCCCGGGACACGCGGCAGCCGCCGACCCGTCGGTGCCGCCCAGCGCGTCGCCGACCGCCTCGCCCGCGCCGACCCCGACCGCCTCGCCCGCCCCGATCCCCTCGCCCGTTCCGACCGCGACACCGACCCCGACCGCGACACCGACCCCGACCGCCTCGCCAACCCCGACCCCCGTCGCGACCCCCGTCATCACCCGGGTCAACCTGTACCGTTCCGGCGCGATGGTCCGCCAGTACACCAGCTACTGGTGCGTACCCGCGGCGACCCAGTCCATGGTCAATCTCGTCCGGGGAACGAGCAACCGGACGTACCGCACCCAGAAGTTCTTCTACAAGCGGACCCGCGACTTCAACCGCTACCGATACGCCACCCTGGGCAACGATCCAGCGGGCTGGGCGCGCGCGATGCGGACCTACTCCGGTCGGCCCTACGCCGCGCTCGCCTTCACGAGCAGGTCCAAAGCCATGGCCCGGATCGTCGACTCCATCGAAAGGACCGGCGATCCGGTCGGCGTGACCGTCCGCAACGGCACCCATGCCTGGGTCGTCCTTGGCTATCGGACCAGCCACGACCCGGCGGATCCCTCGAAGCGGACGATCCTCGGCTTCTACGTCAGCGGGTCTCTGGGCTCCACCGCCGACATGTGGCCGTATCGATACCTGTCCGTGGACCGGTTCAGCAAGTCGTTCACCCGCTATCACGAGTGGCAGCGCCGGGTGATCTGGGAAGGCACCTGGGTGGTGATCGCCCAGTAGTGCCGCGCGCCGCACTTCGGCCCGCTACGATGACCCACACATGTACGCCGTCATCATGGCCGGCGGCGGCGGAACCCGACTCCACCCGCTGAGTCGACCCGAACGCCCGAAGCCGTTCCTGCCACTGCTCGGTGACGAGACCCTCCTCCAGGCAACGGACCGGCGCTTGCGTGCCGTGACGGATGACATCACGGTCGTGACGGACCGGCGCTACGAGCGACTCGTCCGCGACCAGTTGCCCGGCGCCGGGATCCTGCTCGAGCCGATGGGCCGCAACACCGCGGCCGCGATCGCCCTCGCCGTGACGGCGATCGATCGACCAGACGACGAAGTGATGATCGTCCTGCCCGCCGACTCCCACATCGACCCCGCGCGCGACGACGTCTACGCCCACGTCCTGCGTGTCGCGGCCGAGCAGGTTGCCACCGGCGCCTTCGATATCGCTGACCCACTGGTTACTCTCGGCACGAAGATCACCCGACCCGCGACCGAGTACGGCTATCTGCTGCCCAGGGTCGCACAGGGCGAAACGTTCGATGGCGTCAAGGCGTACCCGCTCCAGGCCTTCGAGGAGAAGCCGAAGCCCGCGCGTGCCGAGGATCTGTTCGAGCGGACGGACGGCGCCGCCTGGAATGCGGGGATCTTCCTGTGGCGCCGCCGCGCCATCCGGGCGGCGCTGGAGCGCTACACCGGTCTGATCCAGTCGATCGAGCCCATGATCGGCTCCTCCGAAGCGCTCGCGCGAGCCTATGAATCGATCAGGGCGCCATTGTCGATCGACCACGCCGTCATGGAGAGCGCGGCGCGCAACGGCGACGTGGTAATGGCATCGATGGACGTCGGCTGGTCCGACCTCGGGTCATGGACATCGATCCTCGAATCGATCGGGGCGCGCGGCCAGGGTGCCGTCGTGCAGGCCGGAGAGACGGTCTCGGTCGAGGAATCTGACCTTGTCGTGCGCCGGGTGGCCGGCCAGCTCGGCGTCATCGCCCCGGCCGAGAGCGGCAGCATGACCGCCACCCAGGCGATCGCGGTCCTGCGCGGGTCCGCAGCGGACATCGACCTGATTCGCGGGCTCATCGATCGCTGTTCGGAACCGGGAGGCTGAGTGACCACGACCGCAGGGCAGACTTCGCCCACGCCCATCGTGTTCGGCACGGACGGCTGGCGAGCGCGGATCGCCGACGAGTTCACGTTCGACGCGGTCCGGCGCTGCGCCGACGGTGTCGCCCAATACGTCGAGGGGCAGGGTGCGACTGCCAAGGGCGTGGTCATCGCCTATGACCGACGGTTCGCCTCGGAGCACTTTGCGGCGGCGGCCGCGGAGGTGATGCTCGCCCACGACATCCCGGTGGCGTTCGCGGTCCATGCGGTCCCCACCCAGATGAGTTCGTTCGAGGTCGTCGAGCGGGGCGCGGCGGCCGGCATCGTGATCACCGCCAGCCACAACCCGTGGGTGGACAACGGGTTCAAGGTCAAGGCTCCGACCGGCGCCGCCGCGGGTGCCGAGATCCTGGGGGTCGTCGAGGCGCGACTCGCGATCAATGGTGGCGGCCCGATCGATCGTCGACCGTTCGCCGATGGCGAAGCGGCCGGCCTGGTCGAGTGGTTCGATCCGTTCGAGGGGTACGAGCGGTTCGTCCGCCGGACCGTGGACATCGACGCCCTCCGTGACGCGGACATCGGCGTGCTCGTCGACCCCCTCTACGGTGTCGGCGCCGGCTGGATCCCGCGGTTGCTGCGTGGGGGGCGCATCCGGATCCACGAGATCCATCAGGAACGCAATCCCTACTTCGGTGGGATAAATCCGGAACCGATCCGACCCAATGTCGACGAAGCGCTTGGGCTGATGTCCGGCGGGGCATTCGATCTCGCCCTGTTCCTTGATGGCGACGCGGATCGAGCCGGCGCGGCCGACGAGCAAGGCACGTTCATCCATCAGCTCCAGGTCACGGGCCTGCTGATGTACTACCTGGCCGAGCATCGCGGCTGGCGTGATCCGGTCGTTGTCAGCGTCAACAACACGTCGATGGCGGCCCGCCTCGGCGAGCGCTACGGGATCGCCACCCACGAAACCCCGGTCGGCTTCAAATTCATCGGTCCCCGCATGATCGAGACCGGGGCGATGATGGGCGCGGAGGAATCGGGCGGCTTTGGGTTCGGGATGCACCTGCCGGAACGCGACGGTATCTACGCGGACCTGCTGCTGCTTGACCTGTTCCTGCGGGAAAGAGCGGCCGGGCGCTGGCCGGTGTCGGCGGCCATCGAGCATTTCCACGATATCGCCGGGCCGTCGTTCTACCGCCGAATCGACGTACATGTGGAGCGGGCCGAATACGCGGAGGTCAAGCGCCGCCTGCTCGTCGATCTGGCCGCCGCGGGACCGGCGGAGCTTGCCGGCGAACCGGTCGTTCGGACCGTCGCTCTCGACACGGGGGACGGCTTCAAGTTCTTCGTGGCCGATGGCTCGTGGCTGCTCATCCGCGCGTCAGGCACGGAACCGCTCGTGCGGGTCTATACGGAGGCGACCTCCGCCGATGGACGCGAGGCGATGCTCGTCGCCGGCGAGCACCTGGTGCGCGGCCGGTGACCGGTCTGCCCGGTCCGCCGCGACGGGTCGACAAGCCCTGGGGCCACGAGCTCATCTGGGCTCACACGGATCGGTATGTCGGCAAGATCCTGGTCATCGAGACCGGGCGACGATTGTCGCTCCAGCGTCATGAGATCAAGGACGAGACGATCCTCGTGCTGTCCGGCCGGTTGCGGCTGCACCTCGAGGACGACGACGGCGTGGTCCGGGAGCGGGAGCTGGGGCCTGGCGAGGGGCAGCGTGTCGCGACCGGACGCATCCATCGTTACGAGGCCATCGAGCGCTGCGAGCTTGTCGAAGTGTCCACTCCGGAGCTGGACGACGTCGTCCGGCTCGAGGACGACTTTGGCCGCGAGGGGACCAACGTACCGTGACCTCGGCGCCGATTCGGGGATGACCGGACGGCCCCGTGGGTGTAGGCTGACACGGAACGCGACCGCCATCACCGGTCGAGGTGCATGACCGGACGGCGGCCTCGGTAGCGCCCCATGGGCGACGGAGGTAGCAGCACGATGCATAGCTCACTGATCGGCAAGGTCGAGAAGGCGAATCGGTACGCTCGAGAGCTCGATCGGATCACGGTAGAGCAGCTCTCGCTCACGTTCCGCGGCGATAACGACACGCACACCGTCGCCCTCGACACCGGTCAATGGCATTGCACCTGCCACTACTTTGAGAGCTGGGGATCGTGTGTCCACCTCCTGACCCTGCAAAAGGTCATGGGCGTCATGCTGCCCGAGGAGGCGCAGGTTTCGATCTTCTCGGCGGGCCAGCCCGTCCCAAGCGCCTGACGGAGGCGAAAGGCTGACGTCAGCTGACGTCCAGGAGCCAGTAGTAACTCGCGGTTCCGGCACCGGCAGCGAACTCCACGAACAGTTCGACGGTCCATGATCCGGCTTTGGGGGCACGGAATGCAGGGTCACCCGTGCCTTCGCCCAGCACGACGGCGCCGCGCGGACCCCCGGCGTTCGACGGCACGTAACGAGCACGCCAGTCAGCGAGGTCGCCAGCTGGCACCAGTCCGACGGTCAGCGGCTCGCCGGCTCCGACGGCGATCGGGGCACCGGGCAGCCATGGCGAATCGCTGCCGCTCTGGAGCCACGTGTACGATCCCAGCTGGCCGAGCACCGCGTCGCCACCCTCGGCGGCGAGCTGCGCTTCCGGCGGGGCGTCGCGACCGGCGAGCGTTGGCGAGGGTCCCGCGACTGTTGCCGCGACCGTTGGCGAGGGTCCCGCGACAGAGGTCGTGGAGCCGCCCGGCGCCGTCGTCGGCGAACAGCCGACGAGGAGGACAACCATCAATGCGCCGATCGCGCTGATCCGAAAATCGATGAGTGTGAACCTCGTCGGCATCTTGATCTACTCCTTCAGCTACCGGTGGACAGTTGACAGGCGGTCACGCAATTCACGACACCGACCCGGACGGTGAGGCTCGTATCGCCCACCAGGCCTTCGGTGGCCGGCGTCGAGAACACGGCTCGAAACTCGGTGGACGTGCTGAGGGTCAGCGACGTGACGTACGACCCGGTCGGGTTTGACACGGCCATCGTCGCGACGGTCGTCCAGGTGGTTCCGCCGTACGGGCGTCGCTGCAGCTTGACCACGCGTTTGGACACGGGATTGTTGCTGAGCCGACCGTAGGCGGCATCGGTGGCGACGCGCAGGACCGCGGTGAGGGTCGCCGTCCCTCCCTTTGGGATCGTCGAGCGGGTCGTCGACAGGGTCAGCACCGTCGTGAGGTCCAGGCAGGTCGAATACGGGAACGAGGCACCCGCCAGGTCGTACTGGATCTGGAGCCTGGCCACGTCGCACACGCCCAGCACGTGCATGTTCCAGCCGTCACTCGGTTTCGTGCGCGAAATCGTCTGGACGACCGCATCGAGGTAATCGCGGTCATCGGAGAAGTTGACGTGGTGGGCGAGGCCCTCGATGTGCCCGAATTCATCGAGCGCGATCGTTTCCGCGTCATAACAGCCATTTGGCGGGTTGGTGTACATCTGGCACCACTTGAGCGTGCCCCAGTCGTACACCCGGCCATGCTCGCGCAGCCACATCGTGAACCCGTTCGGAGCATCGCGCGTGAAACAGGCGATGCCGTTGACGCCACACGTCCCAGTGCCGTAACCGATCGGACTGGTACCGTCGGTGACGTAGGCGTATGTGGCGGCGCGCGACGCCCGCGTCGCCCCGATATCCGTGCCCGCGGCCCGGATGGCCGTCTTGATGGCGGCCGGTGGTTCGCTGCCGGCTCGCCAGCGATAGGTGAGCACCTGGTCCTGCGTGAACAGGGGCCCGGCCAGCTCAGGATCGGGGCCATGAGCGCCAGCCAGCGGCGCCGCCGGCAGGCCGATGGCCAGCCCCAGGGCAAGGGTCAACAGAAGGCGCCCGCGGCGCCCGAACCTGGTCGTCATCGCGACACCTCATCGAGCTGGACGGCCGAGCCGTCCGAGACGCGGCGGAGGATCCAGTCCGTCGCCCCACCGAGGGACGAGCGACCGTCAGGGCCAAACAGGAGCCAGCCAGCATCGTGTTCGACGGCGCCGCCGGAACGGGTCGGTCCAGGGACCATGCGACGGCCCTCTGGCTCCGTCGCGACGGATCCCAGCTCACGTCCGCGGAGGTCGACCTGGCGCAGCCTGTCCCCGGCCGCGCCGACTTCGTGGACGACGGAGGAGCGACCGTCCGCGCCCCGTGCCAGCACGGCCTGGCCGGCTGTCGGATGGAGCGTTATGGCAGCACCGCTGGCGAGGTCGACGGCGATGATGGGGCAGGGGAGTCCGCGGCAGGCACCATGGGCCACGATCCGCTCTGCGGTCAGGCCCACGATGTCCCCGAGGCGATCATCCGTGATGGTGCGCAGGGGACCGCCGTCAAGGGACAGCACGCGGAACCGGCAGGCGATCTCGCCGCACGACTCGACGGCCAGCGTCGCCCCATCATCGCTCCACATGAGGTCCGTGAGCCAGGTCCGGCCGAACCGAGCGTCACCGGCGATCGGCTCGAGGACCCGAACGTCCGGCTCCCGGCCGTCCAGCGAACGACGCCATACCCCAAGATCCGAGCGCGTCGTGCGCTCCAGCCGATGCTCGAACAGCGTGATCCCGTCCGGGGCGAGCGTGGCCCGGCGCACGATATCCGTAGACGTGCCAACGGCCCAGGCGCACCCTGCACCAACGTTCACCAGCGAGAGCGCGGATCGACGTCCGTCATCCGTGCCGACCAGGACGGTCCCGCCAAAGGGCCCGGCCGCAAACGCCTCCGACCCGAGGGCCAGCGAACGTGCCTGGTCCGATCCGGGCGCGCCGAGCGCGAGGCGCTGACCGACGAGCGCCCCGGCCTCGATGACCGGGTCCAGTCGGTACCATGTGCCGTTGCTCGGGCTCCCGGCCCGCGGCTGACCGCTGCATGGGTCCGGTTGCCAGGCGCGCAGCGGTGCGCCGAGGGTCGTCGTGGCGACGATCGCCACGGCCCCCAGTGCCGCGATTCCCGGACCGGCTCGACGAAACCAACGTGACTCCACCATGGTCGAACTGACCTCCTCCGGCAGGAACAGACGATGGCGGGCACAAGGCGAGACCTGGGGCGGGCCGAAGGCGGGACCTGAAGCGGGAGGGCGAGTCGTGCATCGTACGAAGCGCCGCTCACCTGCCGCTTATCTGACGGGCCGCGGAGCCGTGCTGTGCTACGCTCCGCGCCGACATCGATGCTCCATGCCGATGTCATTTCGAACGTCGCGTGGTCGCGAAGCCGGTGTGAATCCGGCACAGTCCCGCTACGGTGATCCGCCCTCGGGCGGAAGTCCGGTCGCCGACCACACGGTGCATGCTCGAACCTTCGAGAGAGAGGTAGGCAGGACCCGTGTATCTCATCACCTGACCCTCCGTCGACCTGCTTCGATTCCGAGGGTCCGCGTTCGTCGAGACCCTCCGTTCCCATCCTGTCCGGAGGCCCCAACCCGATGTCCCGCCGTTCCCGGCGCCCAGGCGCCATCCTCGCCCTGATCCTTGGGGCGGCTACCGCCCTCGCCGCGTGCTCCACGCCTGCCGCGTCGCCGAGCACCGCCAGTACCAAGCCCACTGATTCACCCGCTTCGGCATCCGCGCTGGCCCCGAGCGACCCACCCGCCAGCCCGTCCCCGGTCGCCGCCTTCCCGGTCACCCTCACGGATGACGAGGGCACGACCGTCGAACTCGCCGCCGAGCCCCAGCGCATCGTCTCGCTGACGCCGGCTACCACCGAGATCCTGTTCAAGCTTGGTGCCGGGCCGCGGGTGGTCGCGACGACCGATTTCGACGACTACCCGCCAGAAGCTGTCGATCTCCCCGACGTAGCGAGCTATACCGCGGTCGATGTCGAGAAGATCGTCGGTCTCGAGACGGACCTCGTCATCGCGGGTGGCAACTTCTTCAACGACCCTGTTGCGATCGCCCAGCTGCGCGACCTCGGCGTGCCGGTCATCGTGACCTACGCTCCGGACATCGCCACCGTGCTCACGGACATCGAGCTCATCGGCGCGGCCGTCGGGCTCGCCGATGAGGCTGCCGACCTGACCGCCGCGATGCGCGCCGAGTTCGACCAGGTTGCCGCGGCCACCGCGGGCCTGCCAAGGCCGAGGGTCTTCTACGAACTGGACGCGACGACCGACATCTACACCGCGGCCGACGATTCGTTCATCGTCGAGATGATCGAGCTCGCCGGCGGCGAACCGATCACCACCGGCAGCCCGACCGACTTCGCGATCTCGATCGAAAAGCTGATCGAGGCCGACCCCGAGGTCATCATCCTCGGCGACGCGCTGTATGGCGTTACCGCCCAAGCCGTGGCCGAGCGGCCCGGCTGGAATGTCATGACCGCGGTGAAGACCGGCGAGATACGTGGTGTCAATGACCTCATCGTGACCCGACCCGGTCCGCGTCTGGTCGAGGGGCTTCGCGAACTCACGCTGGCGATCCACCCGGAGGCGGCCCTGCCATCGCCGACACCGGTCGCGCCGTAGGCGGATCGAGTCCGATGGCCACTCGCTCCGAGCTCGCTCCCGCCCGTTCGCTCCTCGAGCGGGCGGCCGGACTTCGCGCTCGCCCCGTGGCCCTCGTGATCATCGGGCTCGGCGCCCTCGGCGTGGCGCTCGTCCTCGGTGTGGGCCTGGGCTCGGTGGCCGTGGCTCCGGGAGACACGATCGCGATCCTTGCCCATCGTCTGCTTGGTCTCGACATCGCGCGCACCTGGTCGGACGCGACCGAGACGATCGTCGTGGATCTGCGTCTACCGCGGGTCCTGACCGCGATGGTCGTGGGTGCGGGTCTGGCCGTCGCGGGGGTCACCTTCCAGGGCCTCCTGCGCAATCCCCTGGCCGATCCGTATGTCCTCGGGGCTGCATCCGGAGCGGCGCTCGGGGCCGCGATCGCGGTCCTCATCCCGATCCGGATCGTGTTCCTCCAGTTCGGGTTGCTGCACGGCCTGGCTTTCGCCGGCGCGCTCGGCGCCGTCTACGCGGTCTACCGGCTGTCGCAGACCGGGGGGCTCTCGCCGATGACCAGCCTGCTCCTGACCGGCTATGCGGTCGGCTCCCTGCTCGCGGCCGGGCTGGCGATGGCGATGTACCTGTCGGGAGCCGCCCTCGGCCAGATCTTCTCGTATCTCCTTGGTGGGTTCGATGGATCATCGTGGGTCCGACTTGGGGGCGCGGCGCCGCTCGTGCTGGCGGGCGCTGTGGCGATCTGGCTGCGTGCGCGATCGATCAACAGTCTCATGCTCGGGGAGGAGACCGCGGCGCATCTCGGTATCGACGTCCCGCGCGAGCGGGCGATCCTCCTTGCGCTGGCCTCGCTGATCACCGCGGCCGCGGTGGCCGTCAGCGGTCTCATCGGGTTCGTCGGGCTCGTCGTGCCGCACGTCGTGCGCCTGCTCGTGGGCCCCTCAGCGCGGCTCGTGCTGCCCCTGTCCGCCATCGGTGGGGCCGCGCTGCTCGCCTTCGCCGATCTCGCCGCCAGGATGCTCGGTGAGATCCCGGTCGGCGTCGTGACCGCGGTCATCGGTGCGCCGTTCTTCCTCGTGCTGCTGCGCCGTGTTCGCGCGGGGTACGAGCTGTGAGCGGAGACGCGATCCGCCTGACCGGGGTCGACGTGCGCTACCGCGACCGACTTGCGCTTGACCGGATCGATCTCGGCATCGCGGCCGGCGAACGGGTCGCGCTCATCGGTGGCAACGGCGCCGGCAAATCGACGCTGCTGCGGGTCGTCGCCGGGACGCTGGCGCCCAGTGCCGGCCACGTGGAACTGCTCGGTCAGCCACTGGCCGGCCTGTCACGGATGGCTATCGCCCGGCGCCTTGGGGTGGTCCCGCAGGCGGCCGCCTTGCCGTTTGCGACCCGGGTGGAGGAGGTCGTGGGGCTGGGCAGGATCCCGCACGAGGATCCGTTTCGCGGTCCACGGCCGGTCGATCACGCCGCCATCGCGGCCGCCATCGAGCGCGTCGGGATCGGGCATCTCGTGGGGCGTGATGCGCGCGAGCTGTCCCTTGGTGAGCGACAGCTGGTGCTCATCGCGATGGCCGTCGCTCAGGACACGCCGATCCTGTTGCTGGACGAGCCGACGGTCCATCTCGACCTTCGACACCAGGTCGCCGCGATGGACCTGCTGATCGGCCTCAATGAGCGCGACGGGATGACGATCGTCGCCGTTCTCCACGACCTTGGCATGGCGGCCCACTTCTTCGGGCGGCTGGTGCTCATCGATGGCGGTCGGATCATCGCCGATGGCCCGCCTGCGGAGGTGCTCACAGCGGACCGCATCCGGGATGTGTTCGGGGTGGATCCGGCGCTCGTCCGGCTCGCGCCCTAGGGCCCCGTGCTACCCTCCGGTTCGTGACGCGAAGTCAATCAAGCGCGCCGGGACACGCTCCCGTCCGTCGCTGGTCCCTGCTGTTCCTCCTGCTGTTTCTGATGGTGGCTGTCGTTGCGTGCGGCGATTCGTCGGCGCCGACGGCAGATCCGTCGCCAACGGACCTCGGTCCTCCGACCTCGACCGATGAGCTGGCGCCGACCGATGAGCTGGCGCCGACCGCCGAGCCCGACGAGCCCGAGCCGACCGCCGAGCCGGAGCCGACGGCCGAGCCGACCCCGGAAGACGGCAGCGCCGAGCCGACACCGACCGACGGCTCGGGCTCTGCCGGTGCCTGCGCGGGCAGTGATGACAACCGTGCGTTCTACGCCAACGCGGCCGGCGCAGTCGACTGGCCGGTCTACTGCCCCGTCCTGCCGGCCGGTTGGTTCGTCGGCAACGGGTCGTACACGCTCGCCGGCGGCGGATCGATCGTCATCGATTACCGCGGTCCCGGCGGCGCGGGCCTCGAAATCAGCGAGGGGTTCGTCTGCTCGGACGCCGACGGCTGCGTGCCGGATGGGCCGGATTCCGGCGAAGCCCCATTCGGTGGGCTGGATGGCACCCTCGTGCATGGCACTGATGGTCGCTATGCCGTCGTCGTGGATCGTGGCGCATCCCCGACCTGGATCGTGATCGGGACCGGCCTTGACGTCGACGTGTTCACCGGATTCGCCGCCGACTTCCACCTCGTCGGGGGCTAGCCCTCGGTTCGACCGCGCCTGATCGCTCTGCTTGATCGATCGCGGCCACAGCGTGAGGAGCGGCTACCCGAGAACGTCGACCCGGGGAGGCAGCTCCTCGTGATCGACCCCGGATCGATCAATGGCACCGATCAGCGGCGCCGGCCCCAGACCCGCCGGCCCCAGACCCGCCGCGGACTGCCACCTCGTCGAGAAGTAGCCCCGGTTTCGACCGCGCCTGATCGCTCAGCTTGATCGATCGCGGCCACAGCGCGAGGAGTTGCTACCCGAGAACGTCGATCCGGGGAGGCAGTTCCTCGTGATCGACCCCGGATCGATCAATGGCACCGATCAGCGGCGCCCGGCCCCGCCCG
>JANOIS010000083.1:0-10853 GCA_031407755.1 Chloroflexota bacterium | reverse complement strand
GCAAGGGGCGCAAGGAGCGCATCGGGTTGTTGGGGCGGCCCGCGCTGGCTGCCCTCGCCTCGTACCTGGACCACGGCAGGCCGATCCTGCTGGACCGGGCGGCCGGTGACAGGCCGTCCGCGGATCCAGCCCGAGCCCTGGCCACGGCCGGAGCCCCCGCCCCACCTACGGAGATCTTTCTCAACCATCTTGGCGGGCCGCTGGGGGTGCGTGGGCTGCGCTATCGGCTGGATCGTCTGTACCGCAGCGCCGGATTGCCGGCCGGCGTGTCGCCCCATACCCTGCGTCACTCGTTCGCCACGCACCTGCTGGACGGTGGCGCTGATCTGCGAGTGGTCCAGGAATTGCTGGGCCACGAGAACCTGGCCACGACCCAGATCTATACCCACGTGTCCCCTGGCCGTTTGCAGACCGCATACCGGGACGCCCATCCGCGAGCACGACGGCCGAGCGGCACATGAGCGCCACCAGGACGCTGGCGCGGGCCGGCCTCATCGTGTCGGTGGCCTTCCTCGTGTCGAGGGTCCTTGGCTGGCTGCGCCTCGTCGTCATCGGCAACGCCTTCGGGCCCACCGCCGAACTCGACGCGTTCTATGCGGCGTTCCGGATCCCGGACCTGATGTTCCAGCTGGTCGCCGCCGGAGCGCTCTCGTCGGCCCTGATCCCTGTCGTGTCGAGTGTGTTCGCGGCCGATGGAGAAGACCGCGCCTGGCGTGTCGTCTCGACGGTCACCAACCTGATGTTGCTGGTGCTGCTGGGCCTGGCGGTCGTCGCCTTTCTTGCGGCGGACCGGCTCGTGCCCGCGTTCACAGATGGCTTTGATCCCGCGACCCGGGCCCGAACGATCGAGCTCACCCGGATCATGTTGTTGAGCCCGATCTTCCTCGCCCTCGGCTCGGTCGCGACCAGCGTGCTCAACGTGCGCGGTCGATTCGCGGGTGCGGCCGCCGCCCCGATCGTCTACAACATCGCGATCATCGGCGGCGTGCTCCTGCTGGCGCCATCGATGGGCGTCACCGGGGTCGCCGTCGGCGTCGTGGCGGGGTCACTCGGCCATCTGCTCGTGCAGCTGCCGTTGCTGCGCGCGATCGGCTTCCGTTATATCGCCCGCATCGACCTCTCGGACAGTGCCGCTCGCCAGGCGCTGGCGCTGATGGGTCCGCGAGCGATCGGGCTCGGGGCGAGCCAGATCACGTTCGTGGTCGTCACGGCCCTCGCGACGACCGTCGGCGTGGGTGCCGTGACGGTGTTCACCGTGGCGTTCACCCTTCTTCAGATCCCTGTCGGCGTGATCGGCGTGCCGCTCGGAGTGGTCCTGTTCCCATCGCTCTCGCGTGAGGCCGCCAGCGGCAACCACGACGAGTTTGTCGGGCTGCTCACCCGGGCGATGCGGTTGCTGGCGTTCGTCATGTTGCCGATCGCCGGGCTGATCGCCATCCTGCGCGTCGAGGCCGTGGCGCTCCTGTTCGGCAGTTTCGATCGAGCGGCCATCGAGCTGACCGCGGCGACGCTGCTGGCGTTCCTGGTCGGGTTGGTTGCGCATGCCCTGATCGCGGTGCTCGCGCGGGCGTTCTACGCTCGGCAGGACACGCGTACCCCGGTCGTGGTGGCGATCCTGGCCGTGCTCGTCAATACGACCCTGGCGACGGCGATGGTCGGGCCGCTTGGCCTGCCCGGTGTGGCCCTCGCCATCGCCATCGCGGCGTGGCTCGAGGCCATCGCCCTGCTCGTGCTGCTGCGCCGGCGGGTGGGCCGGATCGGTTTTGCGGCCGTGGCCTGGGTGGGGGTTCGGACGGGCCTTGCCACGATGCTGGCGGGCTTCGCGGCGAGCATCGGCCACGCAGCTCTCCGTCCCGGGCTTGCCCCGGATGCGGCCGCGGGCGGCCTGGCCGGCGTCCCCGGCATCCTCGCTCTGAGCGCCGCGGTCGCCGCGATCTATGGCGCCACGTTCGTTGGGGCCGCCCTCGCCTTGCGGATCGAGGAGTTGCGCTCTATCGTCGGGATCATGGTCGACGCGCTGCATCGTCCGCGCCGGTCGTGACCGGGATCGCTCCCGCCGACCCCGCCGCCTGGGACGCGTTCGTCGAGTCGAGCGAGCCCGGGTCGTATCTGCAGCTCTCGGCGTGGGCCAACGTCAAGGCCGTCAACGGTTGGTCAAGCCATCGACTCCGGGCCGGTGGCAAGGACGGGGCCGGCGCTCAGATCCTCGTGCGCCGGCCGCGGCCGCTGCCCTGGGGTTTTGCGTACGCACCCCGGGGACCCGTTGCCGCAACCTGGTCCAGCGACGAGATCGATGCGTTCAGCGAGACCGTCCGGCGCGACCTGGCTGCGGTCGCCGGGCGGGTGTCGCATCTCCGGATCGATCCGGAGATCGAGATCGATGGGTCGCTCGATCAGGATGGCGCCCTGCGGCGGGCCCTGCGCCGTGCCGGCTGGCGGCCCGCGCCGCCGATCCAGCCCGCGTCCAGCCGGATCATCGACCTGGCCCCAGACGAGGACGCGCTGTGGGCCGATCTGCGCAAGAAATGGCGCCAGTACGTGAACAAGGCGCGCAGCGCCGGCATCGTCGTGGTCGATGCGGATGGTGACCGGCTGGGCGAGTTCTACCGGATCTACCGCGAGACCGCGGACCGGGCGGGCTTCCTGATCCGCACGGAGCAGGCCTATCGGGACGTGTGGGATGCCTACCGGCCGGCCGGGCGGGCCCGCCTGCTGTTTGCCCAGACCCCGGATGGCGAACCCCTCGCCACGCTCTTTCTCGTGCGCAGCGGGCCGCGCGTCGTCGAGCCCTACGGCGGCATGACGCAGGCCGGTGGCGACAGCCGGGCGAACTACCTGCTCAAGTGGGAAGCCATCCGCAGTTCGCGCGAGCTGGGCGCCACGAGCTACGATCTGTGGGGCCTCGCGACCGGTGGGATCGCCCACTTCAAGACCGGCTTCGGGGGCCGCGAGGTGCGCTACATCGGGGCCTGGGACCTCGTCCTCGATCCACTCGGCCGGGCGGTGTACGAGGGCGCCGGGCGAGCGCGAGTGGCGTGGACGCGGCGTCGACACGGACTGGGCGGGGGCAAGGCCGCCTCGGCCTATCGCGGTGCGGAGGGCGCGGATTGATCGACTCCAGCCTGCCCCGGGAGGCGACCGCCGCCGAGCTTGAGGCCTGGGATCAGCGGACCGTGCACGTGCCGGGTGGTCACGTCTACCAGTCACGAAGCTGGGCCGCGCAGCGCGCGCGACTGGGCTGGCAGCCGCTCCACGTGGTGCTCGATGACGATCACGCCGTCCTCGTCCTGGTCCGTCCGTTCCCGTGGGTCGGAGGCGCCAGTGCCTACCTTCCGCGCGGGCCGATCGCGGGCCCCCACGAGCCGGGCGAGGTGGCCGCGGCGCGGGTTGCCGCCGTGGCCCACTGGCTCGCCGCTCGGGGTACGGACGTCGTCGCCACCGACGCGGAGATCCCGGCGGCCGATCCGGCGTATCGCGCCGGGCTGCGCGCGGCCGGGTTCCAACCGATCCCCGAGATCCAGCCGTCGCGCCACCGGGTCAGCCTGGCCATCGCGCCCAGCGCCGATGATGACGTCATCCGTGCCGGGTTCACCAAGAGCAGCCGCCAGCGGATCAACGGTGCCGAACGCGACGGCGTGATCGTTGCCCGCCACGATACCGCCGGTTGGGACGGCAGCGACCCACTGTTCGTGGTGCCGGTTCGGCCGCTGGGCGAGGTCCTCGACGGTTTCGGATCGCTGCTTGAGGGGACCGGCGAGCGGCGCGGTTTCCGGTTCGGGCCAAAGGCCGTCTTCATCGACTGGTGGACGGCGGCCCATGCCGCGGGCCTGCTCGTCTATCTCGAAGCCCGCGACGGCAGCGCACCGGACCGGGTGCTCGGTGGCCTCATCCTGTACCGCCACGGGGAGCGGCTGTCCACGGTCCACTCCGCCGATGCGCCCGGAGTCCGGGCCAGCCACCCGGGCGTCATGCATCTGCTCCGCTGGCGGGCCATCCAGCTGGCGATCCGTGAGGGGCGGGTGGAGATGGACCTCGGCGGCGTGGACATCGCACCTGACCATGCCGAACCACGGGAAGGTGACCCGATGGCCGGCCTGTACGAGCACAAGCGCTCGTTCGGCGCGACCTGGGTCGAGATGACCGGCGCGCACGAGCTCGTCATCCGGCCTTGGCGCAACGCGGCCGGCCGCGTCGCTGCCCGGGCCGCCCGGGTCGCTGGCCGGGGCGCTGGCCGGAGCGCTCCCCGATGACTGGCGCCACGCCACCGCCCACCACCCGTGCCCTCGGCGACCTGATCGAACGCCTGTCGGCCGCTGGCCGGCTGCGCGGCACACGGGTCGATGGCCGGGCCACGGGCCGGGCCGCCATCGCCGACACCGTGATCAGCGGGGTCACCCACGACTCGCGCGCCGTCCGGCCGGGCAGCCTTTTCGTGGCGATCCCCGGCGGGCACGTCGACGGCCATGATTTCGTCGAAGCCGCGCTCGCGGGAGGGGCGGCGGGGCTGATCGTGGAGCGCGCACTGCCCGGGGTCGCCGCCCCGCAGGTCATCGTGGATTCGGCGCGTCCCGCCCTTGCCGCAGCCGCAGCGTGGTGGTTCGGCGACCCTTCCCACCAGCTGACCGTCGTCGGCATCACCGGGACGGACGGCAAGACCACAACGGCCTATCTGGCGGTCGCCGGCCTTGAGGCGGCCGGGCTCCGGGCCGGGATGATCGGCACGATCGCGACGCGTATCGGCGGTCATACCGAAGCCCACGAAGCTCACGCCACGACGCCCGAGGCACCCGAACTGCAGGCGGCGCTGCGAGCGATGGTCGATGCCGGCGACGACGTGGCGATCATCGAGACGACATCCCACGGCCTCGCCCTGGACCGGGTCGCGGACGTCGCCTACGACGTGGCGATCCTTACCAACCTGACCCACGAGCACCTCGATCTCCATGGCTCGTGGGAGGCATATCGAGACGCCAAGCTCTCGTTGTTCGACCGATTGCGCATGGTCCGGTCGATGACCAAGCCCCGGCCGGTCCCAGCGACCGCGATCGTGAACCTCGACGATCCGAGCGCGGGTGTGTTCATCGGCACGGCTCGCGACGGCGGTGCCCGGGTCGTCACCTACGGAACAGAGCCGAGTGCCGACATCCGGGCGACGAGCGTCAGCGAGGACCAGGGGGGCGTTCGGGCTGAGGTCCGGACACCGGCCGGACTCGTCACCCTGGAGCTTCGACTGGCCGGCCGGTTCAACGTGCATAACGCGCTCGCGGTCGTCGCACTCGGTGACGTGCTCGGTCTCGATCCGGCCGCCGTCCGGTCCGGCCTTGCATCGCTGGAGCGTGTTCCCGGCCGGATGGAGCGTATCGATCTCGGCCAGCCGTTCGGCGTCGTGATCGACTTCGCGCATAGCCCGGCGTCGTTGCGGACCGTGCTGGACCTGCTCGCCCCGGCCGCGGTGGCGCGCGGTGGCGGTGTGATCGTGGTCTTCGGCTCGGCTGGTGAGCGCGATACGGCCAAGCGGGCCCAGATGGGTCGGATAGCCGGGGAGCTCACGCGCCTCGTCATCGTCACCGACGAGGACCCGCGCGGCGAAGACCGCGACTCGATCATCGAATCGATCGCGCGCGGCGCCGAGGCATCCGGGCGGCGGCGCGGCCAGGATCTCCAGCTCATCCCCGACCGGCGGGCCGCGATCGAGGCGGCGTTCGACGCCGCCCGACCCGGTGACGTCGTTCTCCTCGCCGGCAAGGGCCACGAGCGCTCGATCATCGGGCCGACCGGGGCGACGCCGTGGAACGAGCACGCCGTGGCGACCGAGCTGCTGGCAGCGCTGGGCTACCGGGGCTGACGGCACGGTCACCCGAGGCGCCGTGCGCCTGAGCGGACGGGTGTCGCTGCTATCCTGCGACGCATGGCCACCGCGTCACAACGTTCGAGGACCGCCGTATCGCGCGTGGACGCGATGACCGCCGCCGCGCCCAAGGGGGCGGCGCCTGCCGTACCCGCCGCGCCCGGGACGGCGACCAAACCGACGGCCGGGCCGCCACGTAGTCGTTCCGCCGCGCCGACTGGCGCCGCCGCGCTCCCCGCAGCGCCGAAGGGGCCCCCCGCCACGTCCCCACCGCGAGCCACCCCAGGCGATCGCACGACATCCCGCCGGGGTCCGCGGCGCCCACATGCGATATCGCGCGCCCCCACAGAGGTCGATCTCGAGGCCCTCCGGGCCGAGCTTCGGGCGGCGATCGCCGAGCACCACGCGACCGCCGACCTTGCCACCGTGGATCGTGCCTTCGACCTGGCAGTCGAGGCCCATACCGGCCAGCGCCGGGCCACCGGCGAACCGTACGTCACCCATCCGATCGCCTCGGCCCAGATCCTGGCCGAACTCGGCATCGATCCGGTCGCCATCCAGGCGGCTCTGCTGCACGACGTCCCCGAGGACACCGAATTCAGCCTGACCGACGTCGAGGAGCGGTTCGGTCCGGAGGTCGCCCATCTGGTCGATGGCGTGACCAAGCTCAGTCGGTTCAGCACCCACAGTCACGAGCAGCAGCAGGCAGAGAACATTCGCAAGATGCTGCTGGCGATGGAGGAGGACATCCGGGTCGTCCTGATCAAGCTCGCCGATCGGCTGCACAACATGCGCACCCTGTACGGTCTCGCGTCGGAGAAGCAGCAGCGCATCGCCCACCAGACCATGGAGATCTACGCCCCGCTGGCCGAGCGGCTCGGGATCTGGCAGATGAAGTGGGAGCTTGAGGACCTCGCGTTCAAGGCGCTCGAGCCCGAGCGGTTCCGCGAGCTGGCCAAGCTGCTCGATACCCGGCGCAAGGGCCGCGAGACCTATATCGAGCGGGCCATCGCCGAGCTCGAGCCGCGGCTCAAGGCGGCCGGCATCACCGCCGATCTGCAGGGTCGACCGAAGCACATCTACAGCATCTGGAAGAAGATGCAGCGCAAGAGTGCGGAGTTCGGCGAGATCTACGACGTCTACGCCATCCGTCTCCTTGTCGACGACGTGCGTGATTGCTATGCGGCCCTCGGCATCGTCCACAGCATCTGGCGGCCCATCCCCGGTCAGTTCGACGATTACATCGCGGTCCCCAAGAACAACCTCTACCAATCGCTCCACACGGCCGCCATCGCGATCGATGGCAAGCCCCTCGAGATCCAGATCCGGACCCACGCGATGCACCAGGTGAGCGAGGTCGGCATCGCCGCCCACTGGCGCTATAAGGAGGGCACCAAGTCCGATCGCGAGTACGACGCCAAGCTCGCCTGGCTGCGCCAGCTCATGGACTGGCAGCGCGATGTACCTGACTCCGACGCGACCGAGTTCGTCGAGGGCATCAAGCTCGATATCTTCCAGGATCAGGTCTTCGTATTCACCCCCAAGGGCGACATCAAGGACCTGCCGGCGGGTGCCACACCGCTCGATTTCGCGTACCGCATCCACACCGATGTGGGCCATCGGACGATCGGCTCCAAGGTCAACAATCGGCTCGTCCCGCTCGACTATCGATTGAAGAACGGCGACATCGTCGAGATCGTTACGACCAAGGGCGAGCACGGCCCGTCGCGCGACTGGATGAACGTCGTGCGCACGTCGCACGCGCGCGAAAAGATCCGCCAGTGGTTCAAGCGCAAGGACCGCGATGAGAACGTCGTGCATGGCAAGGCGTCGCTCGAGCGTGAGCTGCGGCGGTTGGCGCGGACCTCGATCGGGGTGGTCGGCGCGGACAGGATCGGCGAGGTCGGTCGCCTCTTCAACCACGAATCGATCGATGACTTCTACGCCGCCATCGGGTATGGCGCGGTCAGTGCCCAGAGCGTGGTCATGCGTCTCGGCGTGGTTGATGACGGGCACCTTGAACTGCCCACCGTTGCGCCGGCGCAGCAGGTCACGCGCACCGGGGGCGTCCGGGTCAAGGGCGTCGGCGACCTGCTCGTCCGGTTCGCCAAGTGCTGTCATCCCATCCCCGGCGACCCGATCGTCGGGTTCATCACCCGGGGCAAGGGCGTCACGGTCCACTTGCAGAAATGCCCGACGGTGGTCAACGAACGCGAGGTCAGTCGCTTGATCGAGGTCGAGTGGGAGGCCGAGCCCACCCAGACCTACCCGATCGCCATCCGTGTCGAGGCCTATGACCGGACCGGTTTGTTGAGTGACATCACCCAGGTCGTGGCCGAGAACAAGGTCAACATCCTGGCCGCGGCCGTGGCCGTGTCTGCGGACCACACGGCCGTCGTGACCGCAACCCTCCAGGTCCACTCGGTGTCGCAGTTGGCCCGTGTGATGGGTCGCATCGAGACGCTCAAGGACGTCATCAACGTCCAGCGCGACCTCGGCTGAGGGCACGGGCGGGGCACGCTGACGACACGGGCGGGGCACGCTGACGACACTTCCAGCCCAAGCGGATCGCGCGTTGATCGCGTTTGACACGCGTCATGGCCTAACCTAGACTTAGTCCATGGCTTCGGAGATCGTCAACGTCCATGCCGCCAAGACCAACCTGTCCCGCCTCCTGGAGCGTGCGGAAGCCGGCGAGGAGATCGTGATCGCCCGGGCCGGCAAGCCCGTCGCGAGGCTCGTCCCGTATGTGGTGGAGCGTCCGCAGCGCGTCTTCGGTCGGCTGAAGGGCCAGATCGTGGTGCACGGCGACTTTGACGCCGACAACGAAGACATCACGCGCGACTTCGAGGAAAGCATCCTGTTTCCGGAGGAACCATGAGGCTCCTCCTGGACACCCACGTCGCCATCTGGTGGTTATCCGGGAACAGACGCCTTTCGGCGACGACGCGTTCGGCCATCGAGTCGGCCGACGAAGCCTACCTGAGCGTGGTATCACTCTGGGAGATCCTGATCAAGCAGGATCGTGGTCGGCTCGACCTGCCGGTCGGCTTTGCGGACGCCCTGCGCGAGGATTTCGCGGACCTGCCGCTCCACGCCGAGCATGTGACACGAGCACGTGGACTCCCTCCGATCCATCGCGATCCGTTCGATCGGATGCTTGTCGCACAGGCGCGCGCGGAGGGATTGACCGTTGTGACCGCCGATCGTCTTGTCGCCGAATACGGCGTGCCGGTCCTCGCCGCCTGACCCTCTAGACTTCGGCGTATGCCCACCTTCCGCGCCGCCCGAGGTACCCGCGACCTGTTGCCGGACGAGACATCGACCTGGACTCGCCTGGAGCGGCTGGCCGACGACCTTTCCGCGCGTTACGGCTACCGGCGCATCGAAACGCCCATGTTCGAGCAGGCGGCCGTCTTCGAGCGCGGCGTCGGCGAGGTGACCGACATCGTCGAGAAAGAGCTGTTCCGAATCTCGCCACGGACCGAGGAATCGGAATCATGGTCGCTTCGCCCCGAACCCACGGCCGGCATCGTCCGGGCCTACATCCAGCACGGGATGCAGACCTGGCCGCAGCCGGTGAAGCTGTCCATGACCGGACCGATGTTCCGCTACGACCGCCCGCAGGCCGGCCGGTACCGCCAGTTCTGGCAGTTCGATATCGAAGCCATCGGGGACCCGGGGCCGGCCATCGACGCCGAGATCATCGAACTCGGGTCGCGCTACTACGCCGACGCGGGTCTCACCGGGGTCGAGGTGCTGCTCAACTCGATCGGCGACCCGGTCTGCCGTCCGGCGTACGTCGAGGAGCTGACCGCGTACTACCGCGGGCGGTCCGACCGGCTGCCGGCGCTGGAGCGCGATCGGCTGGAGCGCAACGTCCTGCGCCTGCTCGATTCGAAGGATCCGGCGATGGCGGAGATCAACGCCGCGGCGCCGCGCATCACCGACCGACTGTGCGACGCCTGCGCCGAGCACTTCGCCGCCGTTCGCGCCCACCTCCACGCGCTGGGCGTCGCTTACCGCCTGGAATCCGGGCTCGTCCGTGGCCTCGATTACTACACCCGGACCGCGTTCGAGTTCTTCGTCTCCGGTCGCGAGGGTCAACAGCAGGCGTTGGGCGGAGGCGGTCGGTACGATGGCCTGGTTGAACGGCTGGGTGGTCGACCGACGCCCGGGATCGGCTTTGGGATCGGACTTGACCGGCTCATTTTGGCGCTGGGAGAGCAGGGCGGGAGAGGGGCCGTCGACGATGGGCCCGCGGCCGTCGTCGTGGGCGCGGACCCGGACGACACGATCACGCGGCTTCGCATCGCCACCGACCTTCGGGCGGCGGGCGTGACCGCCCGGGCGGAGCTTGGTCGACGGAAGCTCGGCAAGCAACTGGAATCGGCGGCCAAGGAGCACGCGCATTTTGCGGTCATCGTGGGCGACGAGTTGGCCGGCGGCCACGTCCAGCTCAAGGATCTGCCGGCTGGAACCCAAAAGGTCGTGCCGGTCTCTGAACTTGCCCGGGAGATCGCACGCGCCCACGCTGCGCACCGACATGGAACGGCCCAGGGATGACCAACGCTCGAAGCGGTGACGAGTCGGCGCTGGCGCTGGACATTGACGTCGGGCGCAGAATGGAGGCTCGTCACGAGGTCAGCATCATGCAGATCGATTCTTTCCTGGCCAGCCCGCTGCGTGAGCCGTCGGTCTCGGCCTCGTGCACCTGCGAGCACTACACCCACTGCGGCCACGCATGCCACCACCGCGATTGCGACCCGACGCAACAGAACTGCGACCTCACGTTTCTGCCGGATGAGGGTGGGTTGACGCCGTGGGGGTGTCGGGACTGCACCCCTGGCGAGGGCGGCTGGCACTACCTCGGCTGCGAGTTGATCGGCTGGAACGTGCCGGCCATCCGGGATGTGTCAGCCTGAGGGCCGAGCAGGCTACTTCGCGGACGCAGCCTTGGCGTCCTGGATCACGCGGTAGACCCGCGAGGCGTCTCGCCCGGGGG
>JANOIS010000497.1:0-2076 GCA_031407755.1 Chloroflexota bacterium | reverse complement strand
CCGGGCCGCCGCGGGCAGCCCTGTCCCGGCCCCAAGGCGATCGCCGAGTTCGAGCAGTTCGACGACGCGCCGATGCAGGACCGCCAGCATGACCGGTTCCGGAGTCGAGTCGATCAGCCGATCCAGCGCACGCAACGCGGCCTCCTGCCGACGTTCGCCGACGGCGTCGGTGAGGGCCCAGACGGAGCCAGGCGTCGATTCGGCGACCAGCGCGCTGACGTCGTCGGCCGTGATGGGCCCGCCATCGACGGCGTGGCGGAGACCCAGTTTGTCGAGCTCGTTGGAGGCGGTCCGGCTGAGATATCGCCGGTCGACGTCGCCCTCGGTCACGCGGCTCCCGAGTCGGTCGGCAAGCTCCCGGGCCGCTCCCGGCGCGAGGACGAGACCGCGCTCGCGGGCCTCCCGATCGATCCAGGCACCGAGCGCCGTCGGGCGCGGCGCGGTGGCGGCCACGATGCGGCCGCCGGCCGCGGTCACGGCATCGGCCAGGCGCTTGGGACCCGGACCCTTGGCGCTCGACTTCGACGCCTCCACGATGGCCAGCGCATTTCCGACCGCCATGAGCCCGATCGCCTCGACCACCCGATCGCGGGTGGCGTTGCTCCGCACGAGAGCGCCCGGGTTGGTGACGACGGCCAGCGTACCTCCACCGAACATCGTCCCCGTTGCGAGGCGCTCGTGCAGCTGCCCCACACCGACCGCCGCCGTGGCGAGGTCGCCGCGCAGGTCCCAGCGCTCAAGCGGCGACCCGAGTTCTCCGGCCAGCGCCGTCGCGAATCGGGTGACCAGGCGCTCGGACACGAGTTCATCGTCACCCCATACGTACAGCAGCGGCGTGATCATCGGGAGCCTGCCGCGCGTAGTGCGGCTCCGGTCCAGGCGAGTCGACCGACGTTCTCAGGTGCTACCGCGGCGGCCTGGCATACATCGAGTTCGAGACGGTCGGCCCGACCCCGGACCGCCCGCCACGTCGGCTCGTCCCACGTCCCCGGGTAGCGGCGGCGCCATGAGGCGAACCGGTCGTCCATCGACTCGAGCCGCTGCCCGGCCCGCTTGTCGGCGTAGGCGACCACCCGCTCCTCGCGACTCGCGAAAGCTGCCCAGCGCCGGAAGGCCGCACCATCGATGAGCCGGGTCAGCGGGTGGCCCGTAACCGCCCGAGCGAGTTCCGGGTGACCACATTCCGTCAGCCACCGGGCTGAACCCATCCCGTGCGGGAGGGTCCGGGCGGGATCGTCCGAGGGCAGGATCTTGTCGACGTCGTGGAGCAGGGCGGCGGCCTCGACCAGGCCACGATCCACGGCGATCCCGTTCGCCGCGATCCGCGCGGCGAGGAAGCCCGCGACCTCGGCCACGGCCCGTGCGTGCGCGACGAACCAGGTCGGGGGATCGAGGGAGGACAGCAGGGCAGCGGCTGCCACGCGCCCGGGGACCGTCATCCACCCGATGGTACCCGGATATGGCCGATCGCTGGCTGGATGGTGCACATGACGCCGGTGGGGGTACGATGGTCCATCGGAGGTCCCCGTGACCCGTCAGATCGGTCGATTTCTCCTCGCACTGCCGCTCCTGCTCGGGGTCATCGGGCTGCTGACCGGCGGCCCGGCACGAGCCGCCAGTGGCACGGTCATCGTCCTGCCGGCCACCGGCGTCGTCGACAACGTCCTCGCCGGATATCTCCAGGAAGGGATCGCTCTCGCGGCACGCGACGGCGCCTCCGCTGTCGTCGTCCGACTCAATACCCCAGGCGGCAGCCTCGATGCCACCCAGACGATCGTCTCGGCACTACTCGACGCCCCGCTGCCCACGATCGTGTGGGTCGCGCCGTCCGGTGCACGGGCGGCAAGTGCCGGCACGTTCATCACGCTGGCCGGACATGTCGCGGTGATGGCGTCGGGGACCAACATCGGGGCGGCATCGCCGATTTCAGGCTCAGGCGAGGACATCGAGGGGACGCTCGGCAAGAAGGTCCTCAACGACGCGATCGCCAACATCCGCTCGATCGCGGAGGTCCGCGGACGGAACGTGGACTGGGCCGAGGAGACCGTTCGTGACGCGCGCTCATCGCCCGCGTCC